>NZ_JBEYWX010000019.1:0-160211 GCF_040644655.1 Streptomyces sp. NPDC046931
GAGGAGCGTGGCCACCTCGGCGATCTTCCGGCCGGAGGTGACCAGATCGAGGACACGGCGGCGGAACTCGGGCGGATAGCTGCGGGGCATAACGGGCCTCCGGAGGCCGACGGGTAGTCAATTCTCCAGCATCCCGGCCCTATTGAACCCGGGGCATACCACTCTATGCGTTGACTCCAGCTACCGGTTTGGGCCGGCGTTGTGCGTAGTGGTTGGTCTCGTGCTGGTGGGGTGGGACGTCACCGATCGCGCTGGGGAGGCGCTGGTTGTCGAACCAGCCGACCCATTCCGCGGTACCGAGTTCGACATCGGCGAGGCCCTGCCAGGGCCGACGGGAGGACGGTGGACCGGGGCAACGGAAACTCTCACGCCGAGGGCCGGACGGTGTCCGCCGCCTGGGACGTCCCGCACAGCACCGGCGAGGTCTCCAGGTGGGCGTCCGGCCCGAGTGCGTCGAGGTCGTCACGGACCCGGGTCCCAACACCTTCACCGGCAGACTGCGAAGCGTCACGGACCACGGCGCACAGCGGGTGCTCGAGGTGGAGATGGCCGGGCAGCTCGTCAGGACCAAGACGCTGCGGGAGGAGGGGGTCCCGGCGGGCGAGGAGGTCCTGGTCCATCTTCCGCGCGCCAAGGTCCTGCCATACGCGGACGGTAAGTTGATACTCCCGGTCTTCGTGATCCGGCGGGCACGCCCGCGCCACTTGCCCGCGACACCGTGGCGGACCGCCGACCGGGCGGCTCGCCACGGGGCGTTGGGCGATGGCGCCGGGCCGGAAGCGCTGCGACGCGTCCGCACTCGCGGGTCCGCGAGCCGGCGACCACAGGCGGAGGTCGTACGATCTTGTAGCGACGAGCCCCCGGCCGAAATGCGGGGAAAGCCGCGGTCGCCCGCGGATCGGCTTGTCACCCTGACCGTCGCGTACACGACACATGTGGAATGAAAGTGGCGGCACTGCGCCGGCCCGAACGTCTCCCCTCCCCCGCGCCACACGCGGTGGAATTGGCGAAAGACAACAGCGAAGGAATCTCATGATCTTCATCACCGCCAAGTTCCGAGTCCGTCCCGAGCACGCCGACCGCTGGCCCGAGATCAGCGCCGACTTCACCCGCGCCACGCGCGCCGAGCCCGGCTGCCTGTGGTTCGACTGGTCGCGCAGTGTGGAGGACCCGACGGAATACGTCCTGGTCGAGGCCTTCCGCGACGACGAGGCCGGGGCCGCGCATGTGCAGTCTGCGCACTTCAAGGCTGCGCAGCAGACGCTGCCGCCCCATCTGGTCGAGACGCCGCGCATCGTCAACATGACCGTTCCGCAGGACGACTGGTCGCTGCTGGGGGAGATGGCGGTCTCCGGCCAGGAGTAGCAGTCCAGTCCCGCCGCCGGGTGCCGGTAGGACTCCGTCAGATTGGTGTAGATCTTGCTGGTTGGTGCCTGGTCCGGGGTCGGGGCAGGGGTTGATGGCAGGTCGTGCACAGCGTCCACCACACCCAGCAGCACAGCCGCGGCCCGACGTCGTCGCCCGCGGACACAACCAGCCTCAGCCGGGGCGTCCCCGTCCCTGCCCATTCGGTCACCGTACGAAGCGAGAGACGGCCCCGAATCCGGACAGCGACGGAGCGTCGCGACTGGTTCAGGCTGGGGAGCCGTCGACTTCGCGGATGCCGCCTCCGGGTCCGGTAGCGAGATGCTCCTGGAGCAGGGTGAGGACGTTTGCAGCCAGTTCCTGTGCGTGGTCGTCGCCGAACTCACCGGTGAAGGGCTCATCTTCGTCGGTGAGGTCGGCCAGCTCCAAGGTGGTCCCCAGAGGCGCTGGACCCGCCGGCGGTCAGCAGTCGTGCCCACAGCGTGCCCGTGAGAGCGGACGACCACCGTCGACAGGGGTACGTTCCGACCTGCACGACCGCACCGAGTACAGGGCGTGTCTGCACGTCAGGGCCATACGGCCCGCCCAAGCGCCGTCGCTTCCCAAGCTGAGGTACTGGACAGGTGGCGGCGCACACAGGGCCCGCAGAGTTCCGCTCATGGTGACTGCGACTGTCCGCGAGTGGAACGACGAAGAAGGATGGGGCGTGCTCGACTCCCCGGAGACGCCCGGTGGCTGCTTCGGCCACTTCTCCGACATCCGGGTGACCGGCTTCCGAACACTGTCGCCCGAACGGCAGGTGGAGTCGTCTGCCCGGTCCGCGCAGTGGGCGTATCGACGTCACGCCCCACGTAACCTCTTCCTGTGTCAGCCTCCCGCCAGCATCGCGTCGCCGTCCTCGTGCTCGAGGGTGCGAAGCCGCTCGATGTCGGAATTCCGGCGCAGGTTTTCACGACCCGCGCGAGCATGCCGTACGAGGTGCGGGTGTGCGGGGCGACACCCGGTCTTGTGACCGGCGGCGATGGCCTCGCCTACTACGTCGAGCACGGCCTCGACACCCTTGCGTGGGCCGACATCGTCTTCGTCCCCGGCTACCGGTTCCCGGACCGCGACGACCCGCCACAGGCCGTCATTGACGCACTGCTCGCAGCCCACGACCGGGGCGCGCGGCTCGCCGCCATCTCGACGGGCGCCTTCGCGCTCGCCGCCACGGGTCTGCTCGACGGCAGGCGCGCCACGACGCACTGGCACTACACGCGGGCGCTCGTGGCCAGGCACCCGCTCGTCCGGGTCGACGAGAACGTGCTGTTCGTCGATGAGGGCAGCGTGCTCACCTCGGCCGGCGCCGCCTCCGGGATCGACCTGTGCCTGCACATCCTGCGCGGCGACCTCGGAGTGGCCGCGTCCAACCACGCGGCCCGGCGTCTGGTTGCGGCCCCCTACCGCAGCGGCGGCCAGGCCCAGTACGTGCCGCGCAGTGTCCCCGAGCCGCTCGGTGAGCGGTTCGCCGCCACCCGAGAGTGGGCGCTGCACCGGCTCGGCGAGCCCCTCACCCTCGACATACTGGCGCGGCAGGCGGGGGTCTCGCCGCGCACGTTCTCCCGGCGCTTCGTCGAGGAGAGCGGCTACACGCCGATGCAGTGGGTGATGCGCGCCCGCATCGACCTGGCCCGGGAACTGCTCGAGCGCTCGCAGCGCAGCGTCGAACAGATCGCCGCCGACGTCGGGCTCGGTACCGGTTCCAACTTGCGCCTGCACTTCCAGCGCATCCTCGGCACCACACCGAGCGAATACCGGCGCACCTTCACCCGGGGCGAGTAACCCTGCCCGGCACCGCGTGGCGGGATCCTTTTGAACCGTGGCGATACCGCCACTGTCGGCGGCGCCGGCCGCGGAGGAGCCTGGTGGCGAAGAGAAGGGACATCATTCATGACTCGTATCGCCATCAACGGATTCGGCCGCATCGGACGCAATGTGCTGCGCGCCCTGCTCGAACGCGACAGCGCCCTTGAGATCGTCGCCGTCAACGACCTGACGGAGCCCGCCACTCTCGCCCGGCTGCTCGCCTACGACAGCACGGCCGGCCGGCTGGGGCGCCCGGTGACCGTCGACGGGGACGCCCTCGTCGTTGACGGCCGTCGGATCACGGTGATGGCCGAGCGCGAACCGGCGCAGCTGCCGTGGGCCGAACTCGGCGTCGACATCGTCCTGGAAGCCACCGGCCGCTTCACCTCGGCGAAGTCCGCCCGCGCCCACCTCGACGCCGGCGCGAAGAAGGTGCTCGTCAGTGCGCCGTCGGACGGCGCCGACGTGACGCTCGCGTTCGGGGTCAACACCGACGCCTACGACCCGGCCGTGCACACGATCGTCTCGAACGCCTCATGCACCACCAACGCGCTCGCGCCGCTGGCCGCGGTTCTCGACGAACTCGCCGGTATCGAGCACGGGTTCATGACGACGGTGCACGCTTACACGCAGGAGCAGAACCTGCAGGACGGTCCGCATCGCGACGCCCGTCGCGCCCGGGCCGCCGGCGTCAACATCGTGCCGACCACGACCGGCGCCGCCAAGGCCATCGGCCTGGTGCTGCCGAACCTCGACGGCAAGCTGTCGGGCGACTCGATCCGGGTACCGGTGCCGGTGGGCTCGATCGTCGAACTCAACACGACCGTCGCCCGCGACGTGACACGTGACGACGTGCTGGCGGCGTACCGCGCCGCAGCGGAGGGGCCGCTCGCCGGCATCCTCGAGTACTCGGAGGACCCGCTCGTGTCGTCCGACATCACGGGCAATCCCGCATCATCGATCTTTGACTCGGCCCTCACCCGCGTCGACGGCCGCCACGTCAAGGTGGTCGCGTGGTACGACAACGAGTGGGGCTTCTCGAACCGCGTGATCGACACGCTCGAGTTCCTCGCCACCCACTGACCGGACGCCGGGGTGGTACCCCGCCTCCGGCGACCGCGCCAGCCGGCACTTCCTTTGGGCGCTCTGGTTGACCAGCCGGGCAACCAGAGCGCGCGGTCACGGGGTTGACGCCGGCCGGGGTTCATTCGTCTGAGCCACGACCTGCGGGGACCCCGGCGCAGGCGAGACGATCCGGCCCGTCCGGATGGAGAGTTGGGGAACAACCCCAAAAAGGCGCTGCGCGAAAAGGTGTTGCCCGAGAGGGCAATGCACCTTCAGGCAGTGCCCGATCGGGCCGTGCCTGAAGAGACAATTTCGGTCAAGGAACCGCGTACGTAGGGTCGTTAGCGATCACACAGAAGCCCATACGACAGGGAGTCACGCATGCTCACGTCCACGACCGGCCGTCTCGCCTCTGCCACCATCGCTACCGTTGCCGGGCTCGCCGTCCTCGCTCCGGCCGCCCACGCCGCCGACGCCGCCCCGGCCAAGCCGGCGGCCAAGCTGACCGTCCCTGCGTACGAGAAGTACCTCAAGCAGCAGCGCACCCCGGCCGCTAAGAAGGCCGCCGCCCAGTTCGCCAAGCTGAACAAGAACCAGAAGCAGGTCTTCGTCAAGACCCTTCAGGACCAGAAGGTCTACAAGGCCCTCACCGGCAAGGCCTGGGGCAAGATCCGCAACGTCACCACTGTCGACCGCTACAACAAGAACGTCACCTTCGTCACCAAGGCGACCTTCAAGATCGTCAAGGACAAGACCCGCACCACCACGGCGACGTTCTCCGTGACGGAGAAGATCTTCAACATCCCCGTCACCACCGAGGGTGCCACCCTTGTCTACCCGACCATCGGCAAGCTCCCCGGCATCACCAAGGGCAGCATCGACGTGTTCAACATCAACGCCGCGATCCGCATCGACGCCACCGGCAGCGTCAGGGGCAACAACGCCAGCGGTCGTATCACCGCTCTCCCCCAGGTCAAGTCCTTCGGGAACAAGGCCGTCAAGCACGTCACCCTCCACGCCACCAAGGACGCCTTCATCGGCCAGCTCGTGAACCAGAAGTAACACCTCCAACACGGCCGGGGGCCGCACAGCCCACACCCCCAAAGGGAGCGGCCCCCGGTCCCAAAAAGCCGATCGGCGCCCGTGGACAGATACCCCCGTCCAGCCCTCGTCCGGCGATCGTCCCCCTCATCACTCACGGGGCGACGGCCGGGCGCCGCTCCTCAGGCCCCCGCAACAACGCGTTCCCCGGTGCGCGTCCCCGCAAGGGGCCCGCACCACCGCCGCCTTGTGCCTACGGGAGGTCTCGGGCGGCACACGAAGCGCCCTGCACTGGTCCCGTACGGGACAGCGCAGGGCCTTCGCCCGTTTCAGCGAACTCCCCGGCCCGCGCACGGTCGCGGCCAAGCCCCTCGGTGAAGCGGTACGGCGTCACCGGCTACCGCTCATTTCCGTTCCGACGCTCCCGGAGAGAGCGCCGTTACTGGATCACTCTCGATGGCGCTGGTCACAGCCGTTCATCGCTATCCGCGACGAGGACGGTCGCCTCGTAGCGGGCGCCGAGTTTCTCGTAGCGGACAGCGAGTTTCTCCTAGCGGGAGGCCACCGCCCGGTGCCCCGTGCGGCGGACCGCACCCGACAGCATTCCGCTCGCGGTAGTCGAAACTCGTCGAACTTCGGCGAGCGGCCGCCGTAGGAACCTCGCCGTTGTGAGCGACCTCGCGCGCCCGGCCCCGTGGGTGCAGGACCTGGTGACTGCGACTGAGCTCGCCCCCGCCCACCGGGCGGGGGCGAGCTCAGCGCTTTGGCTCAGCGCTTTGGGCGGGGAGCGGATCAGGAGGAAGGGCTGGGGCTGGGGCCTCCGCCGCCCGGGCCGCCGGGGGGACGGCCGCCCGCCTCGGGCGGTGTCGCGTCCGGGTCGACGGCGAGCACGATGGAGCCGGTCAGGCCCTTGCTGTAAGTGCCCGGCTTGACCTGCTTGAGCGTGACCAGCGAGGCCGCGCCCGCCGACCGGGCGACGTGGTCTTCGGCCAGTTTGACCCGCTGGCTTCCCGTGTGCTTCGCGTACGGGTCCAGCTTGGCGATGGCGTCGGCGACTTCGTCGGCGAAGAAGACCTGACCGGTGTGGGCGACGTGGCCGTCCTCGTACGTCCGGCCTTCGACCTCGCCGCCGTAGTGCACCTTGAGGTGGATGTGGGTGGTGCGGCCGTAGTACCAGCCGGGGAAGATCGTCTTGAACGTCGCCTTGCCATGCCGGTCGGTGAGCTGCACTCCGCGCAGGAACGTCGTTTCGTCGGTGTTCGGAACGTGCCCGTTCTCGTCGGCCTTGCTGGGGTCGTAGGGCTCGTCCGGGGAGATGGCCGTGTAGCCGGCGTAGACGCCACCGGCGTCACAGTGCCAGATGTCCACCGCCGCGTTGGGGAGGGGCTTGCAGGTTTTCGTGTCCACCACCAGGAAGGTCATGGCGAGCGGTACGCCGGGCCTACCCTCCGTGATGTTGCTGCGGACCTTCTCCTCCTCCAGATAGTAGGGGCCTGTCATCTGCTCCGCGGTGAGAACGCACTGCGGGGTGGCCGTGGAACCCGTGCCGGCAGAGCCGGTGGTGGTCGCGTCCGTGGCGGAACCCGCCGGTTCAGCCGAGGCGTTGGCGGCGTAGGCGGCGATTCCCGCCGCGCCGAGCCCCGCTCCGCCGAGTACGGTCAGGACCTTTCGCCTGCTGGGTCCCGCCTTGGCAGGGGCGTTCTCGTCGTCCGCAGAGCGTGCGTGGTGCTTGTCGTTTGACATGTCATGGAAGCTACAAACCGAGTGTGAGAGGGCTCTGGGTGGCGGCTGTGGATGACCTGTGCGACATCGGCTCGCTCCGCCCAACACCGCCCCGTGACGATGGTGTCGCTTGAGACGGTTGATGTCACACTCCACCGCGTGACACTCACGGTAGACGGTCTTCTCGAACGTCGGCGGGCGGCCGCCGCGGGCGACTAGCTTCTTGCGGTTGCGGACGTGTTCGGCCTTGTCCGGGATGATGCTGCGGATCTCACGTCTTCGCAGGTAGACACGGTTCTTGCGGGAGGCGTAGGCCTAACGGGCCCGCACCCGGTCGGGGCGGGTGCGGGCCTGTCTCGCTCATTCCGGCCGTCTGGCGGCCGACGAGGCCGAGGGATGCACCGTTCACGCCGTGTCCATGTGACACAAAGTGGGCCGGAGTAAGGCGCCCCCCCACGCCCCGTCAGACGTCCCCTAGTAACCGGCGCCGGTGCGCGAAGTGCCGAAGCCGGGCCTCTGTGACCTGCTGCCGCATCCGGGACTCCAGGCGCTCGCGGGTGTGCGGGTCCGGCGACCACCACTCGCCCCCGGCCTCCGCCCGCCAACCCTCGTGTGCCTCCGGGCGTGCCCCCAGCCGCAGGCGCTGGCAGCGGCAGGGCCGATGGTACCGGCGGCCGGGGTGGTCCAGTCCCTGGCCGGGATCCCACCGCGCCAGGAGGCCGGCGACCTCGGCTTCACCGTGGTGTTCGGCCAGATCCCGGACGCGGTCGGCGTATGTGAGCAGCTCCAACTCCCAGTAGAGCGCGCAGTACCCGCACAAGGGCACCGACGGCCCGTTCGCGCCGACCAGGTCGGCGATGGCGTCGGCCAGCGGCCGCGGCAGGCGGCCGTGGGCCCCGAGGTGGGCGAGTGCTTGGAGATCCCTGACGGGGTGGGGCGCTTCCCAGGCCGCCGTGATGCCTCCAGCGGCCAGCATCCGGTCCCCCGTTTCGGGGTGCCGGGACAGGAGGCGGACGCCGAACAGCGCGCACTGCTCCCCGACGGCCCCGAAACCCGGTTCCGACGGGTCGATCGCCCACCTCAGGTGGTACTCCCACGCGTCCGAGGCGGGCAGGGGGTCAAGCGGACAGATGAGGACGTGCTGTTGCTCCGCCCACAGCCGGGCGCTCACGTCCTCGGGCGGGCTGACCGAGGTCGAGGATGCCGTGCAGCGGTGCAGGGAGGTGATGCGGGCACGGAACAGGCGCAGTCGCAGAACGACACCGGACACGGGATCGAGATGCGCCTGGGGCCGTACCACGATGACGGCGTGCCCTTCTAGGACCCCGGCCGGCAGCTCCGACTCGAACCGTAGATCCAGTGGCACAGATCCGGCTTCGTTCATGACGGGAACGCCTCCTTCGGTCGGATCACGTGGAGGGTGCGGGTGTCCCCTGGGCGATGCCTACGGGGCACCGAAGTCCCGGGCCGAGGACCTCGGCAAGGCCGGCGCCGAGGCCGAACACGCCCAGGTACTGGCCGCCACCGAGGAATGGGCCGACTGCTTCGATCACCAGCGCCTCCACACAGCGATCGGAGACATCTCGCCCCGCGAACACGAGACTAACTACTGCGCTCGGCACCAGCCCCAACCGGTGGCCGGAGTCAACGCATAGAGCCTCCACCGCTCCCAGAGCGATTCACTACATCAACAGTCATGACGGCCGCTTGACTTCCTGATTGGGAAGTCTCTTGTCGTGCGGACGCGACCTGGCCGACGGGTGCGTTGTCCCTCTGGCGATCCTGTGAGTTGGGCGGTCAGAGTTGGCGCATGACATGGATAGCGCCGCAGATTGAGCGCACTACGCGGATCGGTGACCTGGCCACCGTACCTGAGCGTCGAATGCTGCAAGGCTGGCTGAATTGGCATCGGGAGACCTTGCTGGTCAAGTGCGCGGGGCTGGAGCCGGCCCAACTGGCGCGGACCACCGTGGAACCGTCGAACCTCACCTTGCTGGGCCTGGTCCGTCACATGGCGGAGGTGGAGCGGTCATGGTTTCGGCGGCGCTTCGCGGGCGAGGGCGTCGAGAATGTCTTCATCGATCCGGGAGACGGCGATGAGGGCATCGACGGAGTCCACGAGGCATATGCGGAAAGGGACTTCGAGAGGTTCCGGGCCGAGGTCGCCGCGTCCGAGGCAGCGGCAGCCGGCCATGACCTCGACGAGACGTTCACGTCCGCGCGCGGCGCTCCCCTCAGCCTGCGCTGGCTCTACGTGCTGATGATCCAGGAGTACGCCCGCCATAACGGACACGCCGACTTCCTGCGGGAGCCAGGGCACGACGGCCCCGTCCGGTGCCCTGGTAGCCGGCGTCGGCGATGACCGTGGTCCTGTCGGCAACGGCCTTCGCTCCGGGCATCTCCCACGCCTTGCAGTCGTCGCGGTCGCCGGGCACTGGCCGCCCGACGGTCACGACAAGGCGGGTGTCGGCGTCGATGACGACCTGGTGGTTCGTCGAGTAGCGGTAGTTCTTCGGCTGCTCGGCGCCGGTGTGGTCGCGTCTGGGGACCAGGGTGTCATCCACGATCAGCACGTGTCCGGCTGTCGGCCGCCGTCTGGCTGTCGGCCGCTCCCTTTGGTGCCCCATTCCCGGTAAAGGCGAATCCGTGGAGACAGAGGAAGGACGTCCTTCCCCAGCCGAAAAGAGGCCGCCTCCGGTATCACGGTGACTGCTGATCGCGGCGCTGGCGCCGGGGGGCTGGCGGTGTCGGCGTCCGGACGGGAATGACGGGCATGCAATGGTGGGCTCCGGCGCAGCTCGCACCGGAGCCCTTTGCGGTGGTCAGTAGGCGGCGACCCCCTGGACGGTGGTGCTGGAGAATATGAGCCAGAAGTTGGTGCCGTCCTTGACGTCGGTGGCTGCCAGCCCCCAGCTATTGGCATAGAGCGTGCGGAAGCCGTTGCAGTAGTAGCCGCCGCTGGACGGTGCGAAGCAGGTCTCCACCTCGGTCTGCTGGTTGACCTTGACGTTGATGTCGTTGCAGTAGGACGTGGTGTAGGTGGAGCTGTAAGGAGGCCAATGGCCGTTGGGGTCGGTTCCGTTGATGGACTTTACGTGGTCGCGGCAATACGTGGCAGTGGCGGCGGCCGGGGTCGCGGGAACGAGCAGCACCCCGGCCGCGGCGGAGGCTGCCGCGGCGAGCGCGATCATCCTTCGTGTGTTCACAGTCCTCACCTGTCATGTGCAGGTCGTGGGGAGTCGGACCCGCTCAGTGTGGCGAAGCCCGGTCTGAGCGGCAATGCTTCCAACCCGCCTTTGTAAGGAGGGAGTTGAGGATGCATTGAGTGGACGGGGCAGTGACTGCGGCTTGTGCGCCGTCTCCCGGCTGTCGGGTGGCCAGAGGCACTCGAACCATACGGTCTTGCCGCCCGAGGGTTCCGGTTCCACCCCCACTTGTCGACGACCACGTCCAGCAGGCCAGCCCCCGACCGCTCTTGGGCTTCGGCTACGACTACTGCCAGACGGTGGAGTGTCCGAAGCGCGGCGACTCCGGTTTCGGTTCGGCTACGGCTTGTGCCGACACCCCGGCCCCGGCCACTTTCATAGGCGAGCAGACCCACCTCGTCCGGCCCGCCGGCCACTGCCTGCGCCGCATCCCGGTGACCGACCCGACGCCCGTCTAACCACACTCGCTCCTCTGGCACCGCGACCACCCCCATCCAGCGCCGGCCCGTCGCAATCCAGGATCTCGGGTCCACCAGCGGTGGCGTGCAGGACGGGCAGCATGCCATGAGGCGACTGACCCGTCGGGACAGGTGGCGCACGGAGAAGACGGGCCACCTGCGTAAATGGTTTGGCCGGCAAGGAGGGAGCGAGTCGGGTGAGTTCCTGCGGGGTGCGGTGTACAAGCTCGGCAGTGGCGCAGTGACCTGCTCATACTGTGGCGCGAGACCCGCCACTGACGCTCCGATAGCGGGCTCGCCTGACGCTCCGATAGTGGGCGCGCGACTTGACGGGCCCGCTTCATGTCGCGTCAGCGAACCCCGCCCAGTTGGGGCCGCGGACCTGCACGTCGGCCATCGGGGCCGGCGTGCGCAGGAAGCCGCTGCTGTCCGTGCGGTCCGAGGGCCAGTCTGGCGGCAGGGATGGCACGGTGGTCCGCCTTCGGCTTGGTCCTCGATTTCGTCCGCCTGGCGCCGGCACGGCCACGCTCGATGCTTTGCACCGTGCCCAGCGAGACACGAATCATTGCGGCGACCTTCTGGAAGTGTCTGCTGACGGAAGGCGCGAGTGACCGCCGCGGCGCCGTCGGACAGGGCGTCACCAGCCCGGCGGGAACGTCGAGGCCATGTATTTCGCCTTCCGTGAGGACGACATCGTGCTCATCGTCGACTTCGCCGACCCGGTCTCCATGGCCGCCGTCAGCCTCGCCGTCAAGGCCGAGGGCGCCCTTCGGACCCTGGCCCCACCCCTCCCTCACCCTCGACGAGATCGACAAGGCCGCACGTCGACAGGTCGCCTTTCACGCCCCTGGTACGTAGGAACGCGGGCCCACTGCAGCTGATCAACCCGCGACGGATGTAACCGCGACGGATGTCGTGCTGCTCATACGGCGCATTTCCGTCGCCCCCATGGGTGACAACTCGGATCCAGGCGAACGTGAATGCTCTGACTGTGGAAGCGCTGCTGGCGAAAGAGAGCGTCGCGCCCATCGAGGGCGGAAGGCTTCCATCTGATCATGCATCACCCCCGAAGGACTGTTCGCGAGAACCGTCCGGTTGCAAGACTCGCTATGGCGGCATGCCGACAGAAGGCTTGCCCTCAGCGTCTCCGAGTGGGTCTCGCATTCCCAGAAAAGGAACGCAAGCATGAAATCTGAACCTAGGGCCCCACGGCGTCCCGACGGCCGTTCCAGGAGTTTCACTTGGACCGTCAGAGGCCTTTCGGCAGTGGCCGGAACCGTAGTCGCCGGGGTTCTCATGGCCTCACCCGCGGCCGCCCAGAGCAGCACTCCCTCTGAGGCCCTTACCGGCGCCGTCGCGACGAACTCGGCGAACACGGCCGGCAAGCCAACACCGGTCCAGCCGGACACGGCGAACTCGGGAACCGCGGAAACAGCGGCCAAGGGGCTCGACAAGCACACCCAGCGAAAAGACCTCAAGAAAGACCGGAAGGCGGCTCAGGAGATCGTGCGGGCCGTCGTGCAAGGCGACGCGACCCTCGTGGCCGGGCAGAGCTTCGGTGCCACGTCGGTGACCAGAGTCGAAAACCCCTCAGGCATCTACCAGGTCTGCTTCGACGTGCCGGTCACCAACGGCACGTATGTCGCAACCATCGGCATTCCCGGCAACTCCGGCACGTCGCAGCCCGGTGAGATCACCGTCGTGGGCCGGGTGAACACCGATAACTGTCTGTATGTTCGGACGTTCAATTCGGCGGGGACCTTGGAAGACCGCAGCTTCCATGTGGTCGTGGTGTACTCGAAGTGACCCTGGTACACGCGAAAGTGTGATGATCCCCGAGCCTGAGACAAGCAGCCGCCCGCGACGAGATCGCGGTCGGCTGCTCTCACTCTCGTAGGCGAAGCCGTTGCCTCACAGGGCACCTCTCCTTCAAACAGGCGCTCCTGTGTCGGCGCTGAACCGAGTGCGCTGACCGCTGCCCAGCAGCGTGCCCGCAGTGCCGGACGCCGGCGGCACCCAGCACGACCCGACCGTATCCGTATGAACGTCGACGTCGAGGTGCCGCTGTTCGGCGCAGGCAGCAGCACTTCGTCATGAGCCCGTCCGGGCCGTGGTCGCCTCCGTGGCCTGCCCGTCCAGGCCGGCAGAGGTTTCAGTTCCTGGGACAGGTCCAGGTAGCAGCGCAGCCGTACGCCGGGTTCGTCCGCGTCCCGCGTCGTGTGCTGTGCAGGCGCCGTTGGAGCATGGGTATGACCGACGGCCCGTCTGGAGGGCGACTGGCTGCCGGTTCGGTCTGGGAACCGCGGCCAGGCGACAGGCCGATCACATTGTGCACCAAAGTGTTCGGTCTCTGCCGGTTCCAGCGTCCGCACCCCTTTGGACGCGGCGTCGTGGTGCACTGCCGGGTTGCGGTCACCGGGTGGAGGTGCCAATGAACGGCACCGCCCCCGCCGTGCAGAACACAGCATCCTCGTTGCTACCCCAGGACATCGGCGAGGTTCTGCAGGCGTGCGCTGATGTGTGTCATACGTTCCGGACGGCGTTCAGGGCGAAGCCGTCGGCCAGGCCGCTGTGCAGCACGCTCACGCCGATCCGGTCGCCGTAACCGGCGCCGCACCCGGTACTCTTCCCGCCCTCCCAGGCCGCTGGGGAACTTGAACACGATGCCCTGGAGGGCCTCTCGGCGATCCCGCCACCGCCGCGAGTCCGGCCCACGGGCGGCAGCAACGGCGTGATCACCGCCCACGCTGCGTCAGAAATGTCCCTGCCCCTCGCAATCGGACCGACGATCCGATGATCGGAAAGACACCTAGACGCCGCCGTCCGGGGCGGACGGTCGGGCCGTGCGGCGGGAGGCGGCCCGGTAGGCGCTCGGGCGATGGCCGGTGTGGCGGGCGAAGAGGGCGGCGAAGGTACCGGGGTCCTGGTAGCCGACGGCCGCGGCGACGGCGGCGACGGTGCGGTCTGTGGTCTCCAGAAGATGGCGGGCGCGGCGGACCCGGGAGGCCTGCAGATGGGCCAGCGGGCTGCGTCCGGTCTCTTCGGCGAAGCGGCGCAGCAGCGTGCGGGTGCTGACCCGGAAGGCGTCCGCGAGCGCGGCGAGGTCGTACCGTTCGGCGAGGTTCTGGTCGAGCCGCCGCATGACCCGCTGGGAGAACTCCCGGCCGGGCTGCGGGAGGAGCCGCGGGTCGACGTACGGGGTCTGGGAGGTCCGCGCGTCGTCGACGAGCGCCAACCGTGCGGTGGTGCGGGCCACCCGGACGCCGTTGTGTCGGCGGATCAGGTCCAGCGCGAAGTCGTACATAGCGCTGAAGGCCGCCGTGGTCGTCACCCCCGTGTCGGTGACGACCAGGTGCTCGGGCCGCACGTCGGCGTCCGGGCAACGCCTGGCCAGTTCGCCGGCGTACAGCCAGGAGGTGGTGGCCCGGCGCCGGTCGAGGAGTCCGGCCTCGGCGAGCAGGAACGCGCCGACGCAGAGGGAGACGACGGCGGTGCCGGCGGCGGCCTGCGCGCGGATCGCCGCGATTTCGGGGGCGAGCCGGGCGAGCCGCGCGTCGAGGTTCGTGTCCGGGCGCAGTTCGAAGCCGGGGACCACAAGGACGTCGACCTCGCGCAAGGGACGCACGTCCAGGCTCGCGCCACCCGAGGCGGTGACCCGGCGGCGGGGCGAGACGACCGACACCCGGTAGCCGGGCGCGTCCGGTCCGGCGACATGCCCGGCCATCGTCAACAGGTCCGAGACGCCGAACACTTCGGACGCGAAGCAGTCCGGGTACGCCAGGACCCCGACCCGGAGCGCAGCCGCTCCGGCGCCCGGACCCGCACCGTCCCCCGCCTGCCGCGCCGCATCCGCCATCGCTCCCGTACCCCCTGGTGTCCCCGGCGCCCGGTCGCCGACCGCGTACCGCTCGCATCCCTCGCGTGTGGCGAGATTACCCCTGGCCTCGGCGATCCCGCCCCTCACGCGGTGGCCGGCCCCGGGACCAGGCTGGCCCCATGAGCGACAACGATCCGATCACCGACTTCACCCGCCGGAGCGTGGCCGTGGAAGGGGTGGAGAAGACGGTGTACGTGGCCGGGGCCGGGCCTGCGGTCGTGGTACTGCCCGAGATGCCGGGCATCAGTCCCGACGTCCTGCGGCTCGCGCGCTGGGTGCGGGACGCGGGGTTCACCGTCCATGTGCCCTCCCTGTTCGGGACGGACGGCGCCTTCCCCACGGTCGAGGG
Organism: Streptomyces sp. NPDC046931; assembly: GCF_040644655.1. Classification (NCBI taxonomy): domain Bacteria; kingdom Bacillati; phylum Actinomycetota; class Actinomycetes; order Kitasatosporales; family Streptomycetaceae; genus Streptomyces; species Streptomyces sp. NPDC046931. Next base: position 14,929 of record NZ_JBEYWX010000019.1, read on the forward strand.
CGGCCGGGAGGTCGTCCGCCGCGCCTGTGTCAGCGCGGAGTTCCGCGCTTTCGCCGGGGGCGGCACCAGCCCGGTGACGGTCTGGCTGCGCGGCCTGGCGCGCCAGGCCCACACCGCGTGCGGTGGGCCGGGGGTGGGCGCGATCGGACTGTGTTTCACCGGCAACTTCGCCCTCACCATGGCCCTGGAGCCGGCGGTGATCGCCCCGGTGGTCAACCACCCGTCGCTGCCGCTCGACGACCCCGGCGGACTCGAACTCGACGCGGCGGACGCGCGCGCGGTGCGCGAGCGGCTCGACCGCGAGGGACTCACCGTCCTCGCCTACCGCTTCGAGGGCGACCGCTGGTGCACGGGGCAGCGCTTCGCCGCCTACCGTGCGCTGCTCGGCGACGCCTTCGACGGCCGCGTCCTCCCGGACAGCGCCGCCAACCCGGCACCGCCGCCCTTCTTCGCCGACCTGGTCGGCACCCCGCACAGCGTCGTCACCGCCCATCTCGTCGACGAGGCCGGCCATCCCACAGTCCGGGCCCGCGACGAGATCCTCGCCTTCCTCACCGACCGCCTGCACCCGCACCGGAACCGGCCGTTGCCCGCCACCTGACCGGGCCCTGGTCCGCCAAACACCGCTCCCAAGCGGGTTGAGACGGTTCGGCGTCGGCGGGCCGTGCGATCTCTTGAAGTCGATCTTGTCTTACTTCAGTGGCCGACCGCCGCCGGAACCGAGCTGCTGCCGGTTGCGAACCCGTCCGTATGCACTGGGATTGTGGCTTTGATTCCGCGTCTGCCCTGATCTGCCACCGCAGTCTGACCGCCTGAGCCGGAGACCGCCGGCTGGGATGCGCGTTGCCTTCTGCCGGGATCGACGTCGCCCGGCGGTCAGAGGCTGGAGAGCAGGCCGTCGAGAGGGGCTGGGACGCGGTCGGGGTCGAGGGCCGCGACGAGGACACGGCCGTAATGGATCTTGCGTCCCTTCTTCGTTCCGAAGAAGCGCCTGAACTGCCGCTGCGGGGCACGGCTCTGCTGTGCGGGCTGGCGCAGGAAGATCCGCAGGGCACGCAGGTCGCCTTCCGCCCGGACGAGCTCCTCTACCCGTGTCACGCCCAACGCGCGGATGAGCTCATCCTCCAGGTCCGCCGCGCAGACGAAGAAGCCCTGCCGGGCCGCACCGGCCCGTTCGAAGCCACGGGCGTAGTAGGGACGCTCCGCCTCGTCGCACAGTCCCGTGAGGCGGAGGCCCAGGCCGGGTGAACCGAGGAGTCGGGCGTAGCGACCCACGCTCATCGCACCGCCGATCGACAGGACGCAGACGCCTTCGGCCGCCAGGTTCCGGCCGCGCCTCTCTGCCAGCGCGCTGACCGCCGCGACATCACTCCGCCCCTCCAACAGGACGGCCGCCCGGACGGACAGCCGCGCTGCCATTTCGTGCGCGGGGCCGCCGGGGCCACCCGCCGCCCACGCGGTGACCGCGTCCCGGAACGCCCCCATGTCAGCCATGAGACGAGTCTCGGCCAGTTCCGGCCACAGCGCGATGGAATTTCCGACGGCGCATCGATCGCCGGTGAGCAGTCGGGCCCGACGCTGCGGTTGCCGGCCGTGGTCGACTGCAGAAGTCCGGGAGCGACGCCGGGCGGCCAAGCGGCTCGGACTACCGGAACAGGCGGTATGTCCCGCCAGGGTGTCCAGCCGTGTGCCCCGGAACAGCGCACCGGGGTCGCGCTGCAGCGCCTTCCCGGCGGCGGCCTCGGTCAGTTTGCGGTGGGTGCGCAGGCGTTCTCGCCCCCTGGCCGAACTCGTCGGCGAACTCCCCCTCCGAGACCTCGACTTCCGCCATTGGTGGGCCGATCACCACGTCTTCCAGCGCACCCACGGCACCAAGCACTACCACCACGCCCTCGTCGGCGACCTCGTCATGGGCTACGAGTCCTTCACCGCCACCGACGACCCCGAACAGACCCCCGGCATCTACCCCGCCGAACCCGGCTCCCCCTCCGACGACCGTCTGAGGCTCCTTGCCGGCTGGAGCAGCCCCTCACACCAGCCTGACCACTCCCAGGTTCCGCGACGCAGCTGAGTTCCGGCACCGGACGCTGCCCTGCGGCTCCTGGACGGTGACCGCGGGATCGACAGCCGGGTGGCGCCGCTCGTGATGTCCAGCAGGTATGCGGAGGTCACACACGTGTCGAGCGGGGGCGGACCTCCTGCAGCGTTGGTCGTCAGCGAACCCATCGGCACTCTGGCCAGGTCACGGCCCGTCGGTGACCTTGCCGACCCTGGCTGCGCGGTCGGAGTCACACTGCGCCGACTCGCCCGGCACTACCAGCGGCTGGGCGAGGAAATCGCCGAAGCCGACGCCGACCTCGGTCCGCTGCTTGCCCAGGCCGCACCGCAGCTCGCCGCCCTGCCCGGCGTCGGCCCGGAAACTGCGCGCCGGCTGCCGACCACCGCGGGCGACAACCCCGACCACATGCGCTGGGAAGCCTCCTTCACCCACCTGCGCGGCGCCGCGCCCGCTGCCGACCTCCTCCGGCCGCACGAACCGCCACCGCCTCAGCCGAGGCGGCGACCGGCAGGCCGGCCGAGCCCTCCACACGTTCGTGCCGGCCCGTATGCGCTACGACCGGCGCACCCGCGACTTCGTTGGCCGACGCACCGCCGAAGGCCTGACCCTGGCCGTCGGCGGCCCGCCGCGAAAGGCTGCCTCGCTCGCAGAAGGACCGCGATCCGCTACGCGCACTTCGCACGGGCGCTGCTGGTGCAGGCCGCCGAACAAACTCCCGAGAGCCAGCGGTGGCCTTCTGCGATTCTGTTTGCCATGTCCGCACGAAATCGAAGACTGCCCCGGCACCGTGCCTGGCCCCTGACCACCACCGACATCAACGAATGTCTCGGCCCTTACATGAGCCGAGTCACGGACCTGCGGTTCCTTACGGGGCATGACAGCGGGACCATCGTCCTGGGAGCAGCATGGGTCGCTCCGAACCCCCGTAACCACGGCCGCGGCACACGCCCGGACATGGTCGGCTTCCGCATCGACGTCCACCCGGTCGACGCCACTGATCGTGCTGCCACCCGCGCCGTTCTACGAGCGCATGCCCTCCCGCAACTCCACGAATGGATCACGCAGGCGATCGCTGCCGACGAGACCTGGCAACTGACCGACCACCAGCACTACTGGCGGCTCGCCGACGGCCACCTCATGCACCGCGACGAAGCGTGAAACCGAGTCAGGACGACACGCACGCCCCCGCATCAACGAGGTGGTCAAACGCGCGGGGTCACAGCAAACCCAAGGGGCCGCACCCGGAAATCAGGACACCCGCCCCGGGGTTCCCGTCGGGAAACCCTTCAGTTGTAGCCATGGCTCGGGGCACCCACCGCCGGCAGGGGGGTCGCTCCGGCCGGAACCGCGCATGCGGCCAGCGCGAGCACGACGACCAGAGCGTGGCGTACGCCGTGCGGATCGCGAGGGCCGGGCACCTCGGCCAGTCGCTCCAGCGGGCCCGGGATCTCCTCGGGCACGGCCCCGGGATGCTCGCGGAGTCGGTCAAAGGCAGCCGGGATCGGCGATGACGCGTCTGCGGGCACGGTCTTCCACCCGGACCACGGGCGTCGAGAACTCCATGATCTTGGAAGCGGTGGTGCGGTGCAGGTCAACCGGAGCCTGCCCAAGGGGGTCAGGACGGTGCTGCGGGTGATCGATGATCCACGTCCATGCGGTCCACGTGCCGTGTCACGGGCCGGTGGTGCCAAGGGCTTTCACGCCCACCTTGGGGCACGTCATCCGCCCGAGGCGTCCTCGGCCTCCCAACGCAGCAGGTCGCCCGGCTGGCACTCGAGTACCTCGCAGAGTGCGGCGAGCGTCGCGAAGCGCACCGCCTTGGCACGGCCGTTCTTGAGTACCGCCAGGTTGGCGGGCGTGATCCCTACACGGTCCGCGAGCTCGCCCACGGACATCTTCCGCCTGGCCAGCATCACGTCGATGTCGACAGCGATCGGCATCAGATCACCTCGTCCAACTCGGCCTGCAACTGCGCCGCTTCGCCGTCGCGCGCGACGGCCTGGACAAGCAGCATCCGCAGCACGAGCACGATGAGAGCAACCCCCAGGATGGCCACGCCAACCCCGCCCATGATGACGGTGACGCCCGGGTCGTCCCGCTGGCCCGGCGCATTGAGGACCGTAACCGCGAACCACACGAGGGCAGCCGCCACGATCGCACCGATCACACCGTCCACGTACCGGAAGGCGGCGTGGGAGAACACGGTTCCGCGTCGCACCATCGTCACCAGCCGCCATACGCAGACCAGGGCGACCTGGGCCGACACCATGCCCAGGATCGTGATCACTCGCAGCGGGGTCAGCGGGAGCGACCCGTCCTCCGGGTCGGTGGCCAATGCCCACACCATCAATGCCTGTACGAACACGGTGCCGGCGAGCACCACCACGAGCACGGCACGCAGCGCACGCACTGTCAGCTTTCCCATGATCCATCCTTCCATCGAGTTGCGATGGGAATCTATCGAGTTTCGATAGATGAAAGCAAGGACTGGGACGGAGAGTGGGCGGCCGTTTCGCACTGTGTCGCGACGCCACCACCCCCTCCCATGGCACGACGTACGCGCAAACCGTCTTGATCTTGTCGAAGTCGGCCTCACTTGAGTACAAATCGGACGCCACCCGACTACGCCGAGCCCTGGACGCCTGGGCCCCTGGGCGCCTGGTCCTCAGGCGGGGCGTTTGGCCATGACGACCAGACCCGGCCCGCTTTGCTCATCTGCAGGGAGCCGAAGTTCGGCGACCGGGCGCAGTTCAGCCTGCTCGACCAGCTCCACGAGCTGTTCCGGCCGCCACTTGTGCGTCGTCCAACGAACGGGTACACCTCCGTAGGCCTCGGTGCGCACCGCGTCTTCGTCGCCGACATGTGTTGCGGTGATGAAGTGCCCGCCCGGCTTCAGGGCGCGCGCGAACAGGACGAGAACCTGAGACCAGCTGCCTCCAGCCTCGGAGGCCAGCATGACCGTGGTGAGCCGGTGGTAGCCAAGAGCCTCTGCGACGACCGTGGCGGGCATCTCCGGCACGTGCTGCCGGATCGCGGCGGTGCGGCCGGCCGTGGTGGGAATGCCGATGTCGTTGAGGAGGGCCGCAAGGATGTCGGGGTGGAGCGGCTGCCCGGCTCGGCGGCCTGGGAACAGCCAGCGGGAGGCATGCTCGGTCGCGGTGTTCATGCTTGTCCCGGCTGTCGATCCAGCGGAACAGCGGTTCCGCGAGCGGTTCGGGCATCGGGGACGGGCGTTCACCGAGCCGGAGAAGGGCCTGCTGGTCGGCGTGGACGATGTCGTCCAGCGTGAGGCGGACGACACGGCTGAGCGGCTGGGCGTAAAGCAGGACGTTGCTTCTGGTCCGCGGCATGTCTGCGGGCGGCCGGTGCGATTGGCTTCTTCTCGGCGCGGGCTCGTAGCCGCGGCAGCACTTCCCAGGTGGCGAACCGACGGATGGCCTGAGCGTGGTCGGAGCCGGAGATGCGGGCGAGGTGCCCCATGAGCCATCGTTCGAACGAGCAGATCCGATTGTCCTCGATGTCGCCTCGGCCGAGCCAGCTACGGGGGGAGTGTCACCGAGCCGTCGCCTGGCGAGCCGGAGCAGTCCTCCCGTCTGGACATCCGGGCAGTGCAACACGGTGCGGATGCTCGGGACCTTCCTGACCGAGGACCTCACGGCGGTCCCAGCCACGGTAGCGCGGTCCGTCGCCGAGCAACTCGGCATCGATGACGAATACTTTCCGGGAAGTCGGCCGAGCGGGCGTAGACGGGCTCCACCTGCTTTATCCGGGCGACGTTCTCCGCCGTGAGCGCTATGACCAGAACGGGCTTGCCTGACAGTCGTTCATCTATGCGATCAGCATGAGCGGTGAGCCTGCCGGCGAAGCCTGATGCTGCCGGAAAGGGATGTGCACAAAGAGACAGTGGAAAGCACTGCTGCCGCTTCCGTACGGTGATCATCTACCCCTTGTCCAGGGGGACGACCACGGGGAGGAAGCATGCAGAAGATACGCGTGGCGGCCGTCGGTGCCGTGGCGGCCGGTCTGCTCGCCAGCGCCGCGCCGGCGAACGCGGTGCAGGATCAGCCCCCGCAGCAGACGCAGTCGGCTCAGGCCAAGGCCTTCACGAAGCTAAAGGTGCTCAAGGAGTTCGACTACTCCCACAGCAAGAAGTACCAGCTTCCGCTGCGCCTGGGCGAGTACTACCGCAACAAGAAGGGCAAGATGGTCGGCTTCGGCTGGACCAAGATCAAGAAGAAGCACAACATCACCAAGTACGGCATCGTCGGCTGGCTGGCCAAGTCGCCCAACATCGACCACCTCAAGGGCCCCCGCTACAACCTGACCGGCTGGGCCCACCACGTCAAATGCTCCGGCAGCCGCTGCAAGATCGTCGACCGGCGCAAGATGCTGCTGGCCACCGACGAGACGATGACCCCCACCGGCGGGCGCGGCCGGTTCGCCTTCTTCGGCGCGGTCACCGCCTTCTGCGTGGGCACCGAGAAGTGCCCGACCTGGGTGAACACCAAGTTCAAGCCGCGCATGACGGCCCTGAACACCGCCGCCTCCGGCGACCAGTACGTGTTCTCCTACAAGCCGCTGAAGGTCAGCAAGGGCCACCTCGTCCCGGCTGCCTGAGCACACGTCAGCAGGTCAGTAGCATGGATGCCGCCTCGGAAGACCTGCCGGGGCGGCATCCGCACGAGACGCAAGGGGGTGCATCATGGCGGCCCGCGGAAAACGGCGCCGGACGCGCACGGTGACGGTCGGTTCCTACGGCCCGCCCTCCGCGAGCCAACCGAGCGAACAGCCCGCCGCCGACGACTCGACGGCGGCCTTCCTCCTCAGAGTCTCCCACCTCGTCTTCCGCGCCGGGACACAAGGCATCGAGCTGCGCCGCATGGACGTGGCCACGCGCACCTTCGAGTTCCGCGACACCCAGACCTCCCGCCGGCGCGGCGCCACCAGCGACGGCCGCGCCATCGCGGCCGAGGAGACAGAACACGTCGGCCAGTACTGGATGCCGGACGCCGCATCCCCGGGCTGGGCCCACCTGGCATGGCTCATCCGGGACCTCGCCTCACTGCCGACCCACCGCGAGTACGGTCCCGAGGGCGGCCCCGAACTGGTCGGCCTCCAGGCCTTCGGACCGGACTGGGTCGATGTGCTTCTCGCACACCGTGAGGGCCAGTGGCGGGTACGGATCCGGCTGGAAGGACGCGACGAGCCCCTGCGGTTCCCGGCGATGGCCCTCGGCGAGCTGTTCGGCGAAGGCGGCCACCGGCACGACGCGGAGCCGGATGAACCCGATCTCATCCGCGACATCCTCTGACAACGGCTACTGAGCTTGCCGGCGTGATCTCGCGGGCGCTGACAAGCTGCGGTTCGCGGCAGGCCGGTCGCATGAGGTATCCGCACGGGGGCGGGCTGATCGGCTTCCAGGTGCCCTGCCGCTGCCGGCACCGGAACAGGCCGTAGACCCGGTCCCACGGCCCGTACTGTCCGGGCAGCATCCCGCCACGGAGCACCCGTCCGGGTCGGCCACCGTATGCCATCGATAAACTGCCGAGGCGTCCACACCGGCGGCCACCCCGGCTTCCTACCCAGCGGCAGCAACGGCTCAAGCCGCGCCCAGGGGCTACTGGTTGGATCACCACGCCCCACAACTGCGCGCCGCACCGGCCGCGGTCGCCGCGCGGCCCCGCGCGTGTTCAAGCACGTCGCCCCCGGGCCGCGCCGAGGTAGGCCGGTTTCGGGGACTTTTCCTCGAGGGCACACGCAGCCTGCCGTAGTCCGGTCCACACAGCCTGAGCCGTTCGGCAGCCGGCGCCCGGAAACGGCTCGCGCCGCACGGACCGCCGCCTCGACGTGCCACTCCCGGAAACGGACCGGCGATAGGAGTTAACGTGACTTAGTGGAGATGTTCCATTTGCACTATTTAGTGGCGGTTGCCGGGGACCGGAACTTCTCGGCGGCGGCCCGCCGACTGCACATGGCCACCTCGCCACTGAGCCGCGTGGCAAGCCCGTCTCCCGTAAGCAGCAGTGTGGCGAGCACGTCCAAACCCAAGGTTACGGACCCGGTGAAGGTACGGCCTGCCATCAAGGCGCAGGCGGGCACGGGGTCGTACTACGGCAAGACCCAGACCGAGGTCGCCGTGGCCGGAGGTCTCCGGCTCGGTTGAGATCAGCCTCTACGAGGGCGATTCGCGCTCCGGCGGCTACGAGATGATCTCCGGGCACTGGCTCACCGGTACGGGGCAGGTCGTGGTGCCCACGCGCTTCCTGGAGAGGACCAGCACCAAGATCGGTGACACGGTGCGGGTGACCTACGAGAAGGACACCGCGAACCTGCGGATCGTGGGCGAGTCCTTCGACACCTCGGGCAACGAGCTGGAGATCCACGCGGACATGGCCAACTTCCCGTCGGCCGAGCCCAGTACCTTCCTCATCGAGGTGAAGTCCGGCGTCTGCGCCGAGGAGTACGCCCAGAAGCTCGCCGCAGTCGTACAGCCGCTGGGCGGCGACGCCGCAACCAACGCCCCTTCGAATCAGGGGGGCACGCCCGAGGGTGTGCGATGCCTCTGACCTGGGAAGAACCGTCGATCACGTGGTATGTGGTGGCAGATGAGGGTGCAGGCGATGCCGATGAAGGCCAGGAGATGGACAGCCTTGCGTTCATAGCGGCGGTGCAGGCGGCGGCATCCGGCGAGCCAGGCCATCGTGCGTTCGATGGTCCGACGATGCCGCCCCAGCCGCTTGGAGGAGTCGATGCCTTTGCGGGCGGTGCGGTGCCGGATGCCGCGCCGGAGTAACCATCGGCGCAGGTGGTCGTAGTCGTAGCCCTTGTCGGCGTGGAGCTTGGCGGGCCTTCGCCGGCGCGGTCCGCGGCGGGAGCGGATGGGCGGGATGCCGCGCACGAGCGGTTCGAGGGCCCTGTCCAGATCACCTCGGGGACCGAGTTCGTCCGGGACCAGCCGGTGCAGCTTCGCCCACACCCGGCCCTTGGACCATTCCATGAAACGGCGATGAGCGGTGGCTCCGGACGGGCCGAAGACCCGCGGGACCTGCACCCATGTGCATCCCGTGGTCGCCACGTGCCGTAGTGTCGGCCCTGCGGGTGTCGTACTCGTCGACGCCGACCACCCGCGGCGCCAACACCTCTGCCTCGGGCAGAGCGTCGACCAGCGCCACATCGTTCTCCGGCTCACGGACACGCCGAGGACGGCAGCCGGCCGGGACCCGGCCCGTCCGGGCCGAGCTCAGCCGCTCGGTGCGTCGGCCATGGCCACGGGTGAGGCCGGCAGCCGCTCCACGAAATTCCGGCGGGAGCACATGGTGCTCCGGCGCCGGAACCGCCGAACTCGCAACTGGAGAACAACGCTTCGACCTCCGCTCGGCGCGTCAGCGGGAAACCGCAGGCAGGGGCTGTGAACCCGGCTCGAGGGCTGATGGTGCGGTTGCGTGGAACTGCAAGTACTCGATGGTCGCGCCGCCAGGGTGCCGCACCGTCAGGTTGCGGCCCGCTGGCTCTCGTTGGGGCCGTCGAGGATCTCCCCGCCGTGTTGCTCGATGATGTGCAAGACCTGGTCGATGGGCTCGACGATCCTGGTGGCGTGGGTGCCTCGGTAAGGGGCGACGGCTTCGTACGAACCTGCCAGAAGCAGATAGCCGCCAACGCTCGCGAGGTCCAGGCCGCGATAGGTGAACCGACGGCGAGAGTGCCTGCAGCCCGAACGGCCTGGACGTGCCCAGATCGACGCTGTCCAATCATCGGCGGATCCTGCGAGAAGCCGGAATTATTCGGACTCGGCAGGTCGGAAAGGCACGTCTGATGACTCTGCGTCGCACCGATCTCGACGCCCGCTTCGGGGCTCCTTGCCGCCGTGCCGGCCGACGACAGGCGATGAGTGCTGCAGTCGTCGGCGCGGTCAGGACGGGACCGCCCGCTGCGGACGCGGTCGCGCTGAAGGCCCGGCGCGGACGCCCACGCAGAGGACTTGCCCGTTCCCGCGCATGGCCGTCCGCATCGCCTGAGCAAGCCTGACCGATGCGCGACGGCCGTGCGCACCGGCAATGGCGCGCACGGCCGTGGCCGGCTGGGGCGTCAGCCGATGAACGTGAACCTCTGGTAGGCCAGCGCGTTGTACCCGAACGCGCGCAGACCGAAGTCGAGGCTGTCGTCGATCACGCGGCCGGTGTTCTGATTCTTCAACGTCTTCGTGCCGTCGGACTGGTAGATGATCGTCCACCGCTGGTACGAAAGGTAGTTGCAGCCGAACGCCCTCAGGCCGTAGTCCGTGCTGTCGTCGATGCAGCGGCCGGTGTTCTGGTTCTGGATGACCCAAGTGCCGTCGGTCTGCTTGTACCAGTTGAAATTCTGGTAGTTGAGGCCGTTACAGGTGAAAGCACGCAGACCGTAGGCCCAGGAGTCGTCCACGCAACGACCGGTGTTCTGGTTCTGGAGCGCGTAGTAGTAGATCTGGCCGTCGGCGATGGCCGGACCCTTGGGCTTGGGTGCCACCGCGTGCGCGGCCGTGGTACCGGTCAGTAGCAGCGCCGCTGTAGCGAACACGGCTGCCGCCGATCTCGCGGTGCGGGTGGCAAGGGCGGTACGCAGGCGCATGATGGTCCTCCCGTTGGTGATGACCCGCTTGGTCCAGGGCAGGCATGGGTGTGCGTCCGTGTGCTGTGGTTCGGGCATCGCCCAGCCCCGTTCTGCCTCGCACACGCTATGAGGAAGGCATGAACACCTCAATCCGATGTGCGCAGCACGATCCGATATGGCCGGTTCCGTACGGGCTGATCGCCGCGGGCGAATTGCACGCCCGCTCCGAGAACCGCCTGCTTCGCGGGTGCAGGACGACCGCGGCCACGATGGGCCGGGCGCGACCTGCTCCACGGCGTCGCTGGCACCCCTGACGTGGGCGGCACGATGCTCGGCGTGGTACAGCTCCGGGATCGCGGCGTAGTCGTAGAGCCGGTCGGGAAGCATGCAGGTGCTCGTCCCCACCGCCGGGGGTGCGGTGGTCGGCCTCTACCGCCCCGGCCCGGCCGCAGTGCCGGCTCGTTGGGCTGCAGTGCTTCCTCATGTTCCTCGGGGCCAGGGGACGTTCGCGGCCGTCGGCTACCCGACCGGCGCGAACGTCGCCGCTCCCGCGCCAGATCAGCCGGTAAGGAGACCGGGAAGCACGGGATCGTCGTCGAAATGTTTTCCTACCGCAGAAGCGCAATCGGAAGCCCGAGATCGTTGAGCACACCACGGGGTCGCGGTCGCGCGCGCCGGGGTGGCCGGCTGTGAACTTGGCGTTCCGAATGTCCTGTTGGCCTCGTTGACATGCCGTAGCACACACGTTTCACTCGACACTCGTGCATGGCAACGTTGTCAGGACGCCGGAGCGACCGGCATCGTTGCCAGTCGCTGGCGTACCCCGACTTTGGGCGCGTCAGCACCTCATGTGCGAAGCGCGAACCGCTGCGGAGGCAACCGATGGTCCGACCCCGACGTTCAGCTGCGCCACGTAACCGAAAGAGACTGAGCCAACGCTTGGCCGTGATCTCCGTCCTGGGCATGGCCGCACTCCCTCTTCCGGCGATCGGAGGCGCCTATGCCACGAGCGCCGCGACGCCGGCCTTCGTGAAAGATCCCGCGTCCCTCGTCAACCCCGTCATCGGCACCTCCGGTGCGGTGGACACCTTCCCCGGCCCCGACATGCCGTCCGGCATGGTGCAGTGGGGCCCCGACACGACGCCCGACCGCCCCTCGGGCGGTGGCTACGAGTACAACGACCACAAGCTGTCCGGCTTCAGCCTCACCCACGTCTCGGGGCCCGGCTGCGACGTCGCGGGCGACCTGCCCATCCTGCCGGTGACCGGCGCGCTGTCAGGCGACCTCGGCAACACGTCTGTCGGCTTCAGCCACGACGACGAGCAGGCGGGCATCGGGTACTACGAGGTGACCGACGCGAACGGGGTCAGGACCCAACTGACCGACACCACCCGCGCCGGGCTCGGGACCTTCACCTTCCCCGCGGGCCGGCAGGCGAACCTGCTGTTCAAGCTCAGCGGGGGCGCCACGCGGGTGGACGGGACCCGCGTCCGGGTAGTGAACAACAAGGAGATCAGCGGCGCGATCGACAGCGGTCACTTCTGCGGTGCGAGCAACAGGTACACGCTGCACTTCGACATCAAGTTCGACCAGCCGTTCACCGCGAGCGGCACCTGGGTTGGCAGCACCATCAACCCCGGCGCGACGTCACTGAAGGAGGGCAAGGCCCGGCAGCCCCTGCAGCGGCACCCGTCAAAACCGCTCAAGGAGAAGCACTTCACCGTTCCCGCGGCGCCGTCCCCCACCGTGCACGGGAGCGGCAACACGTCCTCCGGCACGCCGTCCCCGGCACCGAGCGCCGGCGCTGCGCCCCGGGCGTCCGCCGCGGACAGGACCGCGGCGGGCAAGGCGGCGAGCAAGGCCGTCCAGCCCCCCACGACCGGTGCGAACGGGATGTACCTGACCTTCGACACCTCCTCGAACCCGACGGTGAGTGCGAAGGCAGGCATCTCCTACACGAATGACGCGGGCGCGGCGGACAACCTCGACACCGAGATCAAGAATTGGAACTTCGACGCCGTCCAGCAGGCGAACCACGACGCGTGGAACGCGGTGCTGGACAAGATCCAGGTCGGCGGTGGCTCCTCGGACCAGCAGGTGCGGTTCTACACCGCGCTCTACCACGCGCTGCTGCACCCGAACGTCTTCTCGGACGACAACCGCCAATACATGGGCATGGACAACCAGATCCACAAGCTGGCCAAGGGGCAGCAGGCCCAGTACGCCAACTACTCGGGCTGGGACACCTACCGCTCCCAGACCCAGCTGATGGCGATGGTCGAGCCCAAGATCACCAGCGACGTGGTCACCTCGATGCTCAATGGCTACGATCAGACGGGGCTGCTGCCCAAGTGGGCTTCGAACAACGGCGAGAGCTATGTGATGGTCGGTGATCCGGCCGCCGGCATCATCGCCGGCGCGTACGCCTTCGGCGCCCGGGGCTTCGACACGGACAAGGCGCTCGCCGCCTTGCAGCACGAGGCCACCGTCCCGAACAACGACCGCCCCGGCGAGTCGGTGCGAGACACGAAAGGCTATCTCCCGCTGGACCAGAACGACTACGGCTGCTGCAACTTCTACGGCCCGGTCTCCACACAGCTGGAGTACGATTCCGCTGATTACGCCCTCGCCGCCTTCGCGAAGTCGCTGGGCAACACGGCCGTCTACAAGAAGTTCGCCACCCGCGCCCAGGACTGGATGAACGTCTTCAACCCGCAGACCGGCTACATGCAGGGCAAGAACAAGGACGGCCAGTTCGCAGGCGGCTTCACCCCGGGCACTTCCAACGGCTTCGTGGAGGGTACCTCCGCCCAATACACGCCGATGGTCCCGTTCAACCTTCAGCAGCTGATCCAGGCGCGCGGCGGTGCCAATGCGTACTCGTCCTTCCTGGACAGCCTGCTCGACAACATCACGAACCCCGGCAACACCAACGCCAACCTGAGCAACGAGCCCAGCGTGGAGATCCCCTGGGAGTACAACTACGCAGGCCGGCCGTGGAAGACCCAGGCGGCCGTCCGCGAGGCCCAGCAGAAGCTGTACTTCAACGCTCCGGTCGGCTCGTTCGGCAACGACGACCTCGGAGCGATGAGCTCCTGGTACGTCTGGTCCGAGCTCGGAATGTACCCGGAGACCCCGGGCACGGACACCCTCGCGCTCGGCAGTCCGGCGTTCCCGGTGGCCAAGGTGACCTTCGGCAACGGCAAGACGGTGCAGATCAACGCGCCGCAGGCCGCGCCCGACGCGCCGTATGTGCAGTCGCTCGACGTCAAGGGCAAGGAGTGGAAGACCTCCTGGCTGACGTACCGACAGTTCGAGCGCGCCGGCACGGTCGACTTCATGCTCGGCACCGAGCCCAACACGTCGTGGGCGTCCGACCCGTCAGCAGTACCCCCGTCGGACACCACGGGCGGCGACCGGGTGCTGGCCGCGACCGGTCCAGTCAGCGACGGCCTGGTGCTCCAGCCGGGCGTGTCCGGTGAAGGCACGCTCGACCTGACGAACCTCGGCAGCAAGGCCGTCACCGTCGACTGGAAAGCGACGGCGCCCTCCGGCGTCACGCTGGACACGGAGTCCGGCTCGGTGACCGTGCCCGCCTCCGGCAGCGCCGAAGCGAAGGTCCACGTGACGGCGGGCGCGGACGAGGGAACGTACCCGGTCACCTTCGCGCTGACCGACCACGGCACCGGGGCGGCGCTGAGCGGCGCGACCCTCCGCGTGGCCGTGGCCAAGGCCGGTGCGCTGTGGCCGTACGACACCAACGAGGGCGTCTACCCGGACGGCATGCGCTTCTCGGGTGGCTTCGACGGCGGCGGCTGGGCGTTCTCGCGGAACGCACTGTCCGCCGTCGGCGTCACGAGCGGCTCCACCGTCACGGTCGACGGCATCTCCTACATCTGGCCGGCGGTGACGTCCGGTCAGCTGGACAACGTGGAGATGGCCGGTCAGACCATCCTGATGCCGACCGGCACGTCGGGTTCGTCGCTGGGCCTGCTGGGCACGGCGAGCAACGCGCCGACCGACGGCAGCGGCGTCTCGGGCATGATGACCGTCACCTACACCGATGGCACCACCACCCAGGCGACGGTCGGCTTCTCGGACTGGACGCTCAACGCCGGGTCGAGCAAGCCGCTCCCGGGTGACACCACGGCCGTCACGACGGCATACCGCAACACCGGGAGCGGGGGCCGGGACAACGTGAAAACCTTCGTCTTCGCCACGAAGGTCCCGCTCGACGCGTCCAAGCAGGTGGCGTCGATCACGCTGCCGGTGACGGGCTCGACGGGCACCGACCACCTCTTCGCCTACGGCTTCGGCCAATGAGGCACGGCAGGCGCTGACGACAGCGGGCCGGTTCCCGGGCGTGAGCCCGGGGGCGGCCCGCCGGGCGGGGCCCCCGGCGGGCCGCCGACACCGGCACGAACCGCCCGCCGTTGCCCCGTGCAGACTGCCGCTCTCGACGTCGACGCCGTCCAGGGAGTCTCAAGCGCGCCATCTGCCGACGGGTCTTCCAAGGTTCCCGAGCACCGGGGCAATGACTGCCTTCGCGCCGGCGCCACCACCCCGTTCGTGGCACTGGAGGTGACCACCGGCAAGGTCGTCGGCCCCCTCCATCGCCGTCATGAGGTCTGCCGGCTCAATGAGTTCCCGGCCAAGCCGGACAGGGACGGGCCATGCCCGACAGAGTCCGAAGCGCGCTCAAACACCGGCCGCACAAGAGGACGGCTATCGCGCCACCCGGGACCGTGCGCGCTTCGGAGGTGTTCCGCCGGGCAGCCGGCGGTGTCGGCAGGTCAGAGGCCGCCGGTGTTGAGCAGCCGGTTGGGAGTGTCGGAGCGGACGCCGCGCACGACGCCGCGGGTGGCCGTGTGGTCGAGCCAGACGTGGACCTCGTTGGCCGTGGCGTGGGGGTGTGCCGACAGGTACAGCGCGATCACACCGGTCGCATGCGGCGCGGCCCAGGATGTCGCGCCGTCGTTCTCCGTGGTAGTGCCGCCGCCGGCGAGGGCCGCGGTCACCTTCTGGCCGGGGGCGTACAGGTCCACGCACCGTCCGTAGCCCGATCCGTAGGAGCCACCGTCGCTCCACACGCGGTCGTTCGAGGTGGAGGCCGCCACGACGATCGTGCCGGGGACGCCGGCCGGGGAGTGCTTGCAGGCGTCGTCATGGAAGTTGCCCGCCGACACCACCGTGGGGATCCCCGCGTCGACCATCTTCTTCACGGCGGACTCCAGGGCCGCCGACCGGTGGTCGAGGTTGAGCGACATGTTCACCACCGCAGGCTTCTGCGCGTGCGCGGTGACCCACTTGACCGACTTCACCAAGGCCGCCTCGGCCGCCGCCGCGGAGCCACCGCCCTCGCTCTCGCACACAATGCCCTGGACCCGTACGAGCTCCGCCTTGGGCGCAACCCCGTACCTCGCCCCGCCGATAATGCCCGCGACGAACGTGCCGTGGCCGGTCCCCGCCTCGCTGAAGCAGTCACCGGAGTCCTTCGGGCCCACGAAGTCGGCGCCGAGGTGGGCGCGTCCGCCGAACTCCTTGTGAGCGATGTCCATCCCGGTGTCGATCACGTAGACGTGAACGCCCTTGCCCGTGGCGGTGGTGGTGAACTTCCCGTTCAGCGGCCTCGACCGCTGATCCAGAATGTCCAGGTTCCACGGCACGTGCCGGGTGATGGGCGACGCCGCGGTCTGAGCGACTCCGGACAACGTCCCCACGGTGCCGAGAGACGTCGGCGCGGAGCCGGAGGGCGCCCCGTCCCCGGAGGACGCCACGGACTCCCCCTTCCCGTGTCCGGGGAGCTTCCCGCCGCTCCCCCCGGCCGCCGCGCCGGCATCCCCGCCGCAGGCCGAGGCCCCGAGCACCGTCGCCATGGCCACCACCATGAGACCGACCTTCGTCACGTTCCGCGTCACAGCGTCCCCCGCACTCCTGCTTCCTACACAATCAGCGCACAAGACGACCACAGGGGGCGAGCGGTTCCAGCGGAGCGTGCGGGCGGGTCGGTTGACGCGCTCGACGAGATCTCGGGACTCGACTCCGGGATGACAAGGAAACCGTCGAGCGGATCCACCGCCAAGCCGACGACCGTCTCCCGGAAGGCCTCCCGCGGCACGACCGCCACCTCGCCGGGCAGGCCGAGGCAGACGGTCACGCCAGCGGGACCAGGGAGGTATAGACGACCTCATGGCCAGCGAACCCCATGCGCGTGTGGCCCGGGCCCGGGCCCGCGACGTCGACGCACTGGTGTTGGCCGTGGCGCTGGGCCGCGCCCGGCTGGTCGAACACGGAGTCGAAGTCCCCGTCCACCGGCTGATCCGGACGCTGTCTCAGCGGCTGCGGCAGGCCGGGTGGACTCAGTGGAGACAGAGGCAGAACGGATGGCCGGCCGGGTCCGCGTAGACCCGCCAGTTGGCCTCCGGCCGGAGCTGATCCGTCCGCTCCAGCACGGACGCACCAAGGGTGAGCGCCCGCTTCTCCTCCCCGTCGAGGTCGTCCACGTCGAAGTCCAGGTGGAGCTGTTGCGGGCGCTCCTGGCCGGGCCATTCGGGCGGTCGGTAGCCGTCCACCCGCTGGCAGGCCAGCGGCGTCCCCTCGAACCCGTGCACCTCGACCCAGTCGGGATCCTCCGGGTCCGCGACCACCCGGCCGCCGAGCAGATCCGCGTAGAACTCCGCGAGCCGTACCGGATCGGCGCAGTCCAGCGCGACCGCCTGCAGTTTTCGAATCACTTCCGACACCCCTCGTTCTCCGGCCGCCTTCGGCTGCTTACGCAACGGCCCCGTACGGAAGGGGTCGTACCCGCCGCCGCGGCGGGCATACGCGGCGGTACGCCGGACCGCCGCCGGGCTTCACCCGAAATTCGCCCCTGTTCCTGCCTGCGAGATCAACAAGCAGGACGAAGACTGCCAACAGAGTGGAATGCCCTGCTCTCCGGCTCCACTGCGCAGTCGCCTTCGCCGCCCAGGACGGCTGCGACCCGATCCCACCGGCCACCGTTCTCGCCTCTTGGAACTGCCATGCATTCGCATACTGCCCGGCGCGCCGGACCTGACCTTCTACGATCTGCTGGCGCCCCAGCTGTTCGGTGGCGAGCCCGGGCCTTGCGGACAGCGCTGTCATGATGGCGGTGTTCATGGAAGCCGCCCGGGCGCAGGCAGGGTGCCAGCCGACCGGCACTTGGGGGTGACCCTCCTTGGTCTTCGCCGACTGTGCAGATCGTCCGAGGCCGCCGCAATCGGACGGGCCGGCTCGAAGGGGCTCGGGTCAGGCAGGTATGGGGGTCAGGAAGATCCAGACGTGGCCGAACGGGTCTCGGAGCATGGACTGCCGGGCGCCGTAGGGCATGTCGGTCGGAGGCGAGAGAAGGTCGGCGCCGGCGGCCAGGGCCTGCGCGGTCAGGCCGTCCACATCAGGCACATAGACATGCAGGGCAACGGACGCACCGACCGCGCCGGGTGGCGAGAAAGGGGCGTCGGCGTCACCGAGCATGAGGGCGGAGCCATGAAGGCTGATCTCGGCGTGCACGATGCGCCCGTCATCGCCTTCGAGCCGGAAGTACTCCGACGCTCCGAACGCGGTGGCGTAGAACTTGATCGCCTCGGCGGCGCCGTCGACCATGATGTGTGGGATGACCGCGTACTTGTACTGCTCGGGGATCTCCATGCGCCTCACGGTAGGGCTGCATTGATCAGCTGGACATCGTGCGGAAGTCTCGTCGTGTCTCTTACGAGAGATGTAGGACCAGCGGCGGTCCTTGGTTGTCAGGGGTCGTAGGCGGTCAGGGAGCGCATGACGGGCTGTCCGGTGTGGTCGTTGTGCCAGATGGCGGACGTCTGAGAGGTCCTTGACATCGGCCCACGGCAGGTCAGGCATCACGCCATGCTGTCCTGCACCTCGCGGCAACCGAGGCGAGCGCGTGAACAAGTGCACGACCGCGAAGGGCGGACCGTGCCGGAACCCCCTGTCCGGCGCCTCCGGCGGCTCCTCGGCCGCATCTGACCAACGCCTCGGGTGGTCTCGCAGTACTACCAGGACATCACCGATCACGACTACGCGGCCGCTTGGGCGCTCGGCGGCTCGAACATCGCCGGGACGACCTATGACCGGTGGGTGGCCGGATTCGGCACCACCCAGAGCATCGCCCTGGGCACCGTCAACGAATTCGGAGCCTCCCGCGTCCACGCCGTCCTGTATGCCTCCCAGACCGACGGCACGGTCAAGACGTATGCCGGCGACTACACCGTGGCCGACGGTGTCCTCGTCGGCGCCTCGATCCGCCGGACCAGCTGACGTCAGGGGGTACTCGTGCCGTCAGGGTCCGCTTAGGGCGAGACCGAGTTCTCGCGGTAGGCCGGCCTTCGGCTTGTGATCTGCAGCGCTGTACTGCTCTGACGCTCGGCACTGCCGGGGGCCTCCGATCGGCCCCGGCGCCTTCCGGGGTCGGGCGACCGTTGCCGACAGGCAACGACTGTCGTCCGGACGGCCTACGTGACGCTGAGGGCGTAGAGCTGCGCCCGGATGCCTTCCCCCTGGTCGATGTCGAGCGATGTTGCAATCTTCCGTCACCGACGAGGACCGCGGTGGCCAACAATCTCTGAGCAAAACAGTCAACCCACTTTGAGCACAGACCGCTCACCAGCGATCTTCCCAGCGCCTGTGGCCGTCCATCGCCGGATTTCACAAGAGATGGCTTCTACTGCCCCGCCTCCGTCTCGAAGTGCAGAGAGATGGACTGCAGGACGTCCGCGGCGGAGACATCAGCGTGTCCCTCGTCATGGATCTCGGCGAGCTGTACGAAGGCGAGCGCGAACGCGGATGCGATGTGCGCGATGGCCGGGCCGAGCTCGCGGCTTACCGCGGTCGCGACCTCCCGGGCACTCGCGTCAGCGGGAACCTGGATACGGGGCAGCATCTCCTCGAGCAACGCGGAGACCGCTTCGCTCTGCGGCACATCACCGTCGCCGCTCGCGCGGGCCTGACGTCGCATCTCCAGAGCCTCGGTCAGGATGCCGACGACTCGCTGCATGATCTCTCGCTGCTCCATACGGGCACGGTACGCCGCGGCGGCGACAGAATGTGATCACCGATACGAAGTACCGCCCGCCCCTATGAGCTCGACGGGTAGGAGGACGGGCGGAATCCTACGACGCGACCGTCCCGCTTCACGCGCCGTCCGACGGCCGCCTTGTCGACGCCGTCACCGCCGGACTCGCCCTGCCGTGGAGCCCTGACGTGGTCGAAGGCCACGCGAATCGGATCAAAACTCACAAGAGAGCAATGTACGGCCAAGCCGCATTCGAACTCCTGCGGCCCCGCATCCTTGCCTGGCCCTGACGCGGGGCCCCCGCACCCTGGCCCTGACAGGCGATACCGTGCGCGCGCCCACGGGGTGGCGACGCTGCACCAGGCCGGTGCACAACCCAACAGCGACGTCCTGGGGTGCCGCGCCGCGATCACACACCCGTTCCGGGGCGGAATCGGCAACCACCGCACGGTCTACGGGGCTTGCACCGGGCCGGATTGGTCCCAGCCGGGGATCAGCTCCTCCCGATGGACATCCTCGGCGTGGACCCGCTCGCCGCAGGTCTCGCATACCGTGTGAGTGACGAGTTCGTGCTCCCGGTGAAGGATCCGGCCGGGCGGCGCGGTGACGGCCCAGCGGTCGCCCCAGCCGATGAGCTCGCGGGTGATGCCCCCCAGGTCGCGCCCCGCCTCCGTCAGGTAGTAGCCGCTGTAGCGTGCGTCGTCCGGCAGCGGGCGCCGTTCGAGGACGCCGCTCTCCACCAGCGCCTTCAGGCGCGCCGCCAGGCGGTCCGTGGGGGCGCCGGTGTTCCTGGCGATCTGCCGGAACCGGTGGTTGCCGAGCATGATCTCCCGGATCGCCGGCAGGGCCCATCGGTCGCCGACGGTCTGCAGGGCGGCGGAGAGGGAGTACCGAAGCTGGCCGCCCGGGAGGCCGGACCGCTGCCCGACCTCCTCGGCTGGGCGCTGGCCCGGATCGCCGAGATCATGCACCGCCGATTCGGCGTCGAGTACACCTGGCCGGGCTACCTGCTGCTACCCCGCATCGGCTGGAGCGTGCAGGTCCCATCCCGTAAGCGACCGAGCGGGACAAGACGAAGATCGCCGCCTGGAAGGGCGAGCAGTGGCCCGTCGTGAAGAGAGGGCAGCGGACTTGGACGCCTGGCTCTGCTTCGAGGAAGCCGGCCAGGACCTGAGGCCGCCCAAGGGCCGTACCTGGGGCCCCCGGGCCACACCCCGGTGGTGCGGGTCACCGCCGCGCGCACCAGACGTATCTCGATGGCGGAGCTGATCTGCACCAACGCCGGCCACAGATCACGGCTGATCTACCGCATCCGCCTCGACCGTGGTCCCGTCGAGGGCCGCCGCCGGGGCTTCACCGGGACCGACTACGCCCGCCTCCTGGATGCCGCGCAGCAGCAGCTCGGCGGCCCCATCGTTCTGGTCCGGGACGACTTGAGCATGCACGTCAGCCGCCCCATGCACCAGCCGATCGCCCCCGATCAGGACTGACCGCCCACCAGCTGCCGCCCTCCCTTTGCGAGTTCACGAGTTCAACCCGGGCGAGGGTGTGTGGTCGCAGCTGAGGAGGTCTACAACGCTCAGCAGTACTGGGGACGACCTACGGTATCGACAGGGCCGTGCGCTCGGCTTTCTCCAGCCAGTCGGTGTACCAGCGGGCGAACGTCACCGGCTTACCGTCGCCGTCGAGGAGCGGGGCGAGGTCGGCGTCGTCTACCCGGCAGTCGGACCAGATCGTGCCGCGGTGGCTGCCGCTGATGATCAGCCACTCTCTTTGGGCGCAGCCCAGGTGGGAGATCACGATTGCGCCGGCGGTGCGCTCCGGGGCGAACATCACGGCCTCCCACCGCTCGTCCCACGCCTCGACGGCGTCGTCGAAGTCCTCGATGTCGTCGAAGTCCTCTTCCTCGGGACGTCGGGCAAGGACATCGTCGATCAACTTCGGGTCCGGACCCTGGTCAGGAAACGGCTCGGCAAGCCTCGACAGGTCAGCCAGGTCCGCGCCATCGCCCTCCCAACGCCAACGGCCCTGCACGCGCCGAACCGGGAACAGGCCGTAAGCGGGGCCGGCGCCGCCCGCGCCGACGTGGAGCAGGAAGGCCCGGTACTCCTCCGGCAGCCGCACGCCTATCTGAGCCTCGAGTTCGGCAAGCTCGCCCTGGGTGAGCGGATCCTCCACTACCCATTTATGCCCCAATGCCCCGAAAACCATGCTGCCCGCAGGCGCTGCACCAGCCGCCTCAACACGCCGACGTACGTCCACCCACCACTGATCAGTCATGCGCAGACCATAGGTGCCGCCACCGACACCCGGGGCGCGGGCCCCTGCTGCCGCGGGAACAGCCCGGCGCCTCGAGTCTCCTCGGCACATCACGCACACCGGCCAACTGAGGCACGCAATGGCCAGGTAGCACGCTCAGTCACACCAACCGCCGTGACCTGAGCCGTTGAAGAGCTGCAGAGGTTCGATGCCGCGGAAGAGCCGGAAGAGCCCAGCCTGAGGTCGGCAAGAAGCTGTGCGGGAACCATCCTCGGCTCTCAGTGACCGGCCGGTGGCTCGAAGCAACCCGTCTCCGGGTAGGGGCCATTAGTCGACACCTGGTAATTGGTCTTCTGCACGAACGCGGTGACGCAGGCATCGGCATGGACGCGTAGGCCCACCAGCGCGCCCTCGGGCCTGACCTCCCGGCCGTTCTTGAAACGCGAGTCCATCGGTTCGACCCGCAGTGTCCCGCCGAGCAGCTTTCCCTTCGCGTCGAAACGCTCCTCCTGGTAGCCGAGCTTGAGCATCGCAGCGCGGACCGTCTTCGGGTCCCACATCCTTTGCTGCCACAGCCGCTTGAGCACCGACTCGATGCGGCCGGCCTCCCGCTGGGCGTCCTTGGCGCTCGCGGCGGACATCTCGCCCGAGATCCGGAAGCCGTTGTTCTCGCGGTAGTGGGGGGCGCCGTCACCGGCCCCTGGCTCCACGTAGGGAGACCTCATGGACGGGCTCGGGGTGGTTCTGGTCCCATTAGTCATGGTCCCGTCGCTCGCCCCCGTCGTCGCGCGCTCCGTGCCACAGGCGCCGAGCGACCACGTCGCGAGTACGACCAGAGCCGCCGTCACGGCACCCCTGCCGCGCTGCCCGGACCCGCAGTGTCCGGCCGCCCCGAACCCACCCGTTCCCATGAATCCCTCCCGCACCTCTGCGCCCCCAGTCTCCAGGTGAAGCTCACGATAGGGGCCACCCCTTGCCTCGTCCTGAGTATCCGTACTCACCTCCACGCACGAGAGGCCTTTTCACAGCAGGCAGCGGCGCCGATGACGCCCAGGTCCGCAAAGGCCCGGGCGGTTGATCACTGTCGAGGTTTGATCTTGTAGGACAGAACCGCAGCGGCGGCGCGTCCTCTGAGCGGCCCCCTCTTCGACGAAAGCGTACGCGGTCACCCGGGCCGACTGCGGCGTCCTGCTCCACCTTCTGACTTACGGGGTCTTCTACGACGACGGCACCCACGTCGCCGCGTGGCTAACGGCCGTCGAACGACTCACCCGCATCCGCAGCACGCTCCTCGGATCTTTCAATGACGTACTGGAGGCGCTGCGGCACTGCCCGGCGCTCTCGCCCACCGAGTTTTGAGACACGCTTTACGCGGCGCGCGCAACTGTGGCCCGGATCCTGGTTGTCTGACAGGGAGTCGGGCCCGTCAGGGCCGAAGAGCGAGAGAGCGGGTCAGGTCGTGGGACGGCGCAAGGGCGGAATAGGGGTCGCACTGGTCACGGGTGCGATGCTGGTGGGCGCGAGTGCCTGCGGCGGGGGCGACAGTGACAAGGCGGGTGGGGACGACGCAAAGGCGTCGGGCAAGGCGGGTGCGAGCGCCTCTCCGTCACCGACGAAGCCCGCGGGCCCGCCGATGCTGCTGGAGACGATCACCCCGCAGACGGGAACCACGGTCGGCGTGGCCATGCCGATCTCGGTGGTCTTCACGAACCCGGTGGCGGCAAAGGCACGGGCCACGGTGGAGAAGCACATGAAGGTGAGCGCCTCGCAGCCGGTGGTCGGCGCCTGGCACTGGTTCGGCGACAAACGCGCCGACTGGCGACCGAAGACCTATTGGCCCTCCGGTACGAAGGTGAAGATCGACGCTGATATGAAGGGCGTCAGCAACGGCGATGGGCGCTACGGCGTGCGGGGCTACACGCACACCTTCACGATCGGCGACGACGTGCGCGCGGATGCGTCGGTGGTGGGCCACACCATGAAGGTGACCCGGAACGGCAAGGTGTTGCGCACCCTGTCGATCAATGCGGGCAGCGCTCAGTATCCGACGTGGAACGGCACGATGGCCGTCATCGACAAGCAGGAGAAGGTCCACATGACCTCCTGCAGCGTTGGCATCAGCTGTGACAAGGGCAGCCCCAACTACTACGACCTCACCCTGCCCTGGGACGTCCACCTGACCCAGTCCGGCACGTACGTGCACTATTCGACCGGCGACCCCACTCCGGGCAGCGGCAGCGCCCGCGGCTCGCACGGCTGCGTCCACCTGTCCATGTCGGACGCCAAGTGGTTCTACGGGCAGGTCAAGCAGGGCGACCCCGTCACCATCACCGGCTCGCCCCGTGCCAAGGCCCCGGCCGACAACGGTTACGCCGACTTCAACCTGGGATGGGACCAGTGGCTCGCGGGCAGCGCGTCCGGGGAGCGAACAACCGCCACGCAGTGACGCGCTGCGGTGGCGGCGCCGGCCGGCACTCTCCCGCATGAGCACCGTCGCCTCGCATGGTCACGCCTGCTCCTGGCGAGTGGAGTGCACTTGCCATCCCGTGATCGACATGGCGCCGGACAATATCCGTGGACAGGTCAACAGGCCGCAGGGGTGATCTGCGCTGCCTGAGGTTGAGTGAGACAGGTTGGCGGGTAGCGCCCCGCTCAACCGGAGGCGGCGTGATGTTCACCCGGAGCCCCGAAGCCAAGCCAGCATGCGCCGGGGGCCGGTCGCGGCGCCGCCTTCCCTGGCCTGGGGTGCCGGCTTGGCTCTCCTGGCTTGTCCGGCGAGCCGGTACTCGTCGGCTTCACGGATGAGTTCCCGAGAGCGGATCTGGTGCAAGTCGAAGTGCATGTCGCTCGCTTCTACGGCTGGAGCTCCAGGACATCGGCGACCACGCAGCTGACGTTGTCGGGGCTGCCGAAGCCGTTGGCGAGGGCGATGAGTTCGCGGACGGCCTGCTCGGGTTCGCTGAACTCGAAGAGCACTCGGTGGATCTCTTGGGTTGGCACGACGGTCGACAGGCCATCGGAGCAGAGCAGATATCGGTCCTCCCGCTGGGCGTGGTGGAGGCGCATGTCGGGGGTGGCGTCGGCTCCGTGGCCCAGGGCCCGGACCAACAGCGACCGCTGAGGGTGGGAGGCGGCTTCTTCCGGGCTGAGGCGTCCTTCGTCGACCATCGACTGGACCATGGTGTGGTCGTGGGTGATCTGAAACAGTTCTCCGTCACGCAGGAGGTAGACGCGGGAGTCGCCGATGTGGACGAGGGCCAGCTGTGATCCCGTCCAGAGCATCGCGGTGAGTGTGGTGCCGGTGTCTTCGTGTGAAGAGCCACTCTCGGCGATGTCGTGCACGGCCTGCTTAGCCTGTTCGATGACGTCTTCCAGGACGTTGAGGAGATTGCCGGCTTGAACGCTGTCGGTTTCGAGGTGCTTGAGCGCGTCGATGGCGGCTGCGCTGGCAGGGCCTCCTTGGCTGCCGCAGCCGTCGGCGACGGCGAGCAGCCGGGATCCGGCGTAGGCGGTGTCCTGGTTGCTTTCGCGGACGAGACCTGTGTCGGAGAGGGCGGCGTAACGGAGGCCGAGGGGCTGGTCGGTTGGGGGCATGGCTGGGTCCTTCCAGGACAGGTGGTCGATGAGGAACATGGCCAGGTCCCGCCGTGCGGCGGTGTCGGCTTCGACTTGTGCCCAGAACGCGCGGATCTCCTGGCCCGCCGGGCCCGCATCCAGCGCGCAGACCTGCCGGATGCGGGCCAGCGGCATTCCCAAGCGCCGTAGCCAGGCGACCAGTCGGGCCTGGTCCAATTGATCCGGTGTGTAGAGGCGGTAGCCGGTCACCGGGTCGACGCGTGCCGGAGTCAGCAGGCCGAGCGCGTCGTAAAGTCGCAGCGCCTTCGGTGACAACCGGGACGCCTTCGCGAACACCCCGATGGTCAGCAACTCCATGCTCGCTCCTCCTCATGCCGAGCACATCACCCGGCTCCACTGATGCTGTGGCCTCCCCCAAGGTGAAGGTCAACCAAGGGTCGCGTTGCGGCCCGCCCGATCGCTTCGCATGGATTTGGACAACGCGATCGGCCACGAACTGGCGCTACGGGGACGTACGGCTCGCCGTGCCGGAGCGTCTATGACTCCTTGTAGGAGGGTTCGGAGAACGGTCTGGGTGTCCGGCTCTGAGGAATGTCGCTGAGAACGCAGAGCCGAGGGGCGGTTCTCGGCCAACGGCGCCGTCGGGCGGTCCGACGGCCTTCGCGCTGTTGGCAGCCTCGGAAGTTGATCTCGAGGGCGCGCCCCTCCGCGCCTCCAGGATGCGAAAAAGAATTGACTTACCGTCAGTTTCGCCGTCGCTTCGGTCTCACGGGCCGCGTCGTCGCCTGCTCGCTGATGGCCGCGGGCGTGAAGGTGCGCATCGTGGTCAGCGACCCCGCCAACCGCGGCTCGGTCGGCAGCGGTGGCTATTCGCAGATCAAGTCCCTGTCGGAGATCAGCGACACCCTGCGCAACCGCCTCGCTCTGCTCACCGGCGACAAGGGCGCCACCCGCACGACGATGTGCTCCACCCTCCAGCTGGCCACCTTCCGCAGCTCGGACAGCGCCAAGTGGGCCGACGGCCATCCGTACGCCCAGCACCACAAGCTGGTGTCGGTCGACGACTCGGCCTTCTACATCGGCTCGAAGAACCTCTACCCGTCCTGGCTGCAGGACTTCGGCTATGCGGTGGAGAGCCCCGAGGCGGCGGCCCAGCTCAAGGCGAAGCTGCTCGCACCGCAGTGGCGGTACTCGCAGGCGACGGCCACGTTCGACTACGCACGCGGCGTATGCCAGGGCTGAGTTCCACTACAGGCAGCGGGCAGCAGGCAGCTGTGTCGAAACCCGGTTGCCGCCCAGAGAGCGTCGCTCGCAGGCTCTCGGCGAAGGACAGGTGCAGCGGAGATCACGGTGCTTCAGGTGACATCCTTATGTGCCTACTTCGTCCAAATGTCCGAGCGCGACGGGTTCGGGGTCGGGGTCGCCGTGGTCGGGGCCGTGGACCCGGCCCCGCAGCAGCAGCAGCAGCTCATCGTCGCCGCTCATGCCGTCCGCCCTTCCAGCCGCCACCGACGGCACGGGCTTGCCCTTGCGTCCGAAAGCGTAGAGCCAATCGCCGGCCTTCTGCTCCGGTGCTTCCTCCGGCTCCGCGTGTTATCCGGGGCCACTGAGCCGAATCAGCAGTTCACAGTCTTGATCACCGTCAAGGCACAGGAGGCATACGGTGCGGGAGCGCCGGGGTGTGCCCATGGCCACGCCTGCCCCGCGTCACCGTCCGTCGAGTCCGGCCACGATGGTCGCGGACGCCGCAGCGTTCAGCGCGGAATCACCCAGCCCGGTGTCCAGGTCCCGGCGGCACCGTGACCGGCCGCTGTGGTGGCGAGGTGGGCGCGGAGGGTGGCCAGCGCCGGGTGTGGGTTGTCGCGGTGCCAGAGGAGCGAGTGCGGGTAGACGGGCGTCGGGTCGGTCACCGGGATGCGGCGCAAGCCGTGGCCGGCGGGCCAGACGAGGCGGGTCTGCTCGCCCATGAAGGTGGCCAGGGCGGGGGTGTCGGCGACGGTGTCGAGTAGCGCGTCGGAACCGAAGTTGGGGCCGGTTGCCTCGATGGTGAGGCCGAACTCGGCGACGAGGTCGCCGTAGTAGGCGGCCCACTCGGTACCGGGGACGATGCCGGGCATCCAGATCCGGTGCCCGGCGAGCTGAGCGACGGTCACCGACCGGGCGCCCGCCAGCGCGTGGGCGGGCCCGGTGAGGAGCTGGAGCGGCTCGTCGAGCACCCGGACGGAGTCGATGTCCTCGGGAAAGGGCCGGCCGGGCGCGGCGACGGCGCGGAAGGATGCGTCGATGGCACCGGAGCGGATGGCGGCGACGGCCGTCTCGACGTCGAACAGCATCACCACGTCGAGCTCGATCTCGGGGTGCGCGCGGTGGAAGGCGCGCATCAGGCCCGACGGCGCGACGCGCGAGGCGATCACGTCGACACGCAGGGGACGGCGGCCGGGGCGCACGGATACGACCGCGCGCTCGGCGACGCGCAGCAGCTCGCGCGCGTGGGGCAGAAACGCCTGCCCGTCGATGGTGAGCTCGGCGCCGCGCGCGGTGCGGGTGAACAGCCGCACGCCGAGGTTGCGCTCCAGTGCGGCGATGCGCTTGGAGACGGCCTGCTGGGTGACGGCCAGCTCGGCGGCGGCCTCCTGGAACTGCCCCGCGTCGGCGGCGGCGACGAAGGTCCGGACGGTGTTGATGTCCATGCCGATACCTTACGGGTACAACCGTTGGTTGTGGCAGGACGGTCCTGTGGTTGTTTGATCCCTGGCTATTGGGCCCGCTTTGATGCTTCTGATCAGCGAGCGGTTGTGCAGGTGAGGGGCGAGGGGCGTCGGGCATGAGGAACGGGCACCGGCTGGGACATCTGCTCGGACAACGGCTGGGGCCGCGCTTCGGGTGGCTCTGGGCAGCGTACGGGACCAGCGCGCTCGGCACGTGGCTCGCCTTCGGCGCTTTCCCGCTGATCGCCATCCGGGTGCTGCACGCCGGACCGGCCGAGGTCGCCGCGCTCTCCTCCGTGGGGGCTGCGGTGGGCGCGGCCGTGGCGGTGCCGCTCGGCCCGTGGGTGGAGTTCCGCCGCAAGCGGCCGGTGCTGATCGCGATGGACCTGGTGCGGTTCGCGGCGCTGCTGACGATCCCCGCCGCGTTCGCGCTCGGCGTGCTCACCTTCCTTCAGCTCGTGCTGGTCTCGGTCGTCGTCGCGGCGGCCGACATCACCTTCCGCGCCGCCTCCGGCGCGTACCTCAAGACGTTGGTGCCGGCCGAGGACCTGCTCGTCGCAGGCGCCCGATTCGAGTCCACGGCCTGGACGACCACGATCATCGGACCGCCGCTGGGCGGCGCGGCGACCGGGCTCCTCGGTCCGGTGGCGACGGTGGTGGCCGACGCGGTCAGCTACCTGCTTTCGGCGCTGGGCATCCGCGCGACGGGCGGGCACGAGCCGCGGCCCGCGCGCCGGGAGGCCGCGCGCATGCGGGCCCGGGACCTGCTCGACGGCTGGCGGTACATCCTCGCCGACGCGACGCTGCGTCCGCTGTTCTTCAACACCGCCTTGTTCAACGGCCTGGTGATGGCCGCCCAGCCGCTGCTGGCCGTCCTGATGCTCGGCCGACTCGGGTTCGCACCGTGGCAGTACGGCCTCGCCTTCGCCGCGCCCTCGATCGGCGGGCTGCTCGGTTCGCGGCTGGCCCGACCGCTCGTCGTCCGGTTCGGGCAGCACCAGGTCCTGGTCGTGGCCGGGGCGCTGCGCGCGCTCTGGCCCGTCGGCCTGGCGTTCCTGGGGCCGGGCACCGGGGGGCTGCTGCTGGTGATGGGCGTAGAGCTCGGGCTCATCTTCTGCTGCGGGGTCTTCAACCCCGTCTACGCCACCTACCGCCTCGAACGCACCACGACCGACCGGGTCGCCCGCACGCTGTCCGCCTGGGCGGTGACGACCAAGGCCTCGACCGCGCTCCTGACGGCCGTCTGGGGCGTGCTGGGCGGCCTGCTCGGCCCGCGTACGGCCATCGGCCTGGCCGGAGCGCTCCTGCTGGCGACCCCGCTGCTGCTCCCCCGCCGCGCGGCAGCACCTCTCGCCGAGCCGGAGCCGGAGCCGGCACCGAGCCGCGCCTGACGGGCCGCTGCTGGGCGATCGCAGCCTTGCCCTCGGTGAGCCCGGGTCGGCGCCCGGCGATCCGGCCGCGGGCCCGCGCGACGGCGAGCCCGTCGTCGGTATCCGCCACGATCGGCGCCCCCTGGAGCTCCGCGAGCACCGACAACGTCCCGAACATGGCCCGCCCCTCCATCGTGGACATGTCGATACCCTGCTCGATCACGTGCAGCCCGATCCCCCGCTCGCAGGTCCGCGCCGAGCGTCACCAGATGCGGCATCGCCAGTTGCAGCACCGATCGGGAGAGCCGGTCGAGCCGGGTTACCTTCAAGCTGTCACCCTGCGCAGCAGCTGGAGCAGAGGTCGAGCTTCGGCCGGAACGCCTTCGCGCGACTCGCGGTGCCGACGCGGATGTTTTCGCGGTCGACCCCGGCCCGGCAGCAGGGTGTCGATCCGACGATCGGGACTCCGGTCGGCGGTCGAGACCTTCGCGCAGCCGGTAGTCACGTGTCGGAGTGTCGCGAACCCGCAGGACGGGCCGTGTCGGCGGCTCGCGTCGGAGATCAACGCCGGTGAACGGTTCCGCCGACACGTTCACCGACACTCAGCCACGCGAGAACCGCGCCGTCCCGCCCAGCCTGTGCAGCTGTACCACCGTCCGCTCGAACCGAGTCACGCAGGGCCCTTCAGGCGGTGGGCGCGGTCGGTGAGATGGCGGCGTTCGGGTGCGCTGGTGGTGCGGCGGGCGGCCTCCCGGTAGGCGTGTGCGGCGGCGTGCTCGCCCAGCAGTTCCAGCAGGTGGGCACGGGTGGCGAGCAGCCGGTGGTGGCGTGTCATGCGCTTGTCCGTCTCCAACGCCGCCAGGAGATCGAGTCCGGCGGCCGGACCGCAGACCATGGCGACGGCCACAACACGGTTAAGGGTGATCATGGGGTTCGGCCCGAACTGCTCCAGTAGGTCGTACAGGGCGAGGATCTGGGGCCAGTCGGTGGCGTCGGTGTGCTCGGCCTCGTCGTGAACGGCGGCAATGGCCGCCTGCAACTGGTAAGGGCCGACCTGCCCGCGGGGCAGAGTGCGGCTGATCAGATCCACACCTTCGGCGATGAGCCGACGGTCCCACCGGCTGCGGTCTTGGTGCGTCAGCGGCCCAACTCGCCATGGTGTCCAGTACGTGCGGGACGGCGTGCCTCGGTCAGCAGCATGAGGGCGAGCAGCCCCGCGGTCTCGGTGTCTTCGGGCACCAGCCGGTGGAGCAGCCGGGTGAGCCGGATCGCCTCGGTGGACAGTTCCGGCGCGGTCAGGTCACTGCCGCCGGTGGCGGCGTAGCCCTCGTTGAAGATCAGGTAGAGCACGTGCCGCACCTCGGCCAGCCGCTCGGCGCGTTCCGCCGCCTCGGGCAGGGACCAGGCGGTGCCGGATGCCTTGATGGCCTGCTTGGCCCTGCTGATGCGCTGCGCCATGGTCGCCTCGGGCACCAGGAACGCCGCGGCGATCCGCGCGGTGGTCAGACCGCCGACCTCGCGCAGGGTCAGTGCTATCCGGCTGGGCGAGGACAGCTCGGGATGGCAGCACAGGAACAGCAGGGCCAAGGAGTCGTCCTTGAACCCGACACGATCCACGGTGACATCCCCGCACCGGGCGGTACGCAGGCGTCCGGTGACGACAGCGGCCGGTCCGTGGCCGCCCTGCCCTGGCCGACGTCCGCACTGCTGCAGCCCTGGCGCGCCGTCACCGCGCGGTGGCAGGCCGCCGTCGACGCACACGTGCGCGAGATGGGATTCGACGCGGTGGTGGAGTCGGGCGCCCGCCGACTCGGACGACCCCGGACCGGTCATCTCAGCTCGCCGCCGGGAGAGGGCCGGCCATCGGTGCCCGTTTCGCTGACCATGGTTATCTGTCACTCTCGAACTTCGAGTCGTAACCCGTGCTGCCGGTCCAGGCCCGGAGCGCGTCAGCGTGTTCTTGGATCAACGACATCCGAGCTTCCCACTCCGCCCCGGCCCTGTGATGGGGGTGCGTGGTGATCTGACCGCCGTGCTTGCGATAAAGAAGGCCGATCTCGCCGATGAAGAATCCGTGTGCCAGAGAGTCGAGTCCGAGCAGCAGGCCCGTGTCACCGGAAGCCGGCAGGGCCATCCACCCGCCGAGCAGCGCCAGAAGGGGGCGTCGCACGCACAGCGTGGCGGGATGGACCTGTGGTCGCCGGTGCTCGACCCAGAACCCGTATGCGGTTCCTTGCGGGAGCAGACCCGGCTCCGGATCGCTGAGTTCGAAGGAGACGGTACTCCCGTCCTCAAGGAGGTCGACCACTCGGGAAGTGGTCCACCCGACGTTGGAGTGCTCTTCCAGCACTGCTATGTCGCGTGCCAGTGCGCCTGGAGTGAGTTGGTCGTCGGCGTCCAGGTTCTTTACGTACGAACCCGTTGACCGGGCGAACGCCAGGGTTCGTGCCACATGTGGGCCGCCAGGGCGAGAGGCTGAGATCCGGATGCGCGGATCGTCCGTCGGTAGCTGGGCGGACGCACGGACGTCATGCCCGTCTTCCTGCACACACCACTCCCATGACCAGCCGTCAGGGAGATCTTGGGCGAGCAGAGACGCGTAGACATCCGAGAGAAACCGTACTCCACGGCCGTGCACCGGCGTGACGATCGAGATCACCTGGCTCATGAGAGCCCTCCGGTGACCTCGACAGGCTTGTCATCTGCCGAAAAGCCGCCCTTGGGGATCCGCAGGATGTGACGCATGGAGCGGCTGAGTCCAGTACCGGGTCCAGCCTTCTGCGCGTGACGCCTGGTGTAAGTCCGACGTGGAACCCGTACCCCGGGCGCCAGGGCTGGCACCTCGGACATTTCGGGTGGCGCCTCGATGACCGTGCAATCTGCGCTGTCCTCAAGAAGAACGCGGTCAAGGGGGTCTGACTCAGCCTCGGATACTCCGCAGTGTGCACGCTCGGGTTCGGGCACCAGAACTGCTGCTTTCTCTGCGTGATACCGAATGTTCCGGCGCTTTTGGTGCCGTGGCAGTGCGCGTACGCACGTGTTGCCGCCTCCAAGTCCGGAGAGGACGCCAGTCGATCCCAGCCTCATGACGACCTTACGGGCCGTGTTCTCATTGACGCCGCACTCCTCGGCCAGGTGGCGACAATCGGGATCCAGTCGCCTGCACGTGAGGCTCCGCTCTCGATCTTTGCCAGGAGCGCGGCGACCACTTTCGGCGCGCCGCCAGCGACACTCGTGGGCCTCCTCATCGCCAACAGCCTCGCAGATCTGGCGCAGTCGAGGCAAGATCCTCCTGGAAGGGTCGTGGACGGCGGTCGGTCGGGAGGCCCAACAAAGCCGTTTTACGCGGCGGTGGGTGATCAGGGGCACGGCGAGCCGGGGGATGCTTCGTGGATGTCGTCGCGCCGTTCCCAGCGGATGCGCAGGCGTCGGAAGCCCTGGAGATCCCTGCAGCGGTTCGCCTGTCGCTCCCGGCGGCGGTGCTCAGGGGGGTGAGGCCCTCGATCGGCGAGGGGAGGTGGCGCGGGCCGCGCAGAACGGCGTTGGCGCGGTACGGCGGCGGATCCTCGAGCAGCCCGGAGAACTTGACCCGTCGGAACAGTTCGGGCACAGCCAAATGCAGTTCTATACGGGCGAGCGGGGCGCCGAAGCAGTAGTGGATGCCGGTGTGGAAACCCAGGTGCTCGGTGCCCTTGCGGTCGGGATCGAACCGGTCAGGGTCCTTGAAGCGTTTGGGGTCCCGGTTGGCCGCGGCCGGCATGAGCCAGATCGGCGAGCCGTTGGGGATGGTGGTGCCGGCGACGTCGATGTCGGCCAGGGCGGTGGTCCACGGGACGAACTGGACCGGGGGCTCGTGCCGCAGTACTTCCTCGATGAGTGGGACGGCCAGGTCAGGCTCCTTCTGGAACCGCTGGAGGACGTCGGGGTGGCGCAGCAGGGTGAGGGTCGTACTGGTGATCGCGTTGACGGTGGTCTCGTGGCCGGCGACCAGGAGCAGCACCGCGGTGGCCTCCAGGTCTGCAGGTGTCATGTCGGGGGCGGGCGCGCTGAGCATCCCGGGGCCGGGATGGCGGCGTTTGGTCTCGATCAGGTCGGACAGGTAGGCGCCCAGCTCCTGGCGTGCCCGCTGTCCCTTTTCCTGGCCGTCCTCGCCGGAATGCGGATCGATTGACGACGCCAGGGCATCGGCCCAGCGTGGAAGCGCGGTTCGTCCTCGCGCGGCACGCCCAGGACCTTGCAGACGGCGGTGACAGGAAGGGGGGTAGGAGAAGTCCTCGACGATGTCGACCTGGTCCTTGCCCTCGAAGGCGTCGAGCAGCTCGGTGACGGCCTTGGCCAGGTCTCCGCGCAGGTCGTCGAGGAATCTGGGGCTGTGCGGGGGACCGAACGGCCGGTTGATGGTGTCGCGCAGCCGGTCGTGCACAGGTGGGTCGGTGAAGATGAAGCTCGGCGGCAGGCCTGTGTCCTCCGCTTCCGCTGTGCGGCCGTAGCCGGATGGACGGTTTCTCGTGTCGTTGCTCAGCCGCGGGTCGTTGGCCAGGCTCCGCACCTCGTAGTACGTGCTGACCAGAAGGTGAAGGGAATGCAGTCGCCCATGTCCTCGATGATGCGGCCGTCCGGGGACTGGACCGGTTCAGGGAGCACACCGGCCGACCGTAGTCCCAGATCGCGAGGGCCAGCCGGAGCACCGGCGCCGCCGCGTGGTTGCTCAGACCCGCATAAGCCTGTTTCTGCGTGCATGGGAGCATAGAGTGATGGGTCGTATGAAGGGCTCAGGTTCTGAAGCGGCAGAGGGTGCTCGAACAGACCCTCTAGTGCAACTGTCTCTTGAGCAGCTTCGGGAGCGCACGAGCATGAAGTGGCGCACGTTCCCCGAGGATGTGCTCCCGCTGTGGGTAGCGGAGATGGACGTGCCTTTGGCCCCTGCCATTGTGGAAGCGCTGCACACAGCGATCGGCCTCGGCGACACCGGGTACCCGTACGGAAATGCTTATGCCGAGGCTTTCGCCGAGTTCGCCTCCGAGCGATGGCGGTGGGACGGCTTGCGAGTGGAGCACATGGCGATCGTGCCTGACGTCATGATGGGCATCGTCGAAGTGCTCCGCCTGATAACCGATCCCGGGGACGCCGTCGTGGTGTGCTCACCGGTGTATCCGCCCTTCTATGCCTTCGTCGCCCACGACGCCCGAGAAGTCGTCGAGGCACCGCTCGGTCCGGACCTGCGGATCGACTTGGCCACGCTGCAGGAGGCGTTCGTACGCGCGCGAAGCCACGGCCGTCGCGCCGCGTTCCTCATGAGCAACCCGCACAACCCGACCGGTGTCGTCCACACCCGCAAGGAACTGGAGGCGATCGCAGAGCTCGCCCGCAGATACGACGTGAGGGTGGTATCCGATGAGATCCACGCCCCCCTGGTATTGCCCGGGGCCACCTTTACGCCATTTCTCACCGTTCCAGGCTCCGAAAACGGCTTCGCGCTGACCTCCGCGTCCAAGGCCTGGAACCTTGCCGGTCTCAAGGCTGCTCTGGCTATCGCAGGCGTCGAAGCTGTCAAAGACCTTCGGCTCATGCCCGAAGAAGTGAGTCACGGGCCCAGTCATCTGGGCGTCATTGCCCACACCGCAGCATTCCTCGAATGCGGACAATGGCTCGACGAACTACTACTCGGACTCGATGCCAATCGAGATCTCCTGGGGCAACTCATCGAAAAGCACCTCCCCAGCGTGCGGTACCGCCCGCCACAAGCCACCTACCTCGCTTGGCTGGACTGCACGAGGCTGCGGCTGCACAGCGACCAGCAGACGGGAAGCCCTGGCGTGGTCAGCGACATGGCCGGGCCGGCGAAGATGTTCCTCGACGAAGCCAAGGTCGCTCTCAGTTCCGGACACGTTTTCGGCTCCGGCGGTGCGGGGTGCGTACGGCTCAACTTCGGCACGTCACCCGCCATCCTGCGCCAAGCGCTGTCCTGCATGGGGCGCGCGGCCCGGGGCCTATGACGCCCTTGTTCGTTCGCTCGGGTTTCGAGTCGTCAGACGCCGGGACCCGTAATCGCCTGGTGCGCCGATGCGCGGCCGTTCACCCGGGACGATAGCCCAGTGCACGTCGACCTTATGAACGCGGACTGTTGAGCGACCGGCCAGGCTGCAAGAGCTGGACGGTGCTTGCAGTGCCCGTGGGTCGAACGCCGCAGGGTCGGAAGGACGGGCGGCCTGCGGCTCCTCGGCCACAGGGCTGAAGTCGCTCATGTGAAGGTTAAGAAGCATCACATGCCCACAGCTCTGGTGGACTCCGCGACCGACCGCACGCCGGCCTGGCGACAACGACCTTTCCGGCAGAGTTACCTAGCCCACGTTTCAGCAACTGCCTGAACACTCATCCAGTCCACCCCGTTGATCTCAGTAACCGGTGACCACCTCTCCAGACCGGTGAATGAGGTTCGCACATGGCAAGGATCGAAGAAAACAAGCGGCGTCTCCCGACCGCCGACCACTGCCCAGCCCGGGTCACCGACTCCGCTTCACCCCATGAACCCATGCGCTGAGCGGTCGAGCCCATGGACTACTGCATCCCGTGCAACCGCACCCTCAACGGCGCTGTGACGTGCCCAGAATGCGGTGCATTCGACTCCGACATGACACAGACGAGCTCTGGGCAGAACAGTGCTCCAGTCTCCGACACCGGGGTCCCGGTTGCCGACTTGAACGAGAGACCGGGCTCCTTCGGGCTTCCGGACGCCTCCTGGTCTTCGACTCCCTCGGAGAACCGGCCGGCAGCCAGGCGCGTTCGGCCACCACTGCTGAAGAAGTATGCGGGTCGGGCCCTTGCCGCGGCCGCCTTCACCGTGCTCGGCGGCATGGGCGCCGCGTCACTGCTTCCCCAGCCGACAAGTCCACGAGCCGCACCGGGCCCGGATCTGCCAATCCTCGACGAGCCCCCGGTCCACGTCACCGACTCGCCGACTTCACCCGAGCGCACGGCCACGCAGTCGGCCGGAAAGGGTGTCCGGGAACGAAACAGTGAAGGGTCCGGGCGTCCCCGACCGGCGGTCCCCCACCCGGAATCGCCGGCTCCACGAACTCCCGCTGTCAGCAGCAGTCCACCGCCACCCGTGAAGACCGAGCCGACGCCGCGGCCCTCCAGCGCCCGCCCCAGCCGTACCGCGCCGACCGTGCCCCCTTCGGCGAGACCTTCGGCGAGACCTTCCGCCAGTCCTTCCGCCAGCATCAGCGCCTCGCCCTCGAGCAGCCGCTCACCCAGTACCCAGGGGGATGCCGGCGGCTGAGGCGTGCAGGGAGTGAGCCGTTACCGCGGGACCAACACGGAACCCGGAGTCAGCCGGCGGGCGGGTTCATCGAAGAGTGACCCAGGCAACCCGCTGAATGCTGCGGCCGCGGTGGAGTGCCCGCACGAGCGGTCCGACTCCAGCCCACTGGTTGAGAAAACACCACGCGGACTGCGTATGGCTTCACACGGAAACCGGGAGTCCGCCATGGCATTCCACGGATGTTGGCCGAGGAGGTCTGCCAATGCGATTCAACGAGACCGAACCCCAGCGGGCACTCGCTCCCGGAGATGAACTCGCGCACGACATCCGCGACTCGTTCCAGACGATCCTGGACGCCCTGGACGCCGCACGCGCCGACCTTTACGCAACGGAGGACGACCACCCGGGGGCCGGGAGCCCGCTGCCGTCCTTCGGCCACTACAGCGAAACAGCCGGGGACGGAGACTCCACTGGCTCCGCCCGCTTCCCGTCATCGCCCCCGGCTCCTGCTCCGCACCGACGGACGCAGCGGGTGGGACCCGGTTCAGAGGGCCTGGTCCCCGTCCCTCCCCATGGGGTTCTGCCGCCCGTCGCGGACCAGCCGCGAACCGGTAGCGTTCACGGGGCTCCGGTGGCCGCCACGCCCGAGCCGCTGTGGGCACGCGGCACGCGACCGGGGGAGCCGGTTCAGCCGCCGAAGGCGGAAGAGCCGGCTCCCCTCACCAGCCACAGCCGCCGGAGGCGCGCCGAGCCGCCGGCAGCCTTCCCTCCCCCGGCTTCTCCACCGGAAGGCGTCCGTCACAGGCGCCACTCATCTACGGAGACCCCTGGCTCGGCCGCCCCGCAGCGCTCGGCTTGGCCCGCGGACCAACTCGACGACCAGCCCGACGAGGAGCCACTGCGCCGCAAGCCCGCCCCCACGCCCGTGCAGAACGGAAGCCGAGGACATCGGCGCTTCACTGACCGGCGCCCCTCCCGTATCGCCGGAATCTTCGGGCTGGGCGCGGCGAGCGGTTTGTTCCTTGCCTCTCCCCTGCTCATCAACGAGCACTCCACGCCAGCGGTGCCGCCCGCGTCCTTGGGGCAGCCCGACCGGCCATCGCCTGGCGACCCCTCCCCCGCCCCCGCGACCCCCTCCCCTCCCGCCGGGCAACCGGCCCAGCCTCTTCCCGGCAGGACCTCGCTCCCCGAAGTCCCAGGTACCGGGGTGCTGCGCCTGGGCGACAGCGGCCATGGCGTGTACGAGCTGCAGGTACGTCTGCTCCAGATCCCGCACATCTACGACGGCGGTGCCGTCAGCGGCCGTTTCGACACGGAGGTCCGGCAGGCTGTGGCTCGATTCCAGCGACAGTTCGACGTTCGAGGGGACGAGAGCGGTGTCTACGGGGACAACACCCGCTACGCCCTCATGCTGCGAACGAAGTAGTCGCCCAGGGGCAGGCCGTCGCGTGACGGCCTGCCCCTGTTTCTCCTCCCCCGGTCGTGGAGCGGGCTCTCAGCAGCTGGGGCTGTCCATGATCCGGATCTTGTCGACGGTGCCGATGGTGCGCAGATCGTTGCGTGAGTCACCGGGTCGCAGACACAGCCTCCTGCCGTTGGTGAAGTGGAGGAGCGCCCCGTCGTCGTTGCGTGTGTTCCAGGCCCCGGTGGCGTTCTTGCTGGATGTCAGAGTCTGCCAGCCGGAGGTGATGTCGACGAAGGAGCCGGTGCGTTCGTAGCCTTTGAAGAAGCACACGGCCGGGTAGGTGCACGCCCACTCGTCGGCGTGGGCCGCGGGCGCGGCCAGCGCGGCCAGTCCGATGGTCGTGAGCGTCGCGGCGGTGGCCAGGCCCAGGGATCGCTTGAGGTGCATCGTGTTTCCGCCTTGTCTTGTCCTCGTTCTGCGTTCAGGGCAGGTGGGGTGAGGGGTGCCGTCAGCAGTGGGCGTGGTAGTAGAAGGCGTCGTTGAGGCGGGCCCACGTCCTCGGGCCGATGATGCCGTCCTTGGTCAACCCGCACTTCGCCTGGAACTTCTTGGTCGCGCTCTCGGTCGCACGACCGAAGGCACCGTCGATCGCCAGTCCGGCGCGGATGACGGCGTTGAGTTCGCACTGCGCCTGCTTGACGATGGGTCCCGAACTTCCGTACGAGATCGTCGGCCGGTCACCGTAGAAGTAGTCGCACACGACATCGGAGCGGGTCTGCGCCACGGCGTCCCCGGTGGCCCTCGACGGGGCAGCGGATGCGCCGCCGGCGGTGGAGAGAAGAGCGCCGGCGAGGGCCAGGCCGATGGTGGCTGCGGTGGTCTTGGAACGGTCGCTGATCATGTTCATGGGCTCCTTGGGGAGGCCGGGTTCAGTGCACGGTGAGCGTGTGGGGGTTGGGGTAGCTCGCCTGGAGGTTGCGGAGTGCCCGGATGTCGGAGGGCTTGAGCTTGATGCAGCCGTTGGACTTGTAGTCGCTGTCGCCGTCCCACCGGTACGGCTCGGAGCCGCCGGCGCTGCCGTTGGGGAGCATCTCGCTGTGGACGAACAAGTCGGTGCGCCAGCGGCCGCTGTGGCATTTGTGGTCGCCCACATACCAGGCGATACCGTTGACGCCGTGGGGCCCCCCGCGGTGTTGCGGGTAGAACGCCTTGATGCTGTAGGTGCCGTTCGGCAGCCAGCCGGCGTTGCTCGCACAGGTGTCCTTGCTGCCGTTGCCCGAGCCGGCTCGCCAACTGCCCAGGGTGTGGATGCGGGGGTGGTCCGGGTTCGAGCCCTGGACGTAGACGAAGTACAGGCGGGAGTTCTGCGGATTGGCCCCCTTCTTGAACTCCAGGTAGGTGTAGTTGCCGCTCGCCGCCTGGGCGGCGGTGGTGTGGCCGGTGCTCCGCTCGGCTGCGGGAAGTGCCGTCGACCGGGCCTGTGCCGTAGGGACGGCCATCAGGCCGCCGCTCAACGCCGCGGCCGCGGCGCACAGTAGGAGGCGGCTCGTTCGTGTGTTCATGGAGTCTCCTGTCGTGGTGAAGCCCCGATGTGGCCCGCGGTCGGGCCGGTTGCCGAGGCGATGACCCGATCGTGCCAAGGGGGGCGGGGCCGGTGACAGGACAGCCGGGCATGACGGGCAAAGCCGGGACACCGAGACTGTGACCTGCGGTTCTTCGACGACCGCTGACGCATTTCTGGGACGCCGGTCGCCTGCTGACGACCGAAAACAGGCCCGGAAAGCGCGGACTGAACCGGTCCGCGTGAGTCAAAGTTGAGAGGGAAGCCGCCGCATGCCGGGGGGACAGCATGGGACAGTGGAAGCCGTTGGCCGACGAACTCGCACCATCGGTGCGCCGGTTGGTTGTCCGTCTGCGGGAGCTCAAGGACCAGATGGGCGTCAGTACCGCGACTCTGGCGGCCAAGTCCGCGTACAGCAGGTCGTCCTGGGAGCGCTATCTCAACGGCAGAACGCTGCCGCCGCGTCAGGCCGTCGAGGCCATGAGCAGGATGTCCGGCACCGACCCGGCACAGTTGCTCGCCCTGTGGGAAATTGCGGAGCACGCACGCTCGCAAGAACGGCCGGGGGCAAAATCGGAGCTCGAACCGGCGGCCGAGCCAGGCACCGGCCGCCCGCTCCAGAACGCCGAACGCACGGAAGACCAACGCCAGGAAGAGCAACGCCAGCAAGAGCAAGCGCCAAAGGACCAACGGACGGAGAACAAAGGGCCGGAGGACCGACGCCCTGCGCGCCGTTCACGCCCGGCCATGATCGCGGGGCTCATTGCCGCGGCGCTCGCATTGCTGGCCGTGGCAGGCTGGATGACGGTACGCGAGGACTCGGCGTCCGCGCCGTCCCGGCAGGAGCAGCCGGTCCGCGCGGCCGTACAGCCGTCCGGCTTCGCCTGCCACTACACGCGGCGAAACGGCCGGCTTCTCGCGGGCCACAGTGCCGAAGAGCCGCTCGTCGTGCTGAACGCCGGCGGCGAGCAGGTGGTCGAGGTGCAGTGCCTGCTGGCGCACCACGGGCATTCCCCCGGCCGGATCGACGGCCTCTTCGGTGAGCACACGGAAAAGGCCGTCAAGGAACTCCAGCGCGCGGGCGGCGCCGCCGCCGACGGAAAGGTGGGCCCGCAGACCTGGGCCCTGTTGCGGGCGTGAGTGACTCCACCCGGCGTCCGCTCCCGCCGTCCCTCGATCCGCAGACCGCCTACCTGGTGGGGGTACTGCGGGAGCTGAAGGATCGCTCCGGACTCAGCCTGACCGCCCTGGCGGCCCGGACGCCGTACAGCAGGTCCTCATGGGACCGCTACCTGCGCGGGCTGAAACTGCCTCCACGACAAGCCGTCGAAATGCTGGCGCGACTCGCCGGGGAACCGTCCGAGAGGCTGGTGGCGCTGTGGGAGCTGGCCGAGGCCCAGTCGAGCGGGCGCGATGCCGAGCCCGTGCCCTGCATGGTTGCCGCGGAGAACACGACTCGGCAGGCCCCCGCGGAGTTCGCGCCCGACTCGGACCCTTCACGTCGTTACGTGGCCACCGACTGGATCCGTCTGGCGGTGATCGTGGTGGCGGCCGTTGCCGCCGTCGCCTGGGCCTTGGCCGAGATCGTCGGCCCGCTGCCGAGCACCGCGCCGTCCGCCGGCCCCGGGCCGTTCAAACCGGTTCCCCTGACCGTCGGCTGCCGGGGTGATCAGTGCCTCGGCCGGGAGGCGGGGGCCATGGCCTGTGACATCGATTCGTCTTCGTACGCCGACCTGCGGATCGGCCTGAGCCATGTGGAGCTCAGAGTGAGCCGCAACTGTGACGCTGCCTGGGCACGGCTTTCCTATTCGTCGGTCGGCGACCGAGTGCGGGTGGAGGACCGCGCCGGTTCCGCCGAGACGGCAACCGTCATCAACCGGGGCGCAACCGACCAGTACGTCGTCACCCGGATGCTGCCCGCCGGCTCCCCGGTACAGTTGCGCGCCTGCTGGGAGCCCCGCACGGGCGGCCGCCGATGCACTGCCTGGGGCAGGGCGACGCCGATCGCCGGCAAGTTCAGGCCCGGAGGCGCCCGGTCGCGGGCTGCGGGACGCTCCGCCCCGCGGTGATGCACGAGGCCCGGACAGTCCGGAGGAGGTCCGGGAAGCGATCAGCCCAGTCCAGCAGCTGAGGCTCCAGCTTCAGTTGCGGGCCCTCCCCGGCCTCGAGTTCACCGTCCCGGAACCGCCGCAGCAGCTCCCGGTTCTCACGGGTCCGCCGCGCCGTACTCCGCAGATCCGAGCGGGCGGCGTCCGCGATGCGCTTGAACTCCTCCCGCCAGCGGTGGAACCCCGGTGCGGGCCGGGCTCGGACCACGGCAGGATGGGTGGATGGAGCAACCTCTTGACGTGCCTGAACTCACCACTGATGCCGGATTCGCGCTTCGGTCATGGCGTCTTTCAGACCTTCCGCTGGTCCGTGAGGCGTCGGAGGACGACTACATCCCGTTGATCACAACGGTGCCCTCGCCGTATTCCGAGTCGGCAGGCGTCGCGTTTATCGAACGGCAGTGGGGCCGGGCGACCACGAGGGCTGGGTACACGTTCGTCATCGTGACCTCTGCCGGCCGGCCGGTCGGCCAGGTGGGGTTGTGGCTGAGGGACCTGGAACAGGGCCGTGCGTCGCTGGGCTACTGGGTCGTCGAGTCGGCGCGTGGTCAGGGTGCCGCCGTGGCCGCCGTCGGCGCAGTGGTCAGCTGGGCCTTGCGGGATCTGCGGATTCCCCGGCTTGAGCTGTGGGTGGAGCCCTGGAATGCGGCCTCCGTGCGAACTGCCGAGCGGGCGGGGTTCCAACGCGAGGGGCTGCTGCGGGGGTGGCAACAGGTCGGGGACGAACGGCGGGACATGTTCGTATATTCGCTGCTGAATGACGGGCTGCGATGTCGTTGATCCTGCCGCCAAGCTGGCAGGACCAGCGTGCTGGCAGCGGCTCCGGTCTTGGCCGGCTTCGGCCCGTGCTTCCGGGTGCCGGCGAGCCGGCAGGAATCGGCGCCGGTCTCGATGACGGTGCCGTTGAAGGTCTTCGTCCACCCGCCGAACGACTCGTGGAGGTGATGGCGACGCTGACCTTCTCGTCGCGCTCGGTCAGGACCTGGAACAGCAGTTCAGCGCCGTGCCGGTCAAGCTTCATGTAGCCCAGCTCGTCAATGCAGAGGAGATCGACACGGCCGTAGCGGGCGACGGTCTTGTTCAGCTGCTTCTCGTCGGCGGCCTTGACCAGCTCGTTCACCAGCTTCGTGGCGAGGTGGTAGCGGACGCGGTAGCCCTTCATCGCGGTGTCGCTGCCCAGCGCGCGGTCAGCATGTGGGACTAGCCAGTGCCCGAGTCGCCGATCAGGCAAAGCGGCTGTCCCTTCTAGATCCACTCGCGGCCGGCGAAGTCCTTGGCCGCCCGGTCGGCGGTGTCGCGGAAATCGTTGCGGGTCGAGGGCAGCCGCAGCAGACGGCAGGCGGTGTCGGTAGCCGTGGTCGCGGCCTGCTCGGGTCAGGCCTCACCGGCGAGGCGGGGACCTATGGGCGGACGGTCCTATTGGGGGACGGCTCAGTGGACGTGACCGGCTCACAGCATGGGATCGTGAACGGGTAGGCCCAGCACCTCACTTCCGAAGAGGGTCAGCGATCGCTCGGGGTCATTGGCTACGTGCCCCCGACCCGTGTGGATATCGCGCCAGGCGCGCTGCAAGACGTTGTCGCCTGCACGTGTGGCGCCGGCGCCGGCGTGGTCCATCAACAGGTCGACCGCGTAGACGACTCGTTCGGTGGCACGGACTTGGTCACGACGCAGCCGCGTTCGCAGCGCCATCGGCGGCGTCTCGCCCCGCCGTGCGTACTCGTACAAGTCCTGGATGTTTCGCATGAGTTGAAGCCAGGCGGCATCGATTTCGCTGGCCGCACGTCCCAGGCGGACATGGACGAAAGGGTCCTCTGCTGTACGTGAATTACTGCTGCCGCGGATGCGCTCACGTGTACTAGCGAGGTAGCACCGGCAGGCGGCTTCTGCCGCACCGACGAGCGGCGCGGAGATGGAGGTGGTGAGCACCGATCCCATGGGCAATCGGTATAGAGGCTCGAGGTTTGCGTCATGCCCCGGCCGCACTGATGCGCTGAGCTGTTCCATGGAGAGGGATCGGTGGTTGGGAACGAACGCGTCCTCGACAGTGATGTCGCTACTGCCTGTCCCCCGCAATCCGACGGAGTCCCACTCCGCATGGACCCGATAGTCGGAGCGGGGCAGTAGAAAGCAGCGCCATTCGAACAGACCGCCGCCTCCGTCCACCCTGGCGCCGAGCAACGCCCAGTCGGCATGGTCGCAGCCCGAAGCGTAACTCCAGCGGCCGCTGACCCTGAATCCTCCTTCAGCGTTTTCAGCCTGGCCCATCGGCGCTTGGACGAAACAGACAAGGGCGTCATGGTTGGTGCCCCAGACCTCTGCTTGCGCACGTGGGTCGTATTGAG
The DNA here is from genome assembly GCF_040644655.1 of Streptomyces sp. NPDC046931. Lineage (NCBI taxonomy): Bacteria > Bacillati > Actinomycetota > Actinomycetes > Kitasatosporales > Streptomycetaceae > Streptomyces > Streptomyces sp. NPDC046931. The sequence goes on from NZ_JBEYWX010000019.1 coordinate 59,219, forward strand.
CAACCAACCAGGCGCTCACGCCGAAGACACCGCAACACCATCCCGTCGAGCAGCAGGCATCACCCAACTGCCGGAGAACTTCGTAGAAGTCTGCGGGATCTGCCGAGAAGCCGCCGTGGGCACTTGGCTGGGTGAGACGGAAGACGCCCGCGTCAGTGAGTTCCTTGACGGTCTCGTCCGGGAGCCGCCGCATGTTCTCGGCATCAGCCGCGCGTGCGCGTACCGACGGTGCCAGTTTACGCGCGGCGTCGAGAATCTCTTTCGTGTTCACGTCAGGCCTCCTCGCCTTCGATGCATGTGCCGCCCTCTGGTGGGAAGATGGAGGCTCAATGCACACTTGTGACTCCTAGTTGGCAGGCAATAATCACTTTGCAGTCGGGTGAGGTGAGGTGTGAGCGAATGCCTACAACGCAAAGTTGATCCGTATCATCCCCGAAATTCGGGACTCACCATCTCCTTGATTTCCAGCTCGCGCGCACAGACCGATCAAAATGACTGCCTAGGCCCTTGGCCAGGAGGCGCGCCGTGCTCCGGCCCGACATGCGGCCGACTCCCGTTGATGTAGGAAATGAAGAGAGTGGTCGAACACTTCGAGGACACGGCGCGCGAGGTAATCCACCGTGCCAACAGAAGCGGCGGGGCTTCCGGATCGTGGACGGCATCCAGCTGCTCAGTCCCGCTCGCAACCGGTTCACATCGACGGGCAACTACCAAAGCGACCCGCCCGCTCAAGTGCGCGGGGCAGTCGGCCGCCCTGGGGGTCGTAGATCGCGGCGATGTCCGCCGATACATGACGTGGTCGGAGCGGAGACTGCCGAAGATCTGTACGAGCAGATCGTTGAGCAGGTGAGCAGGTGAGCAGGTGAGCAGGTGAGCAATGTTGGGGTGCGTCGTATCCGGCGTCCAGCACGACCAGGACCTCGGGGTCGCCCGGCGTCCACCGGCCGGCGGCGAGGAGGCGCCCGACGACCTCACGGATCTGGACCCGTGGTCACGTCGGCGACGTCGGCTCCTGGTTCCAGGCGGACCGCCTCCCGCACCGCCGCCCATACTGGTAAGCAGGGCGAGCGGGTCCGGGGCCACATCGACGGACAGCCGGTGCCCACCCTGCGCGAAGTCCATCGCTGCTATGAGGGTCGGAGAACCAGGTATGTGCGGAACACCGTGCCGGGTCGGTGCACGGGCCCTGACGATGCCCCTCGGCGCCCCCTCTCGACAGGGACGGATCCGCGTGGTGCTCTGAAGAACGGCACCGGCATCACGGGAACGGAGGGCCCTGTGACCAGCGACCTGACGGCAGCCATCGTGGCAGCCATCGGCATCGTCGGAACGCTCACCGCTCCTTTGATCGCCCAGCGCTCCGCATCACACGCCCGTCGCCTGGAATTCGAGCTCCAGCGCCAAGAGCGCCTCGAGGAGCGCGCGCATGCCGATCGCCGAGCCGCGTACGAGGAGAAGCGCGACGCATACGCCGATCTCAACGCCGCCGTCCGCGGGTTCGCGTCCGCCGCCGAGACCTCCCTTCGAGACCTGATGGCCGAGCATCCGCTTCCCGACCAACCGCTGACACCGGTCGAGGAGGCTCTGCGGCCCTATCGAGGCCACTACGCCCGCGCACAAATGCTGCTTGGCGAACGCCCCATGCTCATCGCTTCCGAAGTCAACCGAGGTGTCAACAGCGCCTACAGCGCCCTGGTACAGCTCCAGCAGACGTACGACGTGCGCGCGGCGGAGGAGTTGAGGAGTTGGTTCAGCGGCGGGATGTCCGAAGGAGTTTGGGTGCTGCGGAAGATTCTCCGTGAGGACCTCGGAGTGGGAGAGCCGTTCGGCGACTTCCACGCGGCGCTCAGGCTGCTCCAGGACACACGCAAGTCCACCGTCGATCGGGGGAAGCCCCAGCGGGGACTGGGCATCGGAGCGGTAGGGGGATACACCTCCGGAATCGAACCGGGTCCAAACGGTCAGGCATAGCGAGGCCACCTCCCCGGTTCGGCGCGTGAAGCGGCGCCGCCCGCCGACTGGCGGGTTGCCGCGCTGGGTGCAGTCCGGACGGACCGCCGGGGCCCGCACCGAGCCAGCAGCAGGTGATCGGGGAATCGGGCACAACCTGGCGACGCGATCGCGGCCCGCAGCAGCATCATGAGCGAGTCGCTGGAGAAGCCGGCCACGGCCCGGTCAAGGACGGACTCCACCCCCTGGCCGGCCCAGAGTCCAGCCCGGTCGCCCCCAGCCCGGTCGCCCCTGAAGGTGTGCCGCCGGCACACCATCCCATCAGCCTCGAGACCGGCGCCGAGCACTGGCAGGCCCCGGAGTACGGCAACCCGGGGGGTGGGCGTGTCTGATCGGCGAGCCGCCACGACAACACTCCGAGTCCTTGGTCGAGTTCAAAGGTCCGCCCCCGCCTATGTGGGCACATTCCTACTATGATCGCTTCGTGCCCTTGACCAAGGCATCGCAAGAATCGACTGCCCCCTACGGGGGGGGAGGAGTGTGTGTCATCACAATCAAGCGCAGTCTCTCGGTAGTGGCGGTTGCCGCGTTGGCCGTCGCCCTCGGTGCTGGATCGGCCGATGCGACAGGGTACGTGGCGGTGAAGAATCCGTACCTCAAGAGCGGAAAGATCTACGGCGAGGCCACTCTCCAGGGCCCCAACCCGGTGGACACCAAGATGTGTGTTTCGCTGCTGCAGACGCACCCGTCCACGCCGGACATCCCCGTCGCGGGGAAGTGCTCCAAGTTGAGCGCCGGAACCGTCAAGGTGTCGATCAACAACTACTGCGGAAGGTACACCACTCATGTCGAGGTGACTCGGGGTGGCAGGACTCTCGTCTACAAGGACTCCGATCCCGTGATCATCTGCAGGTAGTCCACTGATCGTCGGGTCGACATCCGCTGAACTGGCCCCCTCGCCCAAGGCGAGGGGGCCAGTTCTGGTCGGGGAGCCGGTGAGCGGGCCCCTGGCGGGCGCACCCCCGCGGAGGCGTCGATGTACGGGATGCTTTCGCTGGCCGATGCGTGATTCGCAAGGAAGCCCGGCGCATGGCTGCGCAGGCTGCCACAGGGCTGGACGCCGGGCACATCGGCTTCGCCAAACCCTGGTCCACCTTCGGGCCCGTGACGGCCGAGACCAAGCGGATTGAAGACCTGTCGCTGATCAGGGACGCCCGCGGGATGCTCAACGTTGCCTTCGGCGGACCCGTGCGAGCGAAGGGGCTGAAGAGGCTCGGCCGACCGAGCCCCAACTACTGGGCCAGGCACCGTCTCGACGTCGCACGGGCTGACGTGTTGCTCGGCTCGCATCAGGACGCCATGGATGAGCAGACCGGCGTCACGTCGGAGGCTTCGGAGCGGCTGAAGCTCCGGGGGATGGCCCCTCACGTACCGGAAGCCGAGGGGCGACCCGCACCATGGAGTGCGCCGTGCGCGGCGAGCGCTCCGGCGCCAGCGGTTCACGGGAGCCGCCGCAGACGTGGGCACTGGAGCACTCCGGGTGCAATCCGTCCCAGCACTCGTACCGCGAGATCATCACGCGGCCGTGGCACGGTGATGCACAACCCCTCGGACGGCCCCGCCCCAGCGCCGTTCCCCCGTGTCGCCCGGGCGGGGCCCCGATCGTTGATCGTCTAGCACTCGCGGAGCTGGTGGACCTCGCCCGTGCCCAGGGTGATCACGGCCCGGGGCCGCATGGGCCCCTCGCCGCGCCGGGAGAGCAGGACCACCTCCTCGACCACCGCCGACAGCGCGCCGAGCCGGACGGCACATTCGGCGGCCAGGAGCTTGGGATCCCGGGTGCGGCCGAGGGACAAGTGCGGGGTGAAGCGGCCGCCGCGCCCGCGGCAGAGCGGGAACCGCAGCGCCAGCTCCTGGTGGAGACGCGCCCAAGGCGCCAGGCCCGCCGCGGCTGGATCGAGCCACACTGTCGCGTGGTGCCGGTGCCGGAAATACCTCACTCCGGCCAGCTGCGCCGTGAACGCCGTGGTCTCAGCCGCCGCTGCGGAGAGCAGCGGCACGGCCTGGGCGAAGTGCTCCTCCGGCACGAAGCCGAACAGCAGGTTCACATGCGGCGGCCATCGCCGTACCTGCGGATCGTGCTCCCAGCGGATGTCCTGAATCACCGGCCAGAGCTCCCGCGACGGCAGCCACGCCACCGCCGTCCGGGGCGTCGGCGCCATCTCCAGCGCATCCACCGGCTCCGCCCCGCCGAAAACCGGATTCCCGTCCACATGGCCATGGTCCCAAATTCGGCCCGGAACCCGTCTGGAGACGCGGTGACGATCAATTCGGCGAGCGGTCGGATGCGCAGAAGCCCCCGGACCGGGTCTGCCGGGCAGTAGCAGTCCGACGTCCGGCCGGTGCCATCGGCGCACCAGCCGCCTGGTCCGGTAGCCGGTGACGCTGGGTGTCCAACCGGTGCGCGGCGGGGGGATGGACCATGCGGTTAGGGGAGGAACTTCGAGAGCGGATTGTCTGAAAGAGTGATCCGAACGTGCAGGTCAAGCACCTGGTGTACCGGCACCACCTGCGGTGCTGGATGGGCAGGGTCCTCCAGAAGCTCCCCGAAGCCACCATCGTGGACGCCTTCCCGGGCCCGGGTGTAGATGCGATCGGAATTCCGCTGCCCGGCAGCCGCGACGACTGTCGGGCATTTACGGAGTCAGGTGTCGATCGGGCCTGCCGCGGCGCCCCGGCCATCACCGATGGCGGCCACGGGGGAACCGGCGTGCTCTGAGCCGGCAGCAGGAGCGGAAATCACCGTGCACCGCCGAACCAGGGCGCGAGTGGAGCATGCCCTGTCCCGGCTCGAAAACTGGAAGGTCCTCAAGGCTATCTGATCACGCAACGTGGCGGCAGGGCAAGCACACTGCTCATCCGCACCCAGGAACCGCTCCGTGTCCACCGCGCTTTACCAGCTCAGCCCTTCGCTCCAGAGGATCAGCGCCCATGTCAAATCCACCCAGCTGCGCACCACCGAAGGCCGGCGCAAGAGCTACACCGAGAGGGAGATGCCCACTTGCTCGGCAGATCTGTGAAATACCCTCAGCTCGGCCTCCTTCAGCAGGGATACAACCGAATCCGCCTCGACCTCGTATTGATCTCCAATTACGGCGGCGATACGCTGCGTGATTACCATGTGCCCGTGGCCGTCGGCTCGAACAGGGCGTCGCACTCGTCATGATCAAGGAACCACTCGGCCATGCCCAGATCGGCGTCACCGCCAGCGCCTACAATCACCATCAACGGATGGCAATTCAAGGTAGGCGGCCCAGCACGCACCTCACGCCCAGCTTCAGGCGAGGCGGAACGTTGCCAACGTGCGGGGCGCCGCAACTGGCCGCGCCACGGCTGTGGAGCCCATCTCCCACTCCGGGCGGCGCAGCTCGTGGGCGGCGGCCCTCGCCGCCGCCGCACCGGGTATCGCCCGCACCATCGCACACTTCACACCGATCAGATCCTGGCCGACGATCCAAGAGACGTCACCCAGACCCTGCAGGCGATGCGCGATGAGCCCGTGAAGCCGGGCCCACCAGTGTGTTTCCGTCAGATCTTCCCGCGAGTGTCAGGACGCTGCCGCACGGAGTCCTGCCGGTTGATCAACGGTACAGAACGACAAGGGATGCAAGGAGAAGTGCGGCTGCGGCGGAGAGCCCCAGGACCCTGTAGCGGCTCCACGCGGTCAGCGCCAGGGAGGACGCCCACGCTCCGCCGGTGAGGGTGGCAGCCCACCAGCCGGCGCTCGACTGCGCGGCGGCGAGAGGGATCGGCGCCAGCAGAAGCGTCGGCGGGATGACCGCGAGCCGTGGCCTGATGCTCAGCTGCTTGTAGACGACGATCAGAGTGATCAGTGCTGTCGCGAACGTGAGGGGTAGGACGGCCACATCCCACCAGGTGAAGCAGAGGCCGTCTGTCGTCTCGCATGCCTGGTTACTGTAATGCTTGACCCAAGAGAAGAACCAGCAGGCGCCGTAGGCCAGCACCGCGCCGGTGAAAGCCGCTCCGGATGCGCGCGGCACGATGGGCCGGGACTCTGTGTAGGGCGTGTTCATGCCTACAGACTTTCCTAAACGGCGGCTGGGCACCTGAGTAGGAATACTCAAGGCCCCCAACTCAGTGTCTGTCACTTCCCCTCAAGCCCCGCTCCAGGGCGTCCGCGCAGGGGCGAGCTCCTGCGGGCTTGGGGCGGACGGACTGGATGGACGGCTTCGGTACGTCGTTTCCGCCTGCTCCCGCCCGGTCTTTACGAGGCCGCGGATGCTCTCGAGATCTCCGCAGCCGCCCTTACCGTCGAACTCCCGCCTCTACTTCGTCCGTGAACGGCCCCACTTCCACCTCGACGCGCTCAGACCCTGTGCACCGGGGCGTCAGGTAAACCAGCTCGCCGCCGAACTGCGGGAATCGCTGGACTCACGGATTCACGTCGGCATATCCCTGCAGGAGGCCGCCGCCATCCTGCATGCCTACCGCGCACTCGCATCGGTTCCGCAGCGACTCTTCTTGACCCTGCGTCGGATGCTCCCCCGCCGACCGCACTCGGTGTCGCCGGGACCGACCTCACCGGCGATACGTGGCATCTCGACATGCGCGCCTACGCAGCGTGCCCGCACCATAGAACGCGAGCCGGAATCCCGGAACAGACAGCAATATCACTGTGGGAGTCACTGTCTGACCGAGTTTGCGACGTCAGTCTACTTTGGCTCTGGTCCACTTCGTGTGGTCGCGTACACCGGGGTGACCGTTGATCTTCGCCTAATGGTGGTTTCAGTGGTCGTAGGCGGTCAGTGCGCGCATGAACCTGGCTCCCCTCATCAGGCCTCTTGGAATCAATCATCTAGGCTGGCACGGTGACTGACGAGCAGGAGCGGGTGCAGCCGTCGGGAGTGTGGGCCACGGCGGTGGGGGTGGCCAGGGTGCGGGCGCTGGAGACCGAGCGGGAGAACGCGCTGTTCCGCGACCCACTGGCACAGGCCTTCGCCACCGCCGGCGGCTTGTGGCCCTCCTCGCCGCCGCTGCCCGATGACGAGGCCGCGCGACGCCGCCGGCTGGGCGTGGCGTTCTCCATCGTCATCAGGACGAAGTTCCTCGACGACCTGTTGCAGCAGGCCTCCGCGGCCGGGGTCCGGCAGGTCGTGCTGCTCGGCGCCGGCATGGACAGCCGGGCCTTCCGGATGGACTGGCCCGAGGGCACCCGGCTGTTCGAGGTCGACACCGCTGCGCCACTGGACTTCAAGGCTTCGGTGCTGCGCCAGGAGCGGGCCGTCGCGCGCTGCGAGCGGATCACCGTCGCGGTGGATCTGCGTGAGGACTGGCCAGGCGCGCTGGCCGCCGCAGGGCACGACCCGGCCGTGCCGACCGTGTGGATCGCCGAAGGACTGCTGATCTATCTGCCCGAGGACGCGGTGGAGCTGCTGCTGGCCCGGATCAACGCGCAGTCGGCGGCAGGCAGTCGGATGGGGCTGACGTTGGGCTCGCGCGGCGTGATCGAGCGCTTCGGCGCGGACGCCGTGCCGGGATCGGCGGCGTCCATGTGGGTCTCGGAGATGCCCGACGATCCGGTGGGCTGGCTGGCCGGGCACGGCTGGGAGGCCGAGAGCCACACTCTGCGCGAGCGCGCTGCCGCCTACGGCCGTCCGATCAGCACCCCGCCGCAGCGCGAGGAGCGGCCCGGCGGGCTGATCTCGGCGGTCCGCCGGTAGAGCGCCTCCCGGTTCCGTAGATGATCGCCCTGCCTCGATCAGCGTTGGCAGCAAGGCTGCACCCACGCCTGGAACTGTGGGAGGAGATCAGGGAACGGGGCTATCCCCGCGGCTACTCCAGTGTCCGTGCCTATGTCAGCAGGACGCTTCGCGGCAAGCCCCAACCGGCCGGCCCCCGCCCGCCGTCAGCCCGGGCCGCTACGCGCTGGATCCTCACCCACCCCGACGCCCTACCCGAAGGCGACCGGCTCCAGCTCAAACCGTCCTGGCCGATCGCCCCGAGCTGACGGCACTTGCCGAACACGTCGCTCCTTCGGCACATGGTCGCTCACTTCCAGGGGGACCAGTTGCCGACCTGGATCGAAGCGGCTACCTCCACCACCGAACTGCCCAGCCTCCGGAGCTTCGCCGCCCAACACCTTGAACGCGACCTCTACGCCGTCACCGCGGGCCTCACACTGCCCTGGAACTCCGGCGTCGTGGAGGGTCGTGTCAACCGGATCAAGATGCTCAAGCGCCAGTTGTTCGGCCGCGCAGGATTCGATCTCCTGCGCAAACGAGTCCTGTTGGCGTAACCGAGAGCCACGTGACCACACGAAGTGGACCAGAGCCAAAAGTCACCGACATCGAGCTTCGCGGCGTGGGTGGAGCGCTGGCATATGGGCGACGGCTGGTGGGCCTGAGCACGGCACCGTGTGCTGCGACACCCCTTGTGGTGCGGGGCGGGCCGCCACCAGTCATTCGGTGACGGCCAGCGGAGGGTTGGGCATGCTATAGACAGTTATGCGGTAACAGCGTTCAGGGCGTGGCGGGCGCGCCGGGTGACGCGTTCGGCGCGGCGCTGGAGGCGGACCGCGCGGACTAGGCGTTCCTGCTCTGCCTCGCGCATGCGCTCGCTCATCAGTACCCGGGTCGTTTCGGTGTACAGCATTGGTCTCCCCCTTGGTGGCGGACCTTCTGGCATCCGGTGATGCCGGACCTTTCCAGGTCTCGCGTCCGGCTTCAGATTGTATCACCAACTTACCGAATCTACCTTCGTTCTTAAGGTCATCCGGGGGAAGTTGCCTTTCATGTCAGGGTCAGGGCCAGGGCGCTCAGTGACCCTTGGGTGTGGTGTCTCGGACCTTCGAGGACATGGATGCAGGGACCGCCGCCGAGCCAACCAGGCACGCCGAGGTGCTGCTCCGCGGTCCGCTGGGCAGTTGCTGCCCAGGCGGATCGTCTCTACGGCGGCCCGGGCAAGGCGTGGGCCGGCCTCCAGTTCCCGCTCGACGAGACGGATGTGGATATCGAGTTCCTGATGGACGGGTCCCAAATCCTGCAGGAAGGGACCCTGTTGGGGTGGTCTGCGGAGCAGATCGAGAGCGTGGCACGGCGTCTGCGGGCAGCCCCGTGGGAGCGGTTGGCGGCCCACTACGCCCCGGAGCGGATGTTCATGAGTTTCAGCTTCTAGTCTTCCGCGTCAGGCGTCTCCGCCGTGCACCGTCTGCACCACGCACCGCAGCGCGCCTGGCCGCCGCACGAATCCCCTGGCCAGCGGAGTGGATCGCCGAATTCGGGATCGCTGTCGGTCGCCCGCCCGTACAGGTCCACCGGGGTACCTGCCACACGGCAGGCAAGCGACGCCGCCCCCAAACCGCGTGGAAACCCGGCGCCTGCTCACCGACGGCGCCAGCGCCGCGCTCACAGGGCCTTGCGCGAGCACGGTCATCCGGGCCGACGAGGTCGCGCTCGTAGAGAGCGCAAGAGCCGATCCCCTCGACCTCCAGCTCGCGGCTGACGGCAACGGTTGGGCGGTGCGCGGCTCAGCAGTGGGCGAGGTCGACGTCCAGCCGTGGGTTCACCGATTTCGGGGGCAGCCCGCGCGCCAGAACTCGAGGGATTGCCCCGTCGCCTCTTCACATTCCGTGGGACTGCAGTGCGCGCAGGAGGATGGTGGCTGAGGCCGGTGCGGCCCTTACGAAACCGAAGAATGGGCCGAAGTCCTGGGTGGCTGCGAAGCCGGTGAAGTAGAGACCGGGGATGCTGGTCTGGAAATGATCATCCAGCATGGGGAATCCGTTGCGCGTGACAATCTCGCTGTGAAGGTCGGACAGGTAGGGAACGCGTGCCAGGTCAGGTGCATATCCGGTGGCGAACAGTATGTGCTCGACAGTCAGGGATTCGCCGTTGGACAAGGTGACGCGTACCGAGTCCTGGCTTCCGCCGCTGTCCGCCTGGACGACTTCGGTCTGGGGCCATGCGTGTACCACTGCCGGGTCGAGTCGTGCGGGCAGCCATGGTTCCAGCACTGCCCGGCCGGCTTCCCAGCATCGCGTGGTGATCGCGCCTTGCTCCTTGGCCGTGAGCCGGCGCCACCAGCCTTCGACGTGCACTGTGCCATCGACGTAGTCGTCGAAGAATTTCCAGCTCACCGACTCGAAACGGGGAGCTGGGTGGCGGTGCACAATGTCTATGCGCGCCGCGCCGTGCTCACTCATCAGTGCCGCCCACTCGTACGCGCTTTGCCGACCTCCAACGACCAGTACACGCTGGCCGGACAGGGCATCGAAGCGGACCAGTTCGCAACTGTGGGCTGCCCGGGAAGCCGGTACGCCGGCCGCCCAGTCCGGGAGATGCTGGAAATACCCGATGCCGGGGACAGCGATCACGATGTCGGCATGTATGCGCCCACCACCGGTCAGCACGGCCTCGAAGCCGCCGTCCCGCCGGGCGATGCTGGAGACAAACTCCTGCCGGATAGAGAGCTGCTTTGCCTGACTGAACCACTCGGCGTATGCGCGGAACACTTCGACGGGAATCGGAAGGACATCGTCATCCTTGAGCCCGTGTTCCTGCAGATAGGCTTCGAGAGTGTGCATTCCTGTGGCGTCCAGGTGCCAGTCGGTGCCTGAACGCAGCAGCATGCCGTCAGGCATGTGCGCATTCCAGAAACCCATCGGCTGGCCGACCACATCGACGTCAATGCCTCGTTCGCGGGCGAGTGCGGCCGCGGACAGGGCGAACGGTCCAGCACCTACGATGAGCGCGGGGGTGGAACGGGTGTCTGCCATGTCAGGGGCTCCCCTTGATAAACAGGGCTATTGTCGGTAAAGGGCGGGACCCGGGGCGGGAATCCGGCCGGCCTTTTGCGCCTGGCCCGTGAACGTGCAAACCGCTGTACGCCAACTTTTCGCCGTAATCGCTACCACTTCAGGTTCACTCGCTGGTAACACCTCCGCAAGTGCCTCTGTCTGCGCTGTGGCGAAAATCGAGATCACCACGTCGGTGGTGCCCGCGGGCAGCGGGAACTGCGGGATGCGGGGCGTACTCGGTGGGCAGGCCAATGCGTTCTCAGGAAATGATCTTGAGGAGTGCGAGGGCGTGCCCGGGGCGTGACCAGTAGTGATCGGTTGCGGCGGCGATGTTGTGCCGGCCAGCTTGGCGCATCAGGCCGATGGCGAGGTTGACGTAGGGCGGCCATGAGGCGAGGTGCTGTGCCGGTGCGGATCCGGGAGGCGTCTTCGCCGTAGGTGACGTCTCGCACGTGGTGCAGGGCTTCCACGGACCAGTGGTCCCGGACGAGTTCGGCCAGACGTGCCGGGCCTGCCTGCTCGGGGGTGAGGCTGGTGACGGCGTAGACGGTCTTCGTGTGACTCCTCCCCCGGCTGGAGCCGGGGGCTTCTCGTTACGCCGGGTTGGCGTTGCGAGGGACCAGCCCGGCCCGTAGAACGTTGAGGGCGCCCACGGTGTCAGCGTGCGCGTGGTGGCCGCACGAGACGCAGTGGAACTTTTCCTGTGTGGGCCGGTTCTCCTTCGCGGTGTGCCCGCATTCGGGGCAGGTGCGGGAGGTGTTGCGGGGGTTGACGGCGATCACTTCCCGTCCGGCGCTTTCAGCCTTGGCGTGCGGGATCGTCAGGAACACCCCCCATCCGGCATCGCTGATCGACCTGTTGAGCCCGGCTTTGGCTACGGCCCCGTTGGGCAGGAAGGTGCCTGTGCGGGGGCCTTGCCCATAGTGCGGATCTTTAAATCCTCGTGCGCAATGAAGTCATGCGCTCGAACCAGTCCGCACCGGAAGGGCCGGGGGAGGTCAGCTCTGGGCGGTTGGCCGGACGACGATGTCGTTCACGTCGACCGCGGCAGGCTGTTCGATTGCGAAAGCGATGGCCCGGGCGATCGCGTCGGGCGGGATCGCGATGTCGTCCCGCATCTTCGTGATCTCTGCTCTGACCTGGCTGTTGGTTGACGCCTCGGCGAAGTCGGTCGCAGTCGGACCAGGTGAGACGGTGGTCACCCGCAGGGAGTCGCCGGCTTCCTGGCGCAGTCCTTCGCAGATGGCCCGGACCGCGAACTTGGTGCCGGCATAGACGGCCATGGTCGGCACGATGCGAAAAGCGGCCGTGGAGGCGGTGGTGATGAAGTGGCCGGTTCCCTGCGCCCGGAAGACCGGCAGCGCGGCGCCGATCCCGTGCAGCACGCCCTTCACATTGACGTCGACCATGTGGTCCCATTCCTCGACGCGCAGATCGTCGAGAGGCGAGATGGTGCCGACTCCGGCATTGCTGACGAGCACGTCGAGTCGGCCGAAGCACTCACCGGCCAGCGCGACCAGGGCCTGCAGGTCCTCCCGCAGGGTCACGTCGGTGCGGATCTGCACGGCCGTGCCGCCTGCCTGCTCGATCCGGGCCACCAGTTCCGCCAGGCGTTCTGACCTGCGCGCGCCGAGGACGAGTCGCGCGCCGCGTTCGGCGAGCAGCAGCGCGGTCGCCTCGCCGATGCCGCTGCTGGCTCCCGTGATCGCCACCACTTTGCCCTTGATTCCGCACATGAGTTGCCCTCTCCATCTTCGGCACCGGGGCCGGAGTGCCGAGCGGCAGCGAGTCCTGGAGGAGCGTCCGCCAAGCCGTTGCGCAGTGGCAGGCCGGGTGCCGGTGTGACCGTGTGAGGCCGTCGGTCATGCCGCGGCCTGTGCTCGCACGCCAGTCTCCGATGGACTTAGCCTGGTATCCAGACCGTATTTATTCTGGAACTGAAGGTGCCATCGTCATGCCCACGCAGCCGGGCCAGCGCCGTCAGCTGAGTGAATTCCTGCGCAGCCGGAGAGAGCGCCTGACCCCTGACGAGGTGGGCCTGCCCCAGACCGGCCGCCGTCGGACTCCGGGACTTCGCCGAGAGGAACTGGCACTGCTGGCCGGGATCAGCGCCACCTGGTACACGTACCTGGAGCAGGGGCGAAAGATCCGCGTCTCCGAACAGGTGCTCAATGCCCTCGCCGCGGCGCTGCGGCTCGACCGGCACGAGCGCGATCATCTCCTCCAGCTTGCCGGTCACGCGCCTGCGGCCGAAGCGGAGGAACGCGAGCCGCTCCCGGCCGAGGTGGGTGCCGTACCCCTGTTGCTCCAGCCGAACCCGGCGTACATCATCGGCGGCAACTATGACGTCCTCAGTCACAACCAGGCAGCCCACGAGTTGTTCCCGAGGCTCATCACGGAGGCGGACCGGCCCGCCAACTTCGCCCGCTGGGTGTTCCTCGAACCGGTGGCCCGGGACGTCCTGGTCGACTGGGAACCCGAAGCGCGCGGCCTGCTCGGCCGACTTCGGACGCTAGCGGCGCGCCACTCCGGCGACCCGCGGTACACCCGACTGATCGAGGACCTGAACGAGGGCAGCCCAGAGGTGCGGGACTGGTGGCCGCAGTACGAGGTGCAGGCCCGGCACAGCGGTCGCAAACGGCTGCGACACCCGCAACGGGGGGCGATCGATTATGCGTACACCGCGTTTCACCTGGCCGAACAGCCGGAACAGACACTGGTCGTCTATACCGACAGCAGCGAACCGCCGGACGGGAGCGCAGCCGTGACCAGCGGATGAAGGAAGAGGCCGGCGCCAGTACCAGCGCTTACGATACGGCGGCGGAGGACCAGCGGCTGCGCGCCGAGCAACTGCTGGAGAAACGGGGGACCAGCCATTCTTCAATGCCGAGCCGCACACGGTTACTTCTCCGTCGGCTCCCGGGTGGGCGCGACCCCGGTGGGGCACAACGAGCCCGGTTCGTCTCGAACCAGGGGCTCAGGCTGACCCCGCCCCACCGAACCGGTGGCCCTCATCTCGCCACCTGAGAACGCATCAGCCCTGACTCGGTGGGGTGAAGAGGTCGCGGCGGGAGGCCCTCTGCCGGGGTCTGCGCGTCGGGCCGGATCCCGTTCTCTCCTTCACCCGCTGGTAGCGGACACGGACGGAGGTGCCGCCCTCAAGCTGGTGGCGGTGGACGGTGTAGTCCTCGGTCGCGGTGCACAGCTGAACCGGCACCGTGACCAGCCGGAAGATGAACACCCCAGGCGGCCGGCGGTGTCCTTGGCCCAGCGCGCAGCGGCCGCTGCACCTCGTCCGGCTGCTCGCGCACAAGGCACGTTTGATGCCCACACGCCCTCGGACGGGCGGCGCAGACGGTTGATCTGTTGCGCCGTCTCGCGGTCGCATGCGGTACCGGCGGCCTTGGCCCGCTCGTCGCGGGCAGCGGTGGACTCGCCCGTCGCCTGGCCGTACAGCTCATGGTCGGCGAACACCGCAGCGGTCCGTTGCGGAGCGCAACCGCTCTCTGGCGATGGGTTGCAGGTCAAGGCCATGGACGGCTGGGTGAGCTGTCGTGGTGGTTGCCTCGAGCGATGCGCCGATGCGACCAATGAGGCCGAAATGCGGTCTTGACGTCATCGCCGGGCTTCCGGGTCGTTGGTGTGGGCATGGGCGGGGCGAAGGGGTATCTGGTTGCCGCAGCCACGTCACCATCGGCCCGCTGCCTCTGTCGATGCTGTCGCATGGGTGACGGGGGGGGGGCTTCCGACAGCCGCCGCTGACATCGCCCGGCGGAGAACCTCACGAAGACCTGGGCGCTCGCCGGTCTTTGCGCTGTGCGAGTTCCTCGTCGTCGACAAGGGCGATCATTGGCTGGTTCGGCACGCACAGCGTGGTGACGGTAAAGCGGCTCCAGGGGTCGGTGCGGTTGTTGCCGTCCTGGTAGTGGATGACATCTCCGCCCGGTTCCCAGAAGGTCTCCCCCGCCCGGATCACACGTTCCGGCTCGCCTTCGATCTCGAAGCGCATCTCCCCTTCGGGCATGTGTCCGAACGCCGGTCGGGGGTGACGGTGGGGAGGGGTACCGGGGTCGCCAGGGGGAAACTCCATGTGAAGAGTCATGGCCTCGGGTCCCTCGGGGATGTGCGGTGGTTTCGCCGTCTGGAGCACGGTGAAGGCCGTTTTCCATGCATCGGAGCGCGGCTGCTGTCCGGCGCCACCAGAGGAGGCGTTGCGCGACATGGCGTTTCCTCTTCTCCTCTTCTTGAGGCAATCAGAGTGGGACAGACGTGTGCACCGCTCCGGACCCGCGCAGCGTGTCGGGTGCTGGAGGGGGGACCGTTCAGGAGAGCCAGTCGGTGTAGTGGGTGGGGGCGATGCGGGCGTCGTTCGGGGCGGTGAGGACGTCGCCCTGGGCTGCGGCGAACATGCCGGCGCTGTCATCGGTGACGACAAAGCGCCCGTCGCTCTTGGCGGTCAGGGTGAGTCGGCCGAGTTCGTCGAGCGGGTAGACGTCGGGACCTGCGATGTTGAGGACGCCGTTCAGAGGGCTGCTTGCGGCGACTTCGGCGACGATGCTGGAGACGTCCGCGGCGGCGATCGGCTGGATCGGCGTGCGTGGCAGTCGGACGGTGTCGCCGTCGCTGTTCATGGCCAGGGTCGCGTCCATGAACTCCATGAACTGCGTGGCGCGGACGATGGAATACGGGATCGGTCCGGCCTTGAGGATGTTTTCCTGTAGCACCTTTGCCCGGTAGTAGTCCAGATCGGGCACTTGGTCCACGCCGACGATCGAGAGGATGACGAAGTGCCTGACCCCGTCCTTCTCGCTCGCCGCAAGAAGGTTGTCCATCGAGGTCTGGAAGAAGGCGAGCGAGGCGTGGTCGAAGGTCGGGGAATTCGTCAGGTTGATGACGACGTCGGCGCCCGCCACGGCCGCCTCCAGGCCCTGGCCAGTGATGATGTCCACGCCTGTGGACTGGGAGTGCGGTACGGCTTGGTGTCCGGCCGCGTTCAGGTTCTCCACGACCCGTGACCCGATCAGCCCGGTTCCACCGATGACTGCGAACCTCACGCTCCAGCCTCCCTTGGGGAGCTTTGCCGGATATGCAGCTTATACGGCCTTAACTGCACTCTACGTGCATTCATACTCGGACATCGCATGTCCGAGTGAATGGCCCCGCGGGTTGGGCGACGGGGTGAAGATGTCTGGTGGCGTGGAGAGGGCTGTGCACTGCCGCGTCGTGCTGAACTCGGTGCAAGGAGCCGCAAGTGTGCAGGGAAAGTCGGGCGGCGACGCGTCCTCCGCCGCGGACCGAGTCACCTTCAGCTCCGCCAATCGACCTGATCAGGACGGCTGCCTTGCCGGCACAGGACGCCTCGCTCACGTCAGTGAGCGTTCCCGCCCCGGTATTCCCGGTTGTCGCCAGGCAAGGGACAGAAGGGGCCCCTGGCCGGCGGTGACGCCTGCCAGGGGCCCTTGGGACGATCGGCCTACGTCAGCCGTCGGACTCCGACGACGGGATGTAGGCGCCCGGGACGTCGTTCGGCGCGTAGATCTTGCTCTCGCCGGGGTACGGCTTGGCCCAGTTGTGCGTCTGATACCACGTCAGGTGGTTCATCTGCGCGGGATTCGCGTAGTCGGGCACGGCGTGGGACCCGGTCAGCCGCTGCTTGGACTTCCAGTTCTCCCACTTCGCCGCGAGCTGATGCATGTCCGCCGGCACCTTCGACGACGGCACGGCCGCCGCCTTGGGGTCCTGCGGCGCGGGGGTGTCCACACCGCAGGATGGCGGGGTCTTCAGCCCATCGGTCAGCGAGGTGCGGTTGGGCAGCGCCGTGAACGGCGTGTAGTCCGGCTTCCTGGTGAACGCCTCGGCCATCGGGCTGGCCGCGCTGTCCTTCTGGTTCATGGGGTGGATCCCGAGGATCTGCTCGATGGTGCGGATCATCGTGATCTGCGAGTAGTAGTGGCTGTCGACGGTGCCGTGCTGGGCCCAGGGGCTGATGATCTGGATCGGGGCACGGTGGCCGTCGACGTGGTCGAGGCCGGCCTGGGAGTCGTCCTCGACGACGAAGATCGCCGAGTCCTTCCAGTACTTGCTGTGCGAGATCTGGTCGACCATCCTGCCGACCGCGAGGTCGTTGTCCGCGACCTGAGCGGCCGGGCTCGCCGGGCCACCGGTGTGGTCGTTGGAGAGCCAGAACATGTTCAGGTTCGCCGGACCGTTCTTCTCGAAGTCCTGCTTCCAGATCTCGTACTTGTAGATGTCCGGGACACTGGTGTCGAACATCGGGAAGCCCGGCACCGACACGTCGTTGAGCGACGGGATCGCCGAGCCCGTCTGTATGGGGTAGGCGGTGTTCTGCCCGGTCGCGTCCATGTTCTTGGCGTCGCAGTACAGGTTCTGCCAGGACGCGCCGGACGGCTTGCTCTCGATCGACTGGAACTCGCCGAAGTCCCGCACGGTCTTCCCGACCGCCTGCGCGCCCGTCCAGACGAAGCCGGACTTCTGGTGGCCGAGGGCGTCGTTCTCGGTGTCGTAGCTTCGCGCGTACTCACCGGCCGAGGACTCGGTGTACTCCGGGTCGTCGGCCTGCATCAGCCAGTTGTGGCCCTCGGCGGAGTTCGTACCGATGTCGTAGGTGTTGTCGTACAGCCCGAACTGGTTGGCCAGCGCGTGCTGGTTCGGCGTCACGTTCTCGCCGAACTGTGTCACCGAGGGGTTGCCGTTGCCCTTCGCGATGTCGCCGAAGACCTGGTCGTAGGTCCGGTTCTCCTTGACGATCAGGAAGACGTGCTTGATCGTCGAGGGGTCGCCGAGCCGGTGCGGGACCGGGACCGGCTTGGCGTGGCTCTTGCCCTTGGCCAGCTTGACCGAGCCGGGGGTCCAGCCGTTCTGCTTGAAGACCTTGGCCGTCTGGGACCTGATGACGCTGTCGTCCGGCACGGTGAAGCGCTGCACACTCGACGTCGTGTCGTGGGTGCCGTGCCCGGCGCTGTTGGTGGGGCGGCGGGCGTCGATGCCACGGGTGTTGGAGACCAGCACCTGCTTGCCGACGGTGGTGATCTCCGCAGGGAAGTAGTCGGTCGGGAGCAGGCCGACGTAACTGACCGGCTCCTGCGGGCTCTTGTACCGGTAGACGGCGACCGCGTTGGCGCGGCCGAGCGTCACCAGCAGGCGTCCGTCGTCGGTGAGCGTCACCGCGTTGGGCTCGTAGCCCACCGACGCCTCCGGCCACGGCCGGGTGTCGATGGTCTGCACGACCTTGTCCTTGGCGGTGTCGATCACCGACACGTTGTTGGTGGCGGTGTTGGTGACGAACAGCGCCTTGCCCTTGGCGTACAGGGCGGTCGGGTGGAGACCGACATCGATACTGGACGGGGCGGCCTCCGGGTTCGCCAGGTCGATGACGCTGACCGTGCCGGTGGTGGTGGCACCGGTCTTCGGGTTGGCCGGAACCTGGGTGCCGTACGAGTTCATGGTGGTGTCGCCGGGCTTCGCCGGACGCCCGCCCTCGTTGCTGACGTAGAGCTTGTCGCCGACCTGGACCATGTCGCGCGGGGCGTTGCCCACGGTCCAGCTCTGCTTGACGGCGCCGGTCGCCGCGTCGATGGCGACCACCCTGTTCTGGCCGTTGACCGCGGAGTAGACGGTGGAGCCGTCGGACGAGAAGACCGCCTCGCCCACCAGGGCGTGCTTGGACCCGTCCGCCGGAATCTTGATCGACGTCGGGTTGGTGACAGTGCCGTCGGGGTTCACCGTGAACTTGGTGTAGCCGTCGGTCTGGCCCAGCCACAGCTGCTTGCCGTCAGGCGAGTACGTGGGGCCTTCCTGTCCCACGCTGTTGCTGCTGATGCGCGGCACCGACGACGCGGCGGTGCCGACGACCTGCTGCACCTTCCAGTTCTGCACGTCGACGATGGCCAGGGCACTCCCGCCGTCGGTGACGGAGGCCGCGAGGTGGGTGCCATCCGGGCTGACGGAGGACGACATGATCTTGCCGTTGTTGATGACGAGGCGGTCACCGTACGGGGCGATGTACTGGTCGCTGGAGACGACCTGGCCCCGGTCGGTGGTCTGACCCACCTGATCGGTACCGAACTGGTGTGTCTGGGCGTAACCGATGCCGGCGGTGACGGCGAGGACGACCGCGGTGGCGGCTGCCGTGAGGGTGCTCCGGCGACCACGTCGTCTACCGAGGAAATTCGTGTCGACCGTCCGGCGGTGGCGTGTTACCTGCATGGAGTCAGTCCTTCGAGACGCGAAGAAGTTCGACATTGCCGTCGAACTGCCAAAGGGGGTTCGGTGCGTCACCGGTCGCGGTCCGCACCAGGAAGTAGCCGTTCACTTCCTTCGGTCCATCGCCGTCGGCCATGAACCGCCCGTCTGGGGTGACGTCGAGTTGGTAGATGGCCGTGCCTGTGGCCTCGACGCCGGGAAGATGCCAGGAGACGACGCAGCGCCAGTCGTTGCCCGGGCCCTCGGCAGCGACCTTGATGCTGCCCTTGTTGCACGCCGCCGTGGCCTTCAGCTGCGCTTCGGTGACATCGGGGCGGTTGAGCTGCTTCGTCTGCATGCGATAGAGGTGGGCGAACGCTGTGGCGAGCGAGCGCTGCACTTTGTCCTGTTCGATCCCGGAGCCCGTGGCCCCGGTCGCCGCGGCGACGACCGCGACCGTCACAGCGACGACCCCGGCCAGCGGCAGGACTCCAGCGGTGACCGCACGGCGTCCCGAGCCGTCGTAGTCGGCGTTGGTGAAGTCTCGGCGCACAAAGAGCACGTAGGCCAGCACCGTCGCGATCACCGTCCACACCAGGCTGACCACGATGCCGATCAGCAGTGGCCCGAGCTGTGCCGGGCTGGTGAACAGACCGTTCCAGGCGATGAAGGCGTAGCCGGGCAGGGCGAGGCGTACGGCGACGGGGAGCGGCATCATCTGGGCGAGCTGCATCGCGATCGCGACGACCGCGGGCAGCAGCAGTCCCATCGGGGACCGCCCCAGCGTGACGGACCCGAGCAGTCCGATCGCGGCGAGGGCCAGGGTCGGGGCGAGTACACAGACCCAGGCGAGCAGGACCCTGCCGGCGGCGTCCGCCGGCGCCAGCAGGTGGCCGTCGAGGCCTGCCAGCGGCTGGTTGCCGACCGCGACGAGTCCGCCGGCCGCGCTGGAACAGGCCAGTCCGGCCACGAGCAGCAGCAGGACGGTCAGACCGGCCAGTGCCTTCGCCGCGAAGATCCGCCTGGGCGACCGGACCGCCACGAGCAGGAGGCGCCAGGTGCCGAGCCGGTCCTCGGAGGCGAACACGTCGCCGGCGACCACCGAGGTCAGCAGTGGGAGTGCCCAGGTGCCCGCGAAACCGAGCATCACCAGCGGTCCGGCCCATCCCGTGGCGTGCATCCAGCGGCCGAAGAGGGTGTCGACGGGCAGCGTGCTCTGCTGGCTCACAGCGGCGACGAAGAGCGCGGGCGCGATCCAGCAGGCGAGGACCAGCAGGCGGATCCGCCATTGCGAGACCAGCTTGACCAGCTCGAAGCGGTAGCCGCGCGGAACCGAGACGGGGTGGGTGGTGCCAACGTCGTCCCCGGCGATGGTCGCGGTCATCGGCCGGCCTCCTTCGGCTCGGTGAGGGCGAGGAAGGCGGCTTCCAGCGGCGACACCACGGGTGCGAGCTCGCGCAACGCGATGCCCGCGTGCACGAGTTGCACCACGAGTTCGTCCAGGGCGGGCACCAGCGCGCGCACGACGAGCGCATCGGAGTCGTGCCGTGCCCCGGCGTCCTCGACGATCCGGATCCCGGCCGCGTCGACGGCCAGCCGCCGGGCGGCCTGCGGGTCGGAGGTGAGCAGCCGGTAGTCGAGTTCACGGTTCTCGGAGGCCAGCTTGCTCAGCGGTCCGGAGAAGACGACCCGTCCGGTGGCGACGATGGTGACTTCGGAGCACAGTGCCTGGAGGTCGTCCATGCGGTGGCTGGAGAGCACGACGCTGGTTCCGTCCGCCGCGAGCCGGGTGAGGACACCGTGTACATGTCTCTTGCCGGCCGGGTCGAGGCCGTTGGAAGGTTCGTCCAGCACGAGCAGCCGGGGCTTGGTGAGCAGGGCTGCGGCGAGCCCGAGCCGTTGACGCATGCCGAGGGAGAAGCCGCGGGCCTGGTCGTCGGCCACATCGGTGAGGCCGACCTGGTCGAGCACGTCGTCGACCCGCGCTGTCCTCGCGTCGCGGCCGCGGAGAGCGGCCAGCGCGGTGAGGTTCTGCCTGGCGGTGAGCGAGGGGTAGAGGCCGGGGCCGTCCACGAAGCCGGCGACACCGTCGGGAGCGGTGAGCGCCCGCTGGACCGGCGTACCCAGGATCTCGAGGCGCCCGCTGTCGGCGACGGCCAGGCCCAGCAGGAGACCGAGCAATGTGGTCTTGCCGGCGCCGTTCGGTCCGACCAACCCGTGGATCTGCCCCTGCGCCACATCCAGATCGACGGCGTCGAGCGCGACGACATCGCCGAAACACTTGGTGATCCCGCGGGCCCGGACTGCGAGGAGTGTGTCCATGAGTCCCTTCTTTCGAAACCTTCAGGGACCCTAGGGACGGCACACAACGCAGGCACGGACGGCTGGTTGAACGCTCTTGGAACGGATCGTCAAAGCGTTGGCAAGTCCAGGTACACAAAACAGTCGGCATCAAGCCAGACTTGGGCAACTTCGTGAGGCGCCGAGTCCCTACGAAGTACCGAACGAAGTACCGAGGCGCCGGTTTCGCGAACGGTTGCGCTACGAGGCCGGGCAGAGCGGTTGGCCCGTGGCGAGAGAACCCTACGCGCCCTGGCCATCGCCGTGGGTGTAGGCGCTCCGGGCTGCTGACGACTTGCTCGACCAGTCGGCCTCGATCCAAGTTGCCACGAGGTCACGGCAGATGACGGCGAGTGTGCCGTTCCTGATACGCGTTCTGGTTGCAGGCGTTGGGGCTTGAAGCCGCGGCCACGCGAGGGGTCCCGAGGCGGGAGGGCCGTATCGATCGGCAGTTCAGTCCCGCCTCACCTGTCGTCTCCCTGCCAGGGGAAGGGCGCGAGGTCGGGCTCGACCCAGCTGGTCCTGGCCGGGGCGCCGGCCAGCGTCGAGGGCCGGTAGAAGCGAGTCAGCAGCTTCTTGTCGAGCAGCACAGGGTGCTGCTCGACGAAGACGTCGAAGTCGGCGGTGTCCCACTGGCCCACGTGGTGGCCCACCAGCTCGACCCAGGCCCGACTCACGGTCGCGTTGTACTTATGCGGGACGCCTGCGTAGCGAGCGGTGCGCTGGATCCCGTCGCTGATCAAGTCCACCGCCGCGGCGCTTCCGTAGCGCCGGACGGCCAGCCAGGTCAGGTGGACGTGCTGGCGGTGCCCGAACCGCTCGGCGGTGGCCATCACCTCTTCCATCAGCTCTGTGAACGGCGAAGACTCCTCCTTCGCGCCGTCGCCGTTTGCCATCACGCTCCCTCCTTGATCAGCGCATCCAGAACGGCGTGGAAACCGACGACCGCCTCGGAGGGCAGGCCGCCCAGCGCACGGCTCTCGAGATCGGCCAGCGTCTGCCTGATCAGGGCCGCTGCCGCGTGCCCGGACTCGGTAAGTTCGATGAGTACCGAGCGGCGGTCGCCGGCGCGCGTGCCGCGGGTGATGTGACCGCGTCGCTCCAGCCGGTCCAGCACACCGGTCAGCGTGGTGGGGCGGGTGCCGACGGCGGCGCCCAGCTGGGACACAGTGCGGCCCTTGCCGTCGGCAAGGTTGGCCAGCGCGTTGATTTCGGAGGCGGTCAAGTCGAGGTCGACCAGTTCGCCGGCAATCAGCTGCAAGGTGGCATGGGTCGCGCGCTGCAAGGTCAGCAGCACCGACCGGTCCGATGGTACGGATTCGTACTTCACGTTTTCGGATACTACGAAACCGAACTATTGAGATGCAAGGGTGTCGTCTCTCCGATCGGCGACCGAATTCTCATCCGCGCTCGCGGAGGTACACCTCCAGCTCTGCGGCCCCTGTCAGCATCGCGCGCCCGCGGGCGGACAGTCGGCCGTGCCAGTCGCACAGTGCGGCCTCCAGCGGCTCCAGCCCGCCGGCCGCCCGCACTTGGGCGATCAGCGGGGCGATCTGCTCCAGCAGGTAGCCGCCCCGCCTGAGCTGGTGGGCCAGCCGGGCGTCCCGTACGTCGGCCTCGTCGTAGACGCGGTACCCGGTCCGCGCGTCGCGGCGCGGGCGCACCAGCCCGGCGCGCTCCCATTTGCGCAGCGTCGCGGGCCGGATTCCGAGCTTCCCCGCCAGCGGCCCGATGAACGTGCCGCCGGGTCCGGACACCGCGGCCGGCTCGGACCCCACACCGGGCTCGGGCGCCGTGGTGGGCTCCAGGTCGCGGAGGGCACTCTCCACGGCCTGGAGGGTCCGCCGGTCGTCGAGGAGCTGAGCGTGGCTCTCGTCGATGAGGCGGAACGCCTCATCGATCGCGCCCTGATTCACCGCCCGCATGATCGACGCCGCCGTCTGGTGGCCGTGGCCGGGCACCAGCGCAAGAAAGGCGCGAAGGGCCCGCGCGTGCAGCGAGGTGTAGGTGCGGTAGCCGTGGGGTGTGCGACCGGCGGCCGGAAGGATGCCGGCCTCCTCGTAGTTCCTGATCGCCTGCGTGGACAGACCGTGCCCGCGCGCCAGATCAACGGGCCTGAGCCGCTCGCCCTTTTGAAGGTTCCTCCCCATGGGACCGACGATATCGCGGAAAACTTTCAACCGAAGGTTCAACGATACCGTTGATGGCATGGCAACTGTTTCTGACATCGAGGACACCGCCCATGCCATCGAGGCTGCCGCCGTCATGAGGCTGCTCCCGGCCCGGCCTCGGCTGCTTGCCCTCGGCGAGCCCACCCACGGCGAGGACACTCTGCTCGACCTGCGCAACGAGCTCTTCCGGCAGCTCGTCGAGCAGGAGGGCTACCGGACGATCGCCATCGAGAGCGACTGCATGATGGGCCTGGTCGTGGACGACTACGTCACCGCGGGCACGGGCACTCTCGACGAAGTCATGGAGCACGGAATCAGCCATGGCTGGGGCACCTCCGCGGCCAACCGCGAGCTCGTGCGCTGGATGCGCGCCTACAACGACGGCCGGCCCGCGCCCGAGCGGCTCCGCTTCGCCGGTTTCGACGGCCCGCTGGAGATCACCGGCGCAGCGAGCCCCCGGCAGGCCCTCACCGCACTCCACGGCTACCTCTCGACCCGGGTGGACGCTGACCTGCTCCCCTGCACGGCGGAAACACTCGACCGCCTGCTCGGCATCGACGACCGGTGGACCAATCCAGCCGCGATGATGGACCCGGCCCAGTCCGTGGGGCAGTCGGCCGAGGCCGGTCAGCTGCGGCTACTCGCCGACGATCTGGTGGCGCTGCTCGACGAGCAGATGCCACACCTGATCACCGCGGACTCCCGGGACGACTGGGATCGGGCGCGCCTGTACGGGCGTACCGCCACCGGCCTGCTCCGCTACCACCACTGGATGGCCGACACCTCACCGGTCCGCATGACCCGACTGGTGAGCGTGCGGGACCAGATGATGGCCCACAACCTCCTCGCCGTCGCCGCTCGGGGTCCGGCACTGGTCCACGCCCACAACTCCCATCTCCAGCGGGAGAAGAGCACGATGCGGATGGGCGGAATGCCGCTGGAGTGGTGGAGCGCCGGTGCGCTGGTGAGCGCCCAGCTCGGCGAGGAGTACGCCTTCGTGGCCACGGCCCTCGGCACGATCCGGCACCAGGGAGTGGACACGCCGTCGCCGGACACCGTCGAGGGGCTCCTGTACGCGCTCCCGGAGGACCGCTGCGTCGTCGACGCCCCGCGGCTGGCCACCGCCCTCGGCGACACGCGGCCCGCGCCCCGCGTATCCCCCTGGTTCGGCTACTCCCCGCTTGACCCGGCCAGCCTGGCGAACAGCGACGGGATCGTGTTCGTCAAGGATGTTCCGCAGAGCTAGAACCTGTCTCCCGGATCATGAAATGTGATCGCTACAGTCCTTGGTGTTCCGCTACGGTCCGGGCATGTTCGTTGTCAGAGTTACCTACACGGCACCGCTGGATGAAGTGGACCCATGGAGGCCGGCCCACGGCGACTGGCTGAACCAGCTCATATCCCGGAAATTGCTTCTGGTTGCCGGGCGCCAGGTGCCTCTGGTCGGTGGTGTCTACCTCGCCCCCCGGATGCCCGCCGAAGAACTTGACCGCCTTCTCGCCACCGATCCGTACGTCCTCAACGGCGTCGCCACGCACAGCGTTGTGGAGTTCACCCCGCTGCTGGTCGCGGCCGGTTTGGAGGACCTCAAGACCCAGGAGTGAGCAAATCCTCCGGGCTACGTGCGGAGCCAGATGAGGAGTGCAGCTGCGGTCACGCTGCCGAGGTAGACGTATCCGCGCTTGTCGTAACGGGTGGCGACGGCTCTGAACTGCTTCAACTTCCCAATGGCCCGCTCCACCGTGTTGCGCTCCTTGTACCGGGCCTTGTCGAAGCCCGGGGGCCGTCCCCCGCGTGAACCCCGGCGCAGGCGTGCGGCCTTGTGGTCCTTCTTCTCCGGGATCACATGCCGGATGCCTCGATTGCGAAGGTAGCCGCGGACCTTACGGTTGCTGTATGCCTTGTCGGCACTCACGCTGTCCGGCGTGCGACGAGGACGGCCGGGGCCCCGGCGGGGAACGCGGATCTTGTCCATGACCGGCTCGAACTGCGTGCAGTCTGCCCGCTGGCCTGGCGTGACGAGCAAAGCCAGTGGGCGGCAGCGGCCTTCCGCGGCAATGTGGATTTTGCAGGTCAGCCCGCCGCGGGAACGGCCGAGTGCTTCGCCTGCCGCACCGCCTCCTCCAGCAGGTCGCGCTCACCATCGCCGCCAGATGCTGAACCGATCTTCGAGGAGCCCTTTTGAAGAGTCCGGCAGCAACGGCGGCGGATCCTTGCGCGCGCCCGCTGCGTGCTGATGAGCACGGACGATGGTGGAATCGACGTTGATGTTCCAGTCGATGTCGCCCTCGGCGTCGGCGGCGGCCTGGGCGTGCCGCAGGAGCGTCTCCCAGGTTCCGTCAGCCGACCACAGCGCGTGCCGTTTGTGGACGGTCTTCCACGGGCCGAAGCGTTCGGGCAGCTCACGCCACTGTACGCCCGTGCTCAGCCGGTGAATGATCCCGTTGATCACCTGCCGGTGATCCCGCCACCGGCCCCACCGGTTGTTGCTGACTGGCAGCAGAGGCTCCAGCACAGCCCACTCACCGTCCGTCAGATCCCCCCGACTCATCATGACCAGAACAACGAGCTAACTGATCGAAGAGACACGACCTAGTACCGGCATCAGCAGCCCGGCCTGTCGGGGCGCCTCCGCTACGCGGGAGGCGTCCCGTCCGTCAACGGCGCGAGCAGGAACGCGCTCGGCGCAACCGTCCAAATCTCTCCCCGGCGGCGTCGCCCCCCTCCGCGGCTGAGAATCCCTGGAGAAAGACCTCGCATCGGATGCTTCCTGACTACGGCATCAGAGCTCCTCCTCCATGCGGATGGCCCGGCGCAGGTCTTCCTGGGCCTTGAGGGTCTGCCCCTCGTCCTGTTCCAGAAGTGCCGCGGCTATCGCGTCCAGCTTTCGCTGGATGGCGTGCTCCGCCCGTCTCTCCGTGTTCTTGAGGAGGGCGAGCAGCAGCAGGGTCACGGACGTCATCAGGTCCCCGGCCAGCAACTGCCACGTGACTGCCAGCCTCATGGCGTGCGCGGCGATGAAGAACGCGACCAGCAGCAGGCACAAGACGTAGAACGCCAGAGAGCTGGTGAAGTTCGACGCGGCCTCGGAGAACCGCTCGAACCGCCCCTTTCCCCCTGCGGCGGGATGTCGGATGACCATGACGTGCGCCTCCCGAGGATGGAGTGGAGCCCCCACCGGGTGCCCGTGAACGACGCAACGGACACGGAGAGGAAGAGCGAGGACAGGCCCCGGCGCTCGATCGGGAAGGCGTCGCGCCGACGACCGTGGCGGCCACCGGCGCCGCCCGCCTGGGAGTGACCGAGCGCTTCACTTGGCCCACGAGTGTTTCGGTTGGCCCGGGTGGGCGCTTGAGGTGGCCCGCGGTGTGGGCGACAGGGTGACCGTGGTGCTCGTTCGCAATGGGCGGCCATACGGACCGGATCACGGCCGAGGGGCATCGGAACCTCAGCCCCGCCCTCCCTTCGCTTGCCCGGCCTTCACGTCGGCCGCGTACCGGTCCACGTATTCCTGGCCGGACAGCTGCAAGATCGCGTACGTGATCTCGTCGGTGACGGCCCGCAGTACCGCCTTGTGGTCCGCCAGCCCCGCAAAGCGCGAGAAGTCCAGCGGTTCCCCGAAACGGATCGCGACCGGCCGGATCCTCGGCAGGACCTGCCCCAGGGTCCGGATGCCGAAGGTCCCCACCATTGCGCACGGAATCACCGGAACCTGTGCGGCCAGCGCCATCACCGCCACCCCGACCTTGCCCTTGTACAGCCGTCCGTCGGGTGAACGCGTGCCCTCCGGGTAGATCGCGAGCAGCTCGCGTCGGGCCAGCACCCCCAGCCCCTCCCGGATAGCCGCCTCCCCCGCGGCCCTGCCCGACCTGTCCACCGAAATCTGCCCGGCACCGCGGAGAACGAGCGCGGTCAGCCGGCCCCTCAGGCCCGGCGCGGTGAAGTACTCCGCCTTGGCCAGGAATGTGATGCGCCGTTTCAGGACCGCGGGCATGAGGAGGGGGTCGACGAAGGACAGGTGATTGCCGGCAACGATCGCCGCACCCTTGGCCGGAACGTGCTCGAGCCCCTCGGCCCGCGGCCGGAACAGCAGCCGAAGCAGCGGCCCCAGGAGGACGTACCTGAGCACGTAATAGAGCATGGGCGGCTCCCAACTGCCGATCGGCCCCAGCTCGCGAGGCCAGTCACAGCGGGTCCGGGCCGTGCTCACGTATCCGCGAGCGCGTCGGATGTTCGGTGCGACAGGGCGGACACCGGGTCCGTGAACCGAATGGCCGCTCAGGAGGCCGTACCCGCGGGTGGTGACCCCTGCCTGGGCGGCGCCTGCCAGGGGACCTGGCGCGCCCGCAGGTCCGCACGGATGCGCCGGGCGAGCCTTGTGGTGTCGTAGTGATTCAGCAAGGCGCCGATGGCCGCGCCGACCATGAAGGGCGTCAGCATGGGGATCTTGCGGACAGCGAGCATGAGCAGCCGTCGGCGCAGTTCCTTCCTCACCCGGACGCTGAGCATGAGACTGACCGCGGACGTCGGCTTGGTGATGTTCAGGCCGCGCCCTTCCGTCCACTCCGCGAGATACAGGGCGGCACGCTGTCGAGTGGTTCCCGTCGCAGGCAGACCGTACACCTCGTGAAGTTCGGCGATGAGCTTGTACTCGACGGACGCCGTCCCGAGGATGCCTGCTGCCAGTTCGATGGGCATTGCCGGAGGGGTGGGCAGCGCCGCGGCAGAACCCACGCCCGCTCCGACGGCCTCGGTGCCCCGCACCGCCCCGGTGACCAGGTGATCGGCGATCTCCTCCGGGCCGAGGCCGGGGAAGTGCCGACGCAACGTGTCCAGATCGCGCACCTGGATATGCGAAAGCGCCTCGATCAGCTGCTCCGCGAGAGCCGGGGAGGTCAGCGACCATTCATGGGTCCGCGTCTCGGGCGTCATGGCACACCCTCCCGTTCGGCGGCGCTGTTCGACGGCCCCTCCCGATTCCATACCCGGTGGCACATCATCGATTCGCGCGGGCGACGGCATGAGCGCTTCCGGTAGGAAGCGGTTCAGCCGACCAGACGCGCCGGCTGAACCGCGCAGGGGCCCGATCAGACGCTCAGGGCTGGTGCGGAGTCGTGATCAATCAGCGGGTCGGAGGCTGCAGACGCGGATGTTCGAGTCGTGCAGCGGGATCGGCACAGCCGCCCGGGATCACACCCCGACCGCTCCGTCGATTCGTTCGCGGATCAGGTCGGCGTGCCCGTTGTGACGGGCGTACTCCTCGATCATGTGGATGAGCACCCAGCGCAGGGAGACCGCGCCCCGCCAGGGGTCGAGGCCCTCGATGTCGAGATGAGGGGCCTCGGCGGCGAAGGCTTCCGCGAAGGCGACTTCGGCATGCCAGGCAGCCCAGGATGCCGCGACGACCTCGGGATCGGGGACAGCGCCGTCGAAGTCGCCCTCGGGGACGTCTGCGGAGGAGAAGCGCAGCTCGACGTCGTGCCCGGCGAGCACGGCCCGGAACCAGCGGCGTTCCACGTCGGCGAGGTGCCGAACGAGGCCAAGCAGGGAGAGCGAGGACGGGGACACGGACCGCAGTGCCAACTCCGATCCCAGTCCGGAGCACTTCAGCCTGAGGGTGGCGCGTTGGGCGTTCAGCATGGCCACGAGCATGCTCCGTTCGTCACCGGTCGCGGGGCCGCTGAACCGGTGCTCGCTGCCGGTGCCGGTGAACAGTTCGATCCGTCGGTCGGGAATCTTCATGCCCACATCATGGACTCCGGCAGCCGGCGCACAAAGTCGTGGTCAACGCACGGGAGAACATTCGTGTGGCGAGGCTTGAACGGGGCGATGGCGAGCGGGCGTTGGTGAAGTGGCGAGGTCTGGCGGTTCCGTACCGGGAGCCGGTGGCGGGAGATGCCGGAGGAGTCGCTGACCTGCCGGATGCCGTCGCCGCCGCTGCGGCCGATCGACCGCCGGTGTCCGGAACCGGCCGATGAGCGGGCCATAGCAGCTCGACTACGAGCTGGATGTCATCGGGCGGCCCGGCTTGGAGCCGTACTTGCTTCCCGTGGCCGAGGTGGTGGTGGACGTGCGGGAGCCGCGAGACCGCCTGGCGGGCGCGCGATGGGGTCGGCTCAGGTCGAAGGATCAGGCGCGGGCACGACTGGCCGTGACCATCAAGACGGCTGTCTAATCGCGACCCGAACCTTCCGTTGCAGTGCCGCCTGAAGTCGCTTCGGTTCTCGTGTAGAGGATCTCGCGGGCCTGCTCCGCGGCGCGGGCGATGCTCTCACCGACGAAGTCTACGAAGCGGGCGATGTTCTCGAGGCGGGCGGCGGCCGGGGTGTCGGGGCCGAGGATGGCGACGCCCTGCCGTGCGGTCTCGGCGAGCTGGGCGTTGGATCGGGCGCTGGCGATCATCCCCTGGTACCAGACGTCGTTGTCGACGACGTAGCGCTCGCGTCGGCGTTCGTCGCGTTCCCGGCGGATGAGGCCCTGGCTTTCGAGGAACGTGATCGCTTTGGAGATGGACGCCGGGCTGACCTGGAGGCGCTGGACGAGTTCGGACGCGGTGAGGCTGCCCGCGTCGGTGGTGTAGATGCAGGTCAGCACCCGGGACATCATCTTGGGCAGGCCCTGTTGCACGAGGAGGGTGGAGAACATCTCCTCGTACTCGCGCACGGCCTCGGCGTCGCGTCCGTGGGCCTGCGAGGGCGCCTGTGACCCTCGGGGAGCGGCCTGCCTGCGCCGGTGGGCGCGGCGTTCGGTGGCGCGGTGGGCCAGGTCGGCACGGTAGGCGGTGGGGCCGCCGTTCCGCATCACCTCACGCGTGATCGTCGAGGTGGGGCGGTCGAGACGTCTGGCGATCTCCGCGTAGGCGAGCCCGTCGGCCAGCCCCAGCGCGATCTGCTGGCGGTCCTGCTGAGTGAGCCTGCCTCCCGGCATCGCGATCTCCTTCATACTTCCTTGATGCTTCCAGCATAGCGTTCACTCCCGCGCCAACGCAACAGACGAGGATGACTTCCGTTGCACTGGAATCAAAACAGTTGCAACGATACCCGTGCGCCCACCTGGGAAGATGCCAGACGTACGCAACGGAACCTTTCCTTATCTCGCGAACGCAACGTAGCGTTTCAGGTGTCAGAAACTGCAAGCGCTGAAGGAGAGCGCCATGCAGAAGTTCGACACCCCACCCCGATCTCCGCCGTCCTCGGCATCCCCGCGGGGCGGGTCCAGTTCACCGCCGCCCACCGGTCGTTCGGCCACTCCGGTGGCGGGTTCGCGGCGGCGCGGGCGATGCTGGACTCCCCCGAGGTGTACAAGGCCGCAGTCGCCCTCTCCGGATACCACGACGCCCGCTTTTCCAACCAGGCCTTCGTCGAGGCCTACGACGGCGCGGACAACCCCGGGGCCTCGGCCCGCACCTCCAACGTGGACATCGCGGACCGGTTGGCGGGCAGGCTGCTACTCATCCACGGAGAACTGGACGACAAGGTCCACCCGGATCAATCGCTGCGCCTGGCCGACCGGCTCCTCGCTGCCGACAAGGACTTCGAACTCCTCGTCGTGCCGGGCGCCGAGCACAGTTCATCGACTGCCTGTCCTACGTCCGCAACTCTGCTGGGACTTCCTGGTGCGCGAGCTGATGGGCACGCAGCCGCCCGTCTACCGCTCTGCTCCCATCGTCATCGGCCCCGAGTTGCCCGGCGAGCTGTTCGCCTGAGCGCGACACCACGGACGAGGAACCAGGCAAACCCAATCCCCACCAGCGACCACGGCCACCGCGCCGGCCGGCCGGCCAGTCCAGCCTGCCAAGCCGGCCCAAGAGACGGCGCGGGCCGCCTCCCGCAACTCGTCCCGCCCAAGGGCGGCGTACTCCGACACCGAGTCGGTATACACCGCCCCGACGGCGTCCTCGGCCGTCCGCCGGGCCGGGCCGCGGACATCGTGGGCCGGAACTCCGGTGGCATGCCGAGCCGTTCGGACAGCGCAAGCAACCGCGCCGCGCAAGGGGTGCCGCCGACAAGGCCCGCCGCGACGACACACAGGGCGGTGCCCTACGCCGAGAACGAGCCGAAAGGGGCGTCCGGCCGGGCCGACAGTGCCCGGAGCTCCACAACCGCATCATCGAACGTTTCGGGCATGAGCGGGTTGCGGTCTCCGGCATACCGGAGACCTACCGGACCCGTCAGGACTGAGCTCGCTCATGCGGAGGAGGGCGATGTGGCTGAGTTATCCCGCGGGTGTTGTCTACAGGGAGTGCGGGGACTGCGTACGATGAGCCCGTGATCTCCAGCGCTCGCACCGGCTCAGAGGTGAACTCTGCGCGCTGGATGTGGCTGGTCCTGGCCCTGGTGGCGGGGGTGCTGGGGATGCATGCCCTGTCACCCGCAGGTATGCCGGCGGCGGGCCGGCACGACGCGATGATGCCGGTGGGGTCCTCGGCACATCACTCCACGCTTGCCCACGGTCTCCATGGAGAATGCCGGCATCTGTCGGACGCGGGCAACGGTGGGATGGTCATGGACCACGCCGGAGGGACGTGCGCGGCGGGCGGTACATCCACCGCCTACGTTCCACCCGCTTTGACGGCCGCCCCGACTGCTCGCGTTGCGCCTGCGGCGACCGCCTGCGGAGGACCGGCCGCCCGGACGGTCGATGGCCGGGCACCACCGGATCTTTCCGAGTTGCAGCTTCTGCGGATCTAGAGGCGCCCGCACGACACCCTCCTGACGGGGTGGCGTGCCCCGGCCTGCCTGGATCCGTTCTTCCCGCGCCGCGGCGCGGGACACTTCAAGGAGCTGTACTTTCATGGCATTTTCCCGTTCCCTCATCCGCCGCACCGCCGCGCTGGCCGCTGCCGCCGCCGCAGTGGTGCTGGCCGCCTGCGGCAGCAGCAGCGAGCCCTCCTCTTCCCCGTCCTCCTCGTCGGGGCACTCCGGCCACGACATGGGGGCCATGACCTCCGGCAGCCCCTCGGCCGGCGGTTCCATGGCGCAGGGCGGGCACAACGCGCAGGACGGGCACAACGCGCAGGACGTGTCGTTCGCGCAGGGGATGATCCCGCACCATCGACAGGCCGTGGCCATGGCGGACCTGGCTGCCTCGCGGGCGAAGTCCCCGCAGGTGAAGGACCTGGCCGCGAAGATCGAACAGGCGCAGGATCCGGAGATCGACACCATGTCCGGCTGGCTGAGGTCCTGGGGCGAGAACGTCCCGGACGCCGGCATGTCCGGCATGGAGAGCATGCCGGGCATGGACCACTCCGGCTCGTCGATGCCCGGCATGATGTCGGGCGACGACATGAGCAAGCTGAAGGCCCTGTCCGGTGACGCCTTCGACAAGGCGTTCCTGCACATGATGATCGGCCATCACCGTGGCGCGATCGAGAGTGCGAAGGCCGAGCAGGCCAAGGGCGCTTACGGTGCCGCCAAGACGATGGCGACGTCGATCGTCACCTCGCAGTCGGCCGAGATCACCGCGATGATCAGGATGCTCGGCAAGCAGTAGATCACCCGGCCGGTCCGGGCTCGGGGCAGCCGGCGAACGCCGTCCCTGAGCCCGCGACCGGTCCAGGACTGCAGGCGTCTGTGTGGACTCTTTCACCGTTCCGGAATACCCCCTGGGGGTATGTTGTTAGGCGGCGGTGACTCGATCCGGTAAGGGGAGCTGAGGATGAACCACCACACAGCACACCACCAGCAGCAGCACGTGCACCATGCTCACGGCGATCATCACGCCCTCGGCTCTTCCTGGCGCGCAGCCGCGCAGGCGACGCTGCACTGTCTGACGGGCTGCGCGATCGGCGAAGTCCTGGGCATGGTCGTCGGCACCGCCGCCGGACTGCACAATGCGGCCACCGTCGCCATCTCGATCGCGCTGGCCTTCGCCTTCGGCTATGCGCTGACCATGCGGGGCGTGCTGCGCGCCGGCCTGCCGGTCCGCCAGGCGCTCAAGGTGGCTCTAGCCGCCGACACGCTGTCCATCGCCGTGATGGAACTGATCGACAACAGCGTCATGGTGGGCGTGCCTGGTGCGATGAACGCGGGCCTGTCCCAGGTCCTGTTCTGGGTCTCGCTGGCTCTTTCCCTTGCCTTGGCCTTCGTGCTGACCACTCCGGTGAACCGCTGGATGATCAGCCGAGGCAAGGGGCATGCCGTCGTACACGCCTACCACTGACGGTCACCGGTTCCCACCCGGCCCGGGCGAGCGACCCGGGCCGGGCCCACTTGCCGCGGTTGTGGTGGGTGAGTCGGCAGACACCGGGTTGAAGGCACGGCCGGCCGGTGCGCCGTCCCTGCTCCTGGCCCGTGGCCGGTACCCGGCCGGTACCGGCCACACCGGTCGGCCCACCACAGCCTCCGCATCGGCCGACTCCGGACACCCCCGGATTCGGAGACCGGTGCCGTGGCCCTTTCTCCGGCTGAGGGCACACCTGGACGCAAGGGATGCCAAGCCAGACCATGCGGTATCGGGCATCGCGTGGTGCCGTGATCAATCAACGACGGGGCAAGTGGCGGGAGGCGTGGGCCGATGAGCTCTGAACTGCACTCAGGTCAGGAAACCGAGGACAGATGGTGTGAGATCAGCCGACGGAATGCCAGGTCTGTGCAGACCACTGTGGGTTGGATCTTCTGGGACCCAGGTGCGGTGGCCCGCTATGAAAGACGGGGGCTGGAAGGAGTTCTGGCAGGACCACTCGGGTATATCGCGTCTCGCGGCGCGCCGCTTGCCCCGGCCGGGGCCGAGGCACTCATTGCCGCATTCGGCAGCATCAGCGCAGCAGGGATCCGGCTGACTTTCGACCTGCTGAAAGGTCCGGACGCCTTCCGTGATTTCTGGCATTTACGCGACGAGGCAGTTCAGGAGGGACTGCGCCACCACGCGCCCGGGATCGTCGATCCGCTGTGTGAGATGGCCCCCGCGCTTTGGTCGGTTATCGACCGGCTTCCGCTGCTGGGGCGTGCTCTGTTTGCGGCGACTCTGTCCATGCCTCGTCCGCAGTCCCCTCTTCTGTCCGGCTGGCACGCCGTCAACTTGCTGCGGGAGTGGCGGGGAGACACGCACTGGGCTCTGGTGGCGGCGTCAGGCCTCACCTCCTCGGAGGCGTCCATCCTTCATAACGAGTGGCTGGGGTACGACGACGACTGGCTGAGCAAATCCCGAGGGCACACCGAGGACGAGATCGACACGGGCTGGGAGTCACTGACGCGGAAGGGACTGGCGGCGGACAGACGGGTACTTCGGGAGGGTCTACGCCTTCGCCAACGGATCGAGGATCTCACCGATGAGCGGACCGTCCTTCCCTGGCGGCTCCTCGGTGAGCGCGCGGCACGCGAGTTCGCGGAACGGCTCGAGCCTCCCTGCGAGCTTCTGCTCTCGCGTGTGGATCAGACCGCAGGACCCCGGTACCAGCCGGCCTCGCGCCAACGCGGGCGGTACCAGGACAAGCAGGAGTAGAGCCAGATGGCTGTGCGCTGCGGCAGGCCGACCACGTGTGCCGGCAGACCACAAGACTTGGACGCCGCCGGCCCGCTCTGCTGTTCCGCCCACATCCACGTGGGAGGAACGCCACGACGGAAAAGGTGCTTTGCACCTCTCACATTGAAGGGACGTGCTCTTCTACCGTGGGGGTGTGGCCGGCACGGTGAAGATGCATGAACGCAGGGCGCGTGTCTGCGCGGTACGCCGTCGGCTCGCGCAGGGTGGACCTCCGCGGACCCGGAACTTCGAGGCGGACTTTGAGACCGTCACGGTACCCGAACGCGTTTGCGACCAACTGCGCGACCTGCTGATCTCCGAGGGCGCGCAGACAGTTGTCGAGGTCGGTCTCGCGTACGCCAGTTCCGCGCTCGCGATCGGCGAGGCGCTGATCACCGTCGATCCGCCGAGTCCCCGGCATGTCATCGTCGACCCGTTCCAGGAACGTGACTGGTCCAACGCCGGCTGGGAGCTGATGTGCTCTGCCGGACTGGATTCGATCGCCTCGCTCATGCTCACCCCCTCATCGATCGCGCTGCCGCAACTCCTCACCGAGGGTCTCGTCGCCGACGCGGCGTTCGTGGACGGCAGTCACCGGTTCCACGAAGTCTTCGTCGATCTCTACTTCCTACGAAAGATCGTTCGACCTGGCGGGCTGATCGTGATCGACGACGACTGGGCGCCGTCGGTTCGAACCGCCGTGCACTACTACGAGCAGAACCTAGGGTGGGCGGAGATTCCCGACGCCTTCCCCAGCGAAACCGTGCCGACGGCCGGCACCAGCCGCCGGGCCGAACCAAGGACTCGCTGCAAGGCCCTTCGCTTGCCCGATCCGTCGTTCGAGCCGCCCTTCGAAGAGTTCCACGCCTTCTGAGTCAGCTATGGCCGCTACTCAGGGGCTACGGCAACCGGGTGATCGCCCTCAGACCCGTACAACGAACTTGCCGTGTGCCGGTTGGATTCCATCAGGCGGTGGGCGTCCCATACGCGATCGAGGGCAGCCCCGGTGCCGGTGACGGCGGAGTCGGCGTACCCGTGGACCGTGAGCGGCCACCGACTCGGCAGCATGATGGGCTGTCGTGACCAGGACGGCAAGCGGGCACGAGGCGCCGCCACCTGCCAGATGGATCCTCGGTGTGAGCCCGGCACGTGAAACAAGGCGGCCACGCTCCCCCGGCGCGATCGAGCAGATCCGAGACCTCACCTTCACACACGGTTTCTTGGCATGTCCACTTCCATACTAAGCGGCCGCTTGCTATCAACTAAGGGCCTGCTTCTCGTCTCAGGGGGTCCCATGAGATCGTCAAGTGCACTTGAAGCGCCGGTCCCAACTTCTGTACGAACCGGCCCGGCGCATGCTCCGGCTTGAGCGGCGACTCCCAGCGCGGCTTCAGCGTGTATCCCGACCCCGAGGCAAGAGGGTCACGCTTGAGGCCGAAGACCGTCCGTACTCAGCCGAGTCTGTGCCGCATCTCCTCCTGGCGGTGCCCAGGTCGTTCGTGATCAGCAGGGGCATGTCGCAGAGCCGGGCCCCGCGTGTCGGAGCAGCGAAGCTCTGTCCAGCCCTACCTTTCGCAACGCCGCAGGAGCCGGGTTTCCGTCGGCACGCCACACTTCCGCCACTCCCGAATGCGAGGAGCTTCGATGCCTTTCGTTGTGCCCCAGCACTCTCTATGGCGCCGTA
This sequence comes from Streptomyces sp. NPDC046931, assembly GCF_040644655.1. Lineage (NCBI taxonomy): Bacteria > Bacillati > Actinomycetota > Actinomycetes > Kitasatosporales > Streptomycetaceae > Streptomyces > Streptomyces sp. NPDC046931. Next base: position 95,844 of record NZ_JBEYWX010000019.1, read on the forward strand.
AAGCCTGCGTTCTCGGCGCCACCCTGTTGCTCGGCCTGGCCGTGCCGTGGACCTCAGCAGCACCCGGCCATGCCGCCACGACGAAGGCCGGAACCGACACATCGGCGTTCGACGACGTTCCGCTGAATCAGCTCTCCGTGTCCGGGCTGCACAACGCGTACGAGCGCAGCAAGTCCAAGTCGCTCACCAAGGGCCTCGACATCGGTGCGCACCTGCTGGAAATCGACACCTACAGCACCTACGGGAACCCCGCCGGGTGGGTGGTGAGCCACTCGAACCCCCTGGCCAACGACAACAACTGCACCTACACCACTGGTTCGGGCGTGTTCAAGAAGACATGGGAGAACGGCAGTCTGAGAACCTGCCTGGACGACCTCAGAGACTGGAGCAACGCGCACCCCGACCACGACCCCGTCTACCTCAAACTGGAACTGAAATGGGGCTTCCGCTCGGGCGCGGGCATGGGGCCCACCCAACTCGATCAGCTCGTGGCCAAACATCTGGGCGCCAACAAGCTCTTCACCCCAGCCGACATGCTCGGCAGCGCCCACGCCACCCTCGACGACGCCGCCAAAGCCGGAGCGTGGCCCGCGTGGAAAGAGCTCCGAGGTAAATTCATCGTCTTGCCCATCACCGGCACCATAGAGAACAAACTCGCCGGCTACGACCTGGACAGCCTGTCCACCGAACAGGAATACGCCCAGCACGTAGCCGACTTGGCGGCAGCCGGTCGGCTCGCTCGGGCATCCATGTGGCCCGCCATGACAAAACCGTCTCCCAACGGCGACCCCCGCCTCATCTACAGCCCCATGCTGCGCCCCTGGTTCGTCATCTTCGACACTCAGGCGACCCGTTGGCTCGATGACGGATTCAGCCTGTCGTGGTACTGCGCCAACCACTACCTCACCGTCGAAAGCGCGGCCGAGAGCCTCTCCCCGGCGCTGGATGACACGAATCCCGACCCGGTGGCCGCCGCACAACGCGTTCAGTATCTCGCCCAGCAGGGACACTCCAGTGTCACCACATTCGACTGGATGAACACGCCCGGTGCATTCACGCTCTGGTCGCGTAACTGCTGAGAGACCGTTGTCCTTCGTGTCGGCAGGGCGTTGAGCGGCTGGTTCCGGGGAGTTGCGGGTTCCGCTTTCCGGAAAGGGCGCCGCCCGCGGGGATCAAGCGACCGCAGGGCGGCGGCCGAGGCGGACAATGCCATGGAGTTGTGTGCCTCACCCGGTCCGGCAACGCTGCGGCGTCCCGACGCAGTGCGGTCATGCGGCGAGGGCGAGGTTGTGCATGCGGGCGACGGCTCCTCGAGTGGGGCGAAGGCTGTTACAACGTGCGCCGGCCGCACAGCAGCCCCGGCTACCGCAGTCCCGCCGACTACGAGGCCGCCCTGGCGGCCCGGCCACCACACCGGTGGTGTCCGCCCGAGCGCAGCACGCTCAAGTCCGCCCGCTGCCCCGGTTTGATGTCAGGGTCACGCCCGAGCCGGGAGACCGCGGATCATGTCCGCCGCCTTTTCCGCGATCATGATCGTGGGTGCGTTGGTGTTGCCCCGCACCACGGTGGGCATCACTGAGGCGTCCACCACCCGCAGGCCCCTCACGCCGTGCACGCCGAGCCGGGAGTCCACGACGGGGCCGATGGAGCAAGTGCCCGCCGGGTGGTAGAGGGTCTGCAACTCGCGCCGGGCGAAGTCGAGCAGGCCGGCGTCGTCCGTGGAACGCGGTACGCGGAAGTCGGCTCGGCGGTGCTTGCGCAGGCTGGGCCGGCCGGCGATGTCGAGCAGCATCCGGAGCGCCCGGATCATCGTGGCGCGGTCCTCTTCGGTGGTCAGGTAGTTGTGCAGGATGCGCGGTTTGGCGCTGGGGAGCGCCGACCGCAGGGAGACCTTGCCCCGGCTCGTGGGGGCGAGCAGCACCGCACCGAACATGAAGGCGTGGTCGGTCACGGGGCTGATGCCCTCCTCGTAGAACATCACCGGCGTGGCGTGCACCTGGACGTCGGGGGCGTCGAGTCCCTCGCGGGTGCGGTGGAAACCGCCGGCCTCGCCGATGTTCGAGGTGAGCGGGCCGCGGCCCTCGGTCTCCAGCAGGCGCACGTTGTCCGGTGTCTCGGCGGTGAACAGCGACTCCGTGTCAGTGAGGTAGCACAGCCCGACATGCGGATGATCCTGCAGATTCTCCCCCACTGGAAGATCGACGCGGGGCGTGATGCCGTGGGCCGCCAGCTCACCGGCCGGACCGATGCCGGAGAGCATGAGCAACTGGGGCGAGTTGTAGGCACCGGCCGACAGCACGACCTCCCCTTCGGCGTGCAGGCACTGCAGTTCGCCGTCCCGTTCCACCTCGACGCCGGTTGCACGCTCGCCGTCGAACAGCACGCGGGTGCACTCAGCACCGGTCAGCACATCGAGGTTCGGCCGGGACAGGGCCGGCCGCAGATACGCGTCCGCCGTGCTGCAGCGCAGACCGTCGCGCTGAGTGAGGTGGTAATAGCCGACGCCGTCCTGTTCGAGGCCGTTGAAGTCGCTGGTGGAGGGGTGTCCGGCCTCCTGAGCGGCCGTCACGTACGCGTCCGCCAAGGGATGCCGGGAACGGCCCTCGCTCACCGTGAGCGGCCCGCCGGTGGAATGCCACGGGGACGTGGCTCCCGTGAAGTCCTCGGCGCGAAGGAAGTACGGCAGGACTTCCGGCCAGCTCCACCCGTCTGCGCCGGCCGCCGCCCAGGCGTCGTAGTCGCGGCGATTGCCGCGGATGTAGATCATCGCGTTCATCGACGAACAGCCGCCGAGCATCCGGCCGCGGGGCAGATAGCGGCGGCGGCCGTCCAACCCGGGCTCGCACTCGGTGAGGTAGCTCCAGTCGTACTTCGTCTGGAAGAGTTTGCTGAACGCGGCCGGAACGTGGATGTCCGGGGCATCGTCCACCGGGCCGGCCTCTATGAGAAGAACGCGCGTCCTCTCGTCCTCGGTCAGACGGCCGGCCAGGACGCACCCCGCCGACCCGGCACCCACGATGATGTAGTCGTACACCTGTCCTCCTCGCTCCACGTGGCTGCTCGACTCCCTCACTCAAGCCGCATCGAAGAGCGGACGACACCCTACGGTCGGCCATTGTCGACGCCGTGCTCCTGTGGTCCGTGGCTGTGCCACGGACCACCGATCGCAGCGCCGCCCGGCGACGGACGGAGCGCTGCGCATCAATCGGCTCCCCCGGTCTCGTGCAGGGAGACCACGGCCTCCACCAGGGCATCGGGATCTTCCCAGTTGATCATGTGTCCGGCGTCCGGCACGGTGACCAGCCGCGCGCCCGGTATCCCTGCGGCCAGGCGCCGGGAGTGGTTCGGCGGTGTACTGCGATCGGCTGTGCCGACCATGACGACGGTGGGGACCGTGATCTCGCCCAGGCGTGGGTAACGGTCCTCGCGGGCGAAGGCTCGCACGATGGGCAGGAGCGGGGTGTGAGCCTGGCGGAGGAAGACGTCAAGGAAGACGGCGATCATCGCTGGGGAGGGGCGCTTGCCGCACTGGAGTGCGCCGAAGAGGATTCCGCCGGTGCGGGTGCGTGCCAGCCGCTGCAGGATGCCCGCCTGCAGCAGGGGGATCTGCAGCCGGTTGCAGGGCGCTCCGTCGTAGATGCGGCCCGCCCACGTCGCGAACAGCACCAGACCGCGCAGCCTCCGGCCGACGCCGGGGTGGTCGAGGAGAGCACGTATGGCGAGGAATCCGCCCAGGGAATGTCCGGCCAGCACCCCGTCCTGTACGTCAAAGTGCTCCAGTACCGCCAGGTAGTCCCGCGCCATGGGGCCGGAGCCGATACCGTCCGAGCCGACCGTCGAGTCCCCGTGGCCGCGCTGGTCGAAGACGATGACACGGTGGCCGCGTACCACCAGGGCGTCCTGCACCAGATTCCACTCCAGGAGCGACACGCCGTAACCGTGCGCCAGCACCACCGGTGGCCCCTCACCCGCGACGACGGCGCGCAACACCGTCCCGTCGGGACGGCGCAGAAACACCCCCTCGCCCTCGGGCTCACGACGGAGCCGCTCGTAGGGAACAGGATCCGGTCGGCGTTCGACCCTGGCAGCCGCTGCCCGTGCGGCGACGACTGCGAGGCCCACCGCGGCGGCGCCGCACGCAATTCTCCACTTCATGAGTTCCCCCCTCGAGCCTCGACGCCTCCGCGGCGAGCGACAGAGCCGCGCCGCAGAACGTGATGGCTTTCTCCCGGAGAGTGTCAGGCACCCAAGTCCCTTGAGACGAGACGGCCTCGTGCTCCGCCACCCTCCGCCGCACGCGCATCTCGCGTCAACACCCCATGCGCTTGGCCCCGGTGATGATGTGTTCCAACAGCAAGGATGCGATCCCGCTTCGCTTACGTGTCGGCGTGGCGGCATCGACTTCAGTTCGGCGTGGTCCGAGTCCAGCCTCCTGACCGCCCCGCAACCCACCAGGCTCTCGCCATCCCTCACCGGCCATAACGTGGTCTCGGGTTTGCGGAGGGCGTCGAGACCGAGGCCGCGTCACGCCGATGCCCGCCGACCAGTTGCGGCTTTCTCTCCGGAGGCGAGATGGATCGCATCTGCTGGACATGCTCGTCGAGGAACCCGGCGAACTCAGGTCCGGAGAGATCGTCTGTCGCGATCTTCACTGTGCTCCGCCCAGACCGGGGCGTCACCGCCCCGGTCACCTTGGCAGGCCAGGGCTCATGTCGATTCTCGGATCAGAGCCTGCCCCCTATCCGCGCCCAGCGCCTCGCGCAGTTCACCGCGGCGGCGTATGCCCAACTTCCTGTAGACGTTGGTGAGGTGGGTCTCCACGGTGCGCCGGGCCAGGTGCAGCAGGGCGGCGATCTCCGTGTTCGTGCGGCCGTCGGCGGCCAGTTGGGCAATGCGGCGCTCGCTGCCGGTGAGGGCGCCGGAGCCGGTGCGGGCGACGCTCGTGCGGCGGGCTCCGCCCTCGCGCAGGGCCTCCTCGGCGAGCCGGTGCAGCCGCAGCGCGCCGAGCCGCTCGGCGCGTTCGACCGCCTCCCGCAGGCCTTTCCGGGCCCGGGTGCGGTCCCCGGCGGCGGTCAGCTGCCGGCCCTGCGCGACGAGCGCGGCGACCAGCTCCGGCTCCGTGCCGGTACCGGCGTCCCGCAGCAGTCGTACGGCTTCCTCGGCCAGCTCCAGACCGCGCCGGCCTCCCGTGACCGTGCCGAGCACCCGCACGGCGCGGCCCACCGTGCGGGGCGTGCCCCACACCCGGGCAAGCCGCAGCTCCTCCTCGGCGAGCGCGAGCGCCTCCCGGGGGTTGCCCAGGGCGAGCCGGCACTCTGCGGCGGCCGAGCGCCACGGGGTGACGACCGGGCTGACCACTTCGCGGGCCGACTGACGGCGGCCGCACTCCAGGAAGTCGTGCAGCGCCCCCGCCGGGTCGCCCGCGGCGGCCCGCTGCACCCCCCGCGCGTACAGGAACCGGTTCAGCTCCCAGGAGTCGGGCGCCGCCCGCAGGTCGAAGCCGTCCGCGAGCCGCCGTGCCTCGGCCGTGCGGCCCAGTTCCACGAGCGCGATCAGGGTGTGGGCGTGTGCGTTGGCAGGTCCGGTGTCCGCGGTCACGGGCGGCTCGGCCGGCAGCCGCCCGTACTCGCCGCGGGCCGCGGCGATGTCGGCCCGTACGTTGAGCAGCGCTCCGTGCATCGGGTGCAGCAGGTCGGGTCGCTGACCGGCCAGGCCGCGGTCGACGAGCCGGTCCGCCTCGTCGAGTTCGTCGGCCCACTGGGCGACCGCGGCGGCCGTGCCCAGCAGGAAGGGCTCGGTCAGCGGGTCGGCGGGCTCGGCGAGCAGAGCGCGCACCTGCTTCATCGCTCCGTCCGCCGAGGTGAGCCCGGCGGTGGCCGCGTGCCGGACGAGCAGGGCACGGGCGGTCGGCCCGACCCGCTCAGGCGAGCGTTCGGCGGTTTCACACAGCCACCGGTGCACGTCACGGCGGACCGTCTGGTCCTGGTCGGACAGCAGGACGGAGGCGGTGTGCAGGAGGTCCGCCAGACCGGGGTGGTCACCGAGCTGGCCGCCCATGGTGCGCAGCACTTCGACGGCGGCGCGGGCCTTGCCGCGTCCGGCCAGCGCGGTACCTAGGGCGATGGCCGCGCGGATCCGGTCCTGCGGGGCGCCGGGCAGCCGCAGGGCCTCGGTGAGCCGGGAGATCCCGGACGCGGTCCGCGGAGCGGCGCACTCCAGTGAACCCAGCTCGGTCAGCAGCCGCTGCCGGCGCTCGTCGGGCAGCGGCTCGTCGAGGGCCCGACGCAGGAAGGCGGCGGCGGTGTCGGCACGGCCGTCGCGCAGGGCGAGGGACGCGGCGTCCTGGAGCACGCCCGGCGCCCAGTGGTCGCCCACCGGGCCGGACAGCAGCAGCTGCCGGGCGACCGTCTCGGTGGGGATGCCGCGGTGCAGCATCGCCTCGGCGGCCTGCCGGTGCGCCGCGCGGCGCCGGGCAGCGGGCACACCGGTGAGCACCGCGTCCCGCAGCAGGGGGTGGGCGTACCGGGCGCGGCCGTCCGGGTCGGTGCGCAGCACACCCAGACGGCTCATCGCGGTGAGCCAGCCCGTCACCCGGGCCGGGTCGGCGCCCGCCAGCTCGGCGAGCAGCCCGTCCAGACTCTCGGCGGTGCATCCGTGGTCGCCGGCCGCCCTGCCGTCCCAGCCCTCGTCCAGGGCGGCGAGCGCCCGCGCCACCTCCGCCGTCCCGGGCCCCGCACTGTCCAGCCACCAGGACACGGCCGCCGGGTACGCACCCGGGTACAGCGCGGCGGAGGTCACCGGAACGTGCGGGTGCCGACCCGGCTCGCCGAGGTCGTCCAGCAGGGCACGCAGCAGCATCGGGTTGCCGGCACCGGCCCGTACACAGCCGTCGACCCAGGCCTCGGTGGCCGTTGGGAACCGGGTCCGCACCAGTTCCGCCGCCGAGTCCGCGGTCAGCGGGGCGAGGGTGTGGGTGTGCACGAGGGCGGGCGAGAGGGTGTGGGTGAAACCCGGTTGGGGCGGGCCCACGTCGTACTGGCTGCGTTCGGTGACCGCCAGCAGGACCGGCAGCCGTAATCGGTCCACGTGCCGGGCAAGCTCCACCAGCCAGCGGTACGAGGGGGCGTCGGCGAGGTGGACGTCGTCCACGGCGATCAGCAGCGGGGACTCGTCGGCGTAATCGCGCAGTATCCGCCACAGCAGCGCGGCCTGCTCGCGCTCGCCGCCGGTTTCCTCCGGCTGTCCGAACCACTGTACGGGACCGAGGAGTTGAAGCACGGCGGCGAAGGGAACGGTGGCGTCGCCGGGTGAGCAGCGGGCGCGCAGCACCCGCACGCCCTGGTCGGCGGCGCTCTCGGCGGCGGCCTCCAGGACGGTGGTCCGGCCGGTGCCGGTGGCCCCGCGTAGCAGCACCAGGCCGCCCGCGCCGGCCCGGGCGCGCGCGACCCAGGCCGCCAGCAGCGCGGCTGCCTCGCGGTGTTCGTGCGGCTGATCACCGTGCGGTCCGGACATCCCTGCCTCCTTCTCGGACGGGTCACCGTGGTAGATGTCGTTGTCGTCGTGGACGTCACAGACGTCGTGCACGTCACAGACCTCGTGGACGTCGTACGGCCGATCTCGTGGTGCCGCTCGTGGTGCTCCACGATTGTGCGGGTTCCTCCCGCCCCAGGAATGTGGGGAACACACGCCTGCCACCGACTCGACAGAGGTGGCGCGCACGTGGACATGGGGGGAAACGCTTGCTCAGCTCATCGCGGACCACACACCCCGGTATGGCCGACTCCGCCGAGCGGACACCGGTGGCGGTGCACGCCCCGGACCCGATCCTGCGCGAGGGAGTGGTGGGCCAGTTGCGCCGGTACCCGGAGATCGACCTCAGGGAGGGCTCGGGCCCGGGCACGGTGGCGCTGCTCGTCGACGATGCGCTCGACGAGGCCGCGCTGACCCGGCTGCGCCGACTGGTGCGCAGTGAGGGGGCGCGGGCGGTGCTCGTCGTGAGGTCGCTGCGGGAGGCCGAACTGCTCGATGTGATCGAGTGCGGAGTGGCCGCCATCGTATGGCGCCACGAGGCCACCGCGACGCGCCTGGTGCAGGCCGTCCTGGCGGCGGCCCGCGGCGACGGCGATCTGCCCGCCGACCTGCTCGGCCGGCTGATCAACCAGGTGGGCACGCTGCACCGCAGCGCGGCCGGCAGCCCGGGCGCACCCGCCTCGGGCCTGACGCCGCGCGAGGTGGACGTGCTGCGGCTGGTCGCCGAGGGGTTCGACACCGGAGAGATCGCCAGCAAGCTGTCCTACTCCGAACGGACCGTCAAGAACGTCGTGCACGGGCTGACCACCCGGCTGCACCTGCGCAACCGGGCACATGCCGTGGCGCATGCCCTGCGGGAAGGCTACATCTGACCGAACGGGCAGTCGATACTGACCCCTTGGGCACTCCGCTGTGCCCCGCGGCCGTCCCCGGCGCGCCTGCGGGGACGGCCACCCGCGAGGGCAGGATCGGTCACGGCGGCAGGAGGACGGGCGAGGCCGGGTACGGCAGGGCGGGAGCATGACGGTGATCCACGAGGTGGACGAGGTCCTCAAGAACCTGCTCGGCGGTGGCGCGCTGGCCGGTTCCGGTATCGACGTCGCCTTCGCCGCACCGACCCGGGACTGGGCCGCCCGCCGCAACACCCCCACGATCAACGCCTACCTGTACGACATCCGGGAGGACGTGGGCCGCCGCCAGCGCGGTCACCTCCCCGTACTCGACGAGCGCGAGGTGATCGTCAAGCGCCGCCAGCCGCCGCGGTGGTTCCGGCTGTCGTATCTGGTGACGGCGTGGACCAAGCAGCCCCAGGACGAGCACCGGTTGCTGTCCGCCGTGCTGGCCACCCTGATCCCCCGCGAGCTTGTGCCGCCCACCGAACTGCCCGGTGCGCTGGGTGCGCTGGGCATGGCGGTGCCACTGTCGGTGGCCGGTGTCCAGACGGAGTCGCGTTCCCTGGCGGAGATCTGGTCCGCGCTCGGCGGTGAGCTGAAGCCGTCCCTCGACGTGGTGGTCACCGCACCTTTCCCCGCCTACCCCGAGTACGACGCCGGGCCGCCGGTCACCGAGGGCGCGGCGGTCCGCGTGCGCACCACGGACGGCGTCCCGGCCGAGGCGGAGGAGCGCGCGCACCGGCCCCGACAGGTGGCGGCGGCCCGGGACGCCCGGAAGGCGGCCGGACCCGGCGGTGGGGCGGGCCGGGCGACGTGACCGCGTGGACCCCGGCATACGACGTCACGGCGTCGGCGTCCGACCCCGTCGCCCCGCTCCTCGCCCGCCTCGCCGCCCTGCGCGACCGGGTCGCCCTGCTGGTCGGGCACCGCTCGGCCGACGATCCCACGGCCACGGACCCCTTGCGCGGTCTGTACCTGTCGGAAGAAGCGGTACGGCACCTGTTGCGCCCGGCGGACCCCCTGCCGCCCGGGCTTCCCGGCCTCGCCGAGCCGCCGGACGACCGCCTGGCGGTCCTGTCCGCCCGCCTGAAACTGACCGAACTCGACACCGCCCTGCTCCTCATCGCTCTCGCCCCCGACCTGGACCGCGCCTTCGAGCCGCTGTACGGCTATCTCAACGACGACGTCGGCAGGCGGCGGGCCACCGTCGCCCTCGCCCTGGACCTGTGCGGGATCCCCGCCCACTCGGCGGGCGCCCGGGCGCGGTTGCACCCCTCGGCCCCGCTGTCCGCGCTCGGGCTGCTCATGGTGGAGGAACCCGAACGCCCCTTTCTCGGCCGCGCGTTGCGCGTGCCCGACCGGCTTGTGGCGCACCTGCTGGGCGACGACACCCCTGACGCCGCGCTCGCCGGACATCTCCATCCGCTGCCGCCGCACCCGGAGCCGTACGGCGAAGCCCCGGGTGACAACGGCGACTTCACCCGCTTCGTGCACCGCCTGGCCGCGCGGCTCGCCGCCGGTCCCCCGCTCACCGCCTATCTCCGCGAGGGCCACGAGGGCGACGGGCTCGCCTGCGTCACCTCCGCCCTGGACACGGCGGGAGTCGACGCCCTGCGCTTCTCGGGACCCGAGGACCGTGTGCCCGAGCTGCTGCGGGAGGCGCGCCTGGGCGGGCACGGCGTCGTCGTCTCCGCGCTGCCGGAGAGGCCCGGCGCGCTGCTCGGGCAGTTGCGGGCGGCATCCGACATCACTGTCCTGATCACCGGCCCGCGCCCGTACGATCCCCGGTGGTGCGACCACGACCCTCTCGTTTTGGAGGTGCCCCGGCGCCGCGCGGAGGCGGTGGCCACCTGGTCGGCCGTGCTCGGCGGGGAGCCCGGTTTCGACCTGGCGGCCACCGTGGCCCCGTACCACCTCCCCGACGACCGCATCGCCCGCGCCGCCCGCGCCGCGCAGGGCCTCGCCGGCTTCGAGGATGCCCCGCTCTCCCCCGCCCACCTGCGCCTGGCCGCCCGTCAGCAGTCCGCCTCCGGCCTGGAACAGCACGCCCGTCGGATCCGCCCAGCCGTCGACTGGACCGACCTCGTGCTGCCCGACCGCCCGCTGACCCAGCTGCGGGAACTCGCCCTGCGCGCCCGCCACCGCGACCGTGTCCTCGGCGACTGGCGGCTGAGCGCGGGCGGCGGCCGCGGCCTGGGCGTGCTCGGCCTGTTCGCGGGCGAGTCCGGCACCGGCAAGACACTCTCCGCGGAGGTCGTCGCGGCCGAGCTGGGCCTCGACCTCTACGTGGTCCAGCTGTCGTCCGTGGTCGACAAGTACGTCGGCGAGACCGAGAAGAACCTGGAACGCATCTTCACCGAGGCCGACCACACGGACGCCGTGCTCCTCTTCGACGAGGCTGACGCCGTCTTCGGCAAGCGGTCCGAGGTGAAGGACTCCCACGACCGATACGCCAACATGGAGAGCGCCTACCTGCTGCAGCGGCTGGAGTCCTTCAACGGCATCGCCCTGCTCACCACCAACCTGCGCGCCAACATGGACGAGGCGTTCACCCGGCGCCTGGACCTGGTGGTCGACTTCCCCTTCCCCGACGCCGAGCAGCGCCTGGCCCTGTGGCGGCACAGCCTGTCCCACGTGCCCTGCGCCGACGGCATCGACCTCGAGCCGGTGGCCGCCGACTTCGAGCTGGCCGGCGGGTCCATCCGCAGCGCCGTGGTGACCGCCGCGTACCTGGCCGCCGGACGCGGCGAGGCGGTCACGGCGGCCGACCTCCTGGAGGGCGCCCGCCGGGAGTATCGCAAGGCGGGGCGGCTGCTGCCGGGCGAGGGCGCCTGGTGACGGCGCCGGGCGTCGTCCGGTTCAGCCCTCTTCGGGATGGACGATCAACCATTCCTGGTCGTCGGTGTTGGAGCAGTCGAAGATCGTGAGCTTGGCGCCGTTGCCGCCGGTGCTGTAACCAGCCACGTCCAGGCACTTGTTGTCGCTGGCGAAGTTGCGGATCCAGTAGGCGCCGCTCTGCTGCTTCTGCATCCACCACAGCTGGTTGTCGGCGGTCGTGCCGTCGCAGGTGAACTCGGTGACGGCAGTCCCGACGGGCTCGGCCCCGTAGTGGGGCAGGTCCATGCACAGCCCGTCCTTGACGTTGCGGATCTGGAAGAGCGCACGGCCTCCGGGACCGTCCTCCGGGTATTTCACCTCCAGGTTCCACAGCTGGTTGTCGTTCGTGGTGCCGTCACAGGTGAACTCGCCCACGGGGCCGTTGATCGCGCCCTTGCCGTAGTTCGGGATGTCCGCGCACTTCTCGGTGGTCTTGTTGCGCAGCAGGATGTTCGTCGCCGGCACCACGGGATCCTCCTCGGCGTTCTCGGTCGCGGCCGGTGAACTGCCGCCGCCACCGCCGTCCGAACCACTGCCGTCGCCGCCCGTGTCGCTGTCGTCGTCGGCGGACTCCGGCGGGGCGGCCGGAGTGAGGGCCGGGGTGGGTGTGGGAGACGGTGCGAGGGTGGCGCCGGCTTCGGTGGTCTTCTCGGTTGCGCCGGTGTTCACGTTGGGCTTGTAGGCGATCCACAGCATCACGAGGGTGACCGCGAGAGCCGTGAACACGCCGAGGAAGGTGGCGAGCCAGCGGGGCAGGAAACCACGCTGGACGTAAGTGCCCTCCACGGGCAGGGCGTCGGCGCCCGAGCGCCGGACGGCGAGGGTGTACGGCCGCTGCTCCTTCGCCCCGAACCAGATGATCTTCCGCGGCCTGAGCGTCGCCTTCACGAACGCGGCACGGCCGGGCTCGATCTGCACGTTGCCCGGATGGATGTCGTACGACAGCTCGTTACCGTTGTCACTGCCGCTGACCGAGGCGGTGAGCCCGGTGTTGCCGAGGTTGTCGATCGCGAGCCTCGGCCGTCCCCGGAACCGCCCCTTCACCGTCGGCGGCACCAGCTCCGCCCGCACCTCCGTGAACGGGGTGATCGTCAGGTTCCCTTCGGGGACGGTCGTCGCCTCCGGATGCTCCGTCGGCGTGATCCGCACCGCGTACGGGTTGGGACCGGCGGTCGCGTCCGGGGTGCGCGGCGGCGCGAACGTCAGCTCCACCGTCCCGGTGGTGCCCGGATAGAGCCGGAGCGAAGAAGGCTCGACAGTGGTCCAGGGCGCGATGGGTCCCACCGGCTCGAAGCGGTACTCGTCGACCACGTCACCGGTGTTCCGCAGCCTCAGCCGCACGCGCGTACTGCCACCCGGGTCCACCGTCGTGGAAGCCGGTTCCAGAGAAGTCCACAGGCTCACATCCGCGACGCTAGTCGGGGCGCGGTGCGGGCGCAGCGGGCGAGTGGGCAGACTTCGCGGCGCGAAGGGCGGTGGTGTTGCCCTTGCGGACATTCACGCGCCTCAGGTCCGCGGCGCCTGTGTTCCGGTGGCCGTCAGGATGAACTGTGCGTAGGAGTCGGCGTTCATCAGTGCGCGTTGCCCCATGGCGTACCAGTTCGGCTGCTTCTGCGGGGAGGGCTCGCTCTTGCCGGTGTAGGCGTCCGGTACGCGGACGGCACGCTTGTCGAGCATGGCCGCGTCCCGTGCCGCCGCCTGGTCCGGCACGATCGCGGCGAGGCCTGCTTCGTAGCTTTTCTCCTCCGACTCCTGGTCGCTGGGGCTGTCCTGGTCCCGAGTCGGGCCCGCAACCGTAGGTGGAGCCGATACGCGCAGCCGGTGAAACAGGCGAGCTGCCGGTCGAGGAAACGAGGTCGCCGCAGGGCCGAAGGGTAGTTCATGCACGCACCGAAGGACCTTGGACAAACCACCCGGACCGCGGGTTCCCGCATCCCGGCCGGCCCGGTGACCCCGCGTGCTCCCGCGAGCAGCACCGCCACGGCCGGGCCAATCCTGGAGGCACTTCCGCCGGTCGGGCTGGGATGCCGGTGGTGCATCCGGGCCACCACGGGGACCTGAGACGACAGTCGGCCCGCCGACCGGCGTTCCGTCGGTCGGGACTGCCCCAACGGGCATGTCCGCGGGCAACGGCGATGCCCCCGGAAGGGAACCTGCGGCCGTTTCCCGGGCTGCCGCGCACACGTGAGGCTGGTGGCCGTTCCTGTCTCGTACCCCGAGGAGAGCAGAGCATGCCGTCCTACCTGTCGCCCGGCGTCTACGTCGAGGAGGTGGCCAGCGGCTCGCGCCCCATCGAGGGAGTGGGCACGTCGGTCGCGGCCTTCGTGGGACTCGCGCCGACCGGTCCGCTGAACGAACCGACGCTGGTGACCAATTGGAGCCAGTACGTCGCGGCCTTCGGTGAGTTCACTGAGGGGTACTACCTGGCGCACTCCGTCTACGGCTTCTTCAACAACGGTGGCACGGCCGCCTATGTCATCCGCGTGGGCGGCTCCGCCGAGGGCGCCTGGGCGGAGGGTTCGGCGCCCGCCGCGGTGAACGGTTCGGCAGCGCCGGCCGCGCTGCCGGCCGGCGAGCCCAGGCAGCTCGGCACCTTCTCCGTGACGGCAGTCGCGCCGGGCGACCTGAGCGTGGAGGTCGCCGACCCCGAGGGCGAGGGCCCCGCCGAGCGGTTCAAGCTGATCGTCAAGGACGGCGGCAAGACCATCGAGTCATTCGACGTCACCGCCAAGAAGGGCGGTCGCAACTACGTCGTCACCCAGGTCAAGGAGCGCTCCAAGCTCATCACCGTCACCGAGGCCGCGCCGACCGCTCAGCTGACCCGCCCGGAGAACCAGACGGTCGCCCTCGCAGCTCCGCCGCCCGCCCCCGCCGCTCCGGACAGCCCCATCGAGGCCTCGCACCCGGGCCCGGCCCAGTACCTCGGCGACTCCGCCGACCGCACCGGATTCGGCGGCCTGGAGGCGATCGACGAGGTCTCCATGGTCGCGGTGCCCGACCTGATGGCCGCCCACCAACGCGGCGCGATCGACCTGGAAGCCGTCAAGGCGGTCCAGCTCGGCCTGATCGCGCACTGCGAGCTCATGGGCGACCGGGTCGCGATCATCGACCCGCCGCCGGGCCTGAACGCACGTCAGGTCCGGGTCTGGCGCCAGGAGACGGCGGGCTACGACTCCAAGTACGCCACCCTGTACTACCCGTGGATCAAGACCTTCGACCCGGCCGCCGGCCAGTCCCGGCTGATCCCGCCGAGCGGTCATGTGGCCGGCGTCTGGGCCCGCAACGACTCCGAGCGCGGAGTCCACAAGGCACCCGCCAACGAGGTCGTGCGCGGAGCGGTCGACCTGGAGATCCAGATCACCCGCGGCGAGCAGGACCTGCTCAACCCGATCGGCGTCAACTGCATCCGCGCGTTCCCGGGCCGCGGCATCCGGGTGTGGGGCGCGCGCACGCTGTCCTCCGACCCGGCCTGGCGCTACCTCAACATCCGCCGGTACTTCAACTACCTGGAGGAGTCGATCCTGATCGGCACCCAGTGGGTCGTGTTCGAGCCGAACGACCACGCCCTGTGGGCCCGTATCCGCCGCAACATCTCGGCGTTCCTGGTCAACGAGTGGCGCAGCGGCGCCCTCTTCGGCCAGCGGCCCGAGGAGGCGTACTACGTCAAGTGCGACGAGGAGACCAACCCGCCGGAGTCGGTCGACGTCGGCCGGGTCGTCTGCGAGATCGGCATCGCGCCGGTCAAGCCCGCCGAGTTCGTGATCTTCCGGCTGGCCCAGTTCTCCAGCGGAAGCGGGGAGCTGGAGGAGTAGGCCGCGCCGCCGTCCGCTCCCCCGCCCCCGTCCGCACCACCCCAGCAGGCCCGGGAAGGGCCCAGAAGGATCCAGAAGGACAGCGAACACATGAGTCTCCAGCCCGGTGACGCCCTCACCTCACACAATTTCGGCCTGCAGATCGACGGCGTGATGGTCGAGTACCTGGCCGAGGTCAGCGGCCTGAGCATCGAACAGGACGTCATCACCTACCAGCAGAACACCCCCAACGGCCAGAACGTGGTCAAGAACCTGCCTGGCGTGAAGAAGAACGGCACCTGCACGGTCGTCCGCGGCATGACCCAGTCGGCCTCGTTCACCCAGTGGATCAACGACTCCATCACCGGCCAGATGACCACGGCTCGCAAGAACGCCTCGATCATCATGATGGACTTCCAGAACAATCCGGTGAAGCGCTACCACCTGCGCAACGCCTGGTGCAACAAGATCGACGCGAGCACGGTGAAGGCGGGCGAGGCGTCCGCCCTCACCGAGACCGTGACCATCTCGTTCGAAGAACTGGTCATCGAGTAATGCGGCGCACGGCTGCCAGGGCGGGCGGAACCGTCTCCCACTCCGGCGCGCAGGCGCCGGGTGCGGAGCCGGACGGGGAGGTGCCGGAGCCGGAGCCGGCACCTGCACCCGTCCCCGCTCAGCAACAGGAGTCACTGCGCACCGAGTTCCCCTTCCATTTGCCGCGCGGGTACGTCGACGAGTCGGGCACCGTCCACCGGGACGGCATGATGCGCCTGTCGACGGCGCGGGACGAACTGGTCCCGCTGCGCGATGTACGGGTGCAGGAGAACCCGGCGTTCCTGTCTGTGGTGCTGCTGGGCCGGGTCATCACCCGGCTCGGCACCCTGCCCATGGTCCACGACGGGATCGTGGAGAACATGTTCGCCTCCGACCTGGCTTTTCTGCAGGACTTCTACCGCCAGATCAACGCGGAGGGCCACACCCGCGCCGCCGTGCGGTGCCCGCACTGCACGGAACCGTTCGAAGTGGAACTCGGCGGGAGCCGCCTGGGGGAATCGTGACGTACGCGACCGACCGGCTGCACGAGGAGATCGCGTACGTCGCCTACCACTTCCACTGGACCCTGGAGGAGATCCTGGACCTGGAACACCACGACCGCCGCCGTTACACGGACCAGATCGCGTCCCTGGTGACGCGGGCCGGCGCGGAGGGCTGAGCGGTGGGTTTCCTGAACCGGTTCCGCAAGCGGCTGTCCGCCGACGCCGGGGTGGTCGCCGACGCCGGGGTGGTCGCCGACGCCCCGGTGGGCCCGGAGTCCGTGAGCGGTGACGTGCGCACGGGCGGGCGGCCGGTGGTGGCCGCGTCCTGGCCGGGTCTGGCCCCGATCCAGCGGGCCATGTCCCCTGGCCCCGCCGGGGTCGCCGACGCCCGGTTCGGCGGGCGGCTGCCGACGTGGCAGAACCCGTCGTTCATGGGCACGGCGTCCCATGCGGTGCTGGACGGACGCTCGAGCGCCGTGCTCGGCGACACGTCCCGCTCGTCATCGGCACGACCCGTATCCGGCCTTGAACAGCCGGTCGACGCCCTGCCGTTGGTCGGCCCTGCCAGGCAGCCGACGGTGCAGCGGGCTCCGGCGGTACCGCTGCGGCTGATCCGGCCGCGGGTGCCGGGTGAGGTGGGCGCGGGGCCGGGTGCGACCGGTGCGGCGGGTGGACCGGCCTCGCCTGCTGGAGTGACCGCGCCGAGGGGGCCGGTTGCGGTTGCTTCCACGTTCACGTCGGCCCCCGCAGAGGTGTCCGCACCGAGCGGACCGGTCGTTCCCGGTGGACCCACCGCCATGCTCGCGTCGGCTCCTGCCGGGGTGAACGCTCCGGGCGGGCCTGCTGCGTCCGCCTCCGCGTTCGCCTCGGATCCCACCGGCGTCATCCCACCGAACGGGCCCGCTACGTCCGCCTCCGCGTTCGCCTCGGCCCCGTCCGGCGGAGCCCCGCGGACGGGCGGGCAGGCGTCCTCGGTCCAGCGGGCGAGCGCCGGCGGCTCGGTGTCCTCCGCACCGGCACGGGCTGCCACGGTCGCCGGTCCGGACGTTCCGGTGGTATCGCCCGAGCCGCCGTCCGCCCCGGCGGTGAACGGGCCGCTCCCTGTCTCCGGTCTCCGGGTGACACCTGTCCCCGTCGGCTCTTCACCCCGGCCGAAGTCCCTCACGCGGGCGCGCACCGGGGCGACGGCGGTTCAGCGGCGGACACTGCCGGTGGCACGACGGCTCCCCACGCCTACGGGCGGCGCGCCCTCGGGGCCGCCGACGTCGGAGGACAGGGGCGGGTCACCCGCCCCGTCGCCGTACAACGACCGGGACAGCGCAGCCGACCCCGCCGTACCCGCCCCCGCCGTCCAGCGACGGCTCCCCGCACCCACGAACGTTTTATCCGCGACACCGCCGCCCGGCGGCCGGCACGGCGCGACCCACCACGCCCAACCCGCGTCCACCCTCCGGCGGACGGCGACGTCGTCCAGTGGCGTCAGGCAGTCCAGCGGTACGGCGGCCGAAGGCATCCCCGTACAGCGATACCTGACCGGCGGCCCCGCCCCCGCACCCACCTCGGCCCCCAGGGCCGGCGCCGCGGACAACGACCACACCACACCGGCAGAGCCGCTCCGGAGTGGGAACTCCAGCGCCGAGCATGCCCACGGAAGCCTGTCCTCCACCGTCGCCGCATCCTCGGCTCCGCCCCCGACAACCGCCCACCCCGACGCAACCCTGCCCATCGTCCAACGACAGCCGGCCACCAACACCCCCCTGCCCCGCACCACATCGGCTCACAGCCCCCACTCCAACCCCCCGCGCACCCAAGCAGACCTCTCCCCCACAACCGTCACCCGAGCCCCCTCAATGCCACCACCGACAACCGCCCACCCCGACGCAACCCTGCCCATCCCCCGGCGACAGCCGCCCACCGGCGCCGGCCGCCCGCGTCCCGTGTCGGCCGATCCCGCTCATGTCTCGGGCGGCCTGGGGCGGCCCATTGCTGCCCGGCCCACGCCTGCGGCTACCGTCGGACCGGCCGGACCGCGTCCCCCGGGCGCCCGTCCCACGCCTTCCGCCGACACGGCCGCTGCCCAGCCAAGGCCGGCGGCGAACGCACAGCGGGTCGCGCCGCCCCCGAATACACCGTCCACCGCACCGGCCGCGCCCGGCGCTGCACCTGCGCAAGCCGTGGAATCGTCCCCCGTTCAGCGGGCGACGGCGCCATCGGGCAGTGCCCCCGCTCGGCGACCGGCGGAGCAGTCCGCGCGACCCGCCGCCGAGCCGGTTCGGCCTGCGGCCGGCTCCCAGGCGCTCCCGACCGTCACCCCCGGGGCCGCCCCCGCGCGCCTCAGCGCCGCACCGGTCGGCGGTTCGCCCGGCGCGACACCCTCCGTCCAGCGAAGCGCGACGCGCCGCACGGCCCGACTCGGCCTGGGCGCGCCGATCTCCTCGCTGCCCGCCGCCCCTGCGGACCCACCCGTCCCGCCGAGCCCCGAGGGCCGGCCAACCGCGCCCACGTGGCACGATCCGTCGGCCCAGCCGAGCACGTCCGCACCGACGAACGCCCCCAACACCCCCGCCGCGCTTCCCGTTTCGCCCACGCTCCCGGCCGCCTCGACGCCTGCTGCCGCCCCCACCGGCGTGCCCACGCCGGTGGTGCAGCGTGTCACCCGGGCCATCGCGTCCGACACGGCCACGGCTCCCCACCCCCGCCCCTTCCCCCTCGGCGTTCCGGTGACCACCCCGCCCGCCGACGCGGCGCCCCTGGCCGGGCCCACCTCCCCGGTCCAGGCCCCGTTCACGACGCCCGGCGTCGACGCGCCCACACCGGCAGCGCCGGCCCCCGCCCAGCCCCCGACCGTCCTCCCGCCGCCTCCCCCCGCCGAACCGCAGCCACAGTCGACGCCCCTTCCGACCGCCGTGCAGCGCTCGGCCGTCCCCGCTCGGCCCACCGCCCTGGACCGCCCCGCAGGCGCCGCCACCTCCACCGGCCGTGCTCCCCTGCCGGTGGCGCCTCTCGCGCCACCCCCGTCCCCGGGCCTCGCCACGCCCACTGCCCCGGCCTCCCCTCTCCCCGTCGTCCAGCGTTTCGGGAGGAAGGCGAAGAAGCCTGCCGAGGTCTCGGCCACCGGCGCCCTGGCAGCCGCCGCGGCGGCGACCGTCGCCGACACGCTGTCCAGGCCGCCCCTCACCCGCCGGGCCGAAGCACCGCCGCCCCGGTACCCGGCCCAGGGCGGCTCTCCGCCCTCGTACCCCCCGTCTTCCGACAGACCACCCCCGCCCGAATACGCGGCGATCGGACCGGGCGCTTTCGACCCGAGGGAGTTGACCGACTTCCAGCTGGACGAACTCGCGCACCGGATCATCGGTCGCATCACCCGTCTGATCCGCACCGAACTCCGCCTGGACCGCGAACGGATCGGCAAGCTCCGCGACCCCCGCCGCTGACCGGCACCCACCGGCCAGGAACGACAGAAAGGCCCACCCGCGATGTCCCGCCAGGACCCGGGCTCCACCATCTGGTTCAGCCTCAGCATCGACGGCGAGAGCCTCGGCTACTTCAACGGATGCGAGGGGCTGTCGTCGCAGGTGGAGGTCGAGCACCGCCAGGAGGGCGGCAACAACGGCTTCGTCTGGCAGCTGCCGACCCGTGTCACGTTCTCCACCGTCCGGCTGACCCGCCCGCTCACCCCGGAGACCACCAAGGTCGCCAAGTGGATCTCGTCCGTACAAACGGGGATCAAGCGACCCACCGCCCAGATCGCGGCGCTGCGCGCGGACGGTTCCGAAGTGGCTCGCTGGGGGTTGATCGACGTACTGCCGGTGAGCTGGACCGGTCCCACCCTCGACCCCGGCAGTCCGGCCGTGGCGACCGAGGTCCTGGAGATCGCCCACCACGGGTTCACGGACTGAAGGAGGCGGACCAGCATGGCCAAGGGCAGTAAGGGCGGCGCAGGCAAGAGCCTCGTACGCGCCACGCTCGCGATCCACGAGCCCCCGGTCGGCGGCCGTACGACCCCGGGCAGGATCATCAAGACGTTCGGCTTCGACTTCAACCCGGCGCAGCTGTCGCTGACCCGGCACGCCGAGTGGAAGTCCACCCCCGCACAGATCGAACGGGACGGCTCCCTGCCGGAGTTCATGGGATCCCGGCCACGTGAGATGAGCGTGGAGATCTTCCTCGACTCCTCCGACGAGCCGACCAGCAGCACCGTGCTCAAGAAGGTCGAGTCGCTGCTCGACTGCTGTGAGGTGACGACCAGGAGCATCGCCGCCAAACAGCCTTCGCCGCCCTGGGTGGTGCTCCAGTGGGGGTCCTTCTCCACCGCTCGGTTCACGGCCTACATCAGTTCCGTGGAGGCGACCTACACGCTCTTCGGAACGACCGGCGTGCCGATCCGCGCCACCTGCCAGCTGCGGTTGCATGAGATCCCGAGCAGGACCAGGGGCCAGAACCCGACGTCGGGAGCGCTCACCGCACAGCGGGTGCACCGGGTCGTGGCGGGCGACTCGTTGCAGTCGCTGGCCTGGCGGGAGTACGGCAGCGCGGCAGCCTGGCGGGCGATCGCCGAGGCGAACGGCATCGACGACCCCGGGGATCTGCCGACGGGCATCGAGCTGGTGCTCCCCGCCGCCGAGGAGGTGCGTGCCTGATGGTGCGGTCCGCGTTCTCGAACGTCATTGATGTGAAGATCGGCGGCCGCAAGCTGCCTTCCGAGTTCGCCCGTGCCCTCGTCGACAGTTACGTCGACCAGGGTTTCGGCGTGCCGGCCGCGTTCCGGCTGACCTTCCGGGACCCCTACCGGCTGCTCCTGGGGAAGCTGGGGGTCACGTTCGGAACTCCGGTGGTCCTGGCGCCGGTGGCCGACGGACTGGGTGCTTCCAATCCCCTGCTGACGGGGGAGGTCACCGCTTTGGAGGCCGACTACGACGGCACCGGAACCTTCACCGTCATCCGCGGCTACGACTTCGGGCACCGTCTGCTGCGCCAGCGCCGGGTGGCCGCCTACCGCAACCAGAGCGCCTCCGACATCGCCCGGAAGCTGGCCAAGCAGGACGGCGTGCCGGTCGGACGGATCGAGCGGACGAAGACGGTCTACGAGTTCATCAGCCAGTCCAACGTCACCGACTGGGACTTCCTCGCGCGGCTCGCCGACGAGAACGAGATGGTGATGTCGGTGGACGCGGACGGGAAGTTCCAGTTCGTGAAACCCAAGTCGGCCTCCGGCGCGCCCTCACCCGGCACCGACGGCGACAAGAGCCCGTTCGTACTCCAGGCCGGGCACGACATCCTGCGGCTGCGGGCCGCCGTGACCGCCGCCGACCAGGTCGGCAAGGTCGAGTCACGGGGATGGGACGTGACAACGAAGAAGAAGCTCACCGCCACCTCGCCCGCCACCGCCAACCCGGGCATCGGCATCGGCACCACCCCGGGCGCGGCGGCCGGCAGGTTCAAGGCGGCGAAGCTGGTCGACACCGGCACGCCGTACGACAAGCAGAAAGAGGTGAAGTTCGCAGCCGACGCCGTCGCCGACGACGTCACCGGCTCGTTCGCCGAACTGGAGGCCGTCATGCGTGGAAATCCCAAGCTGCGGCCGGGAGTTCCGGTGGCGCTCGCGGACGTGGGCAAGCCGTTCGAGGGCAAGTACACCGTCACCTCCGTGCGGCACGTTTTCGGCGACGGCAGCCACTACGAGGCCTGGGTGACGGTCAGCGGGCGGCAGTGGCGTTCGCTGTACGGGCTCGGCTCCGGTGGCGCGGAGAGCGCGCCCCGGCTGCCCAGTGTGGCCAACGCCCTGGTCACCGACGTGAACGACCCGCTCAAGCAGGGGCGGGTCAGGCTGCAGTTCCCGTGGCTGGACGACACCTACGTCAGCGACTGGACGCGGACGGTGCAGATGGGCGGCCTCGGCGGCGGCGGCATCTTCCCGATGGACGTCAACGACGAGGTGCTGGTCGCGTTCGACCGGGGTGCCCTCGACCATCCGTTCGTGATCGGCGGGTTGTACAACGGCAAGGACAGACCGACCGCCGTCGGCGACGTGCCCCTGCACGACACCGTGCGCAAGAAGGCGAGCCGGCACACCGTCTCCGACCGGGACGGCAACCGTGTGGACCTGCTCAGCCAGAAGACCGGCGCCCGCAAACAGGGCGTCCGGCTGATCTCCGGTGACAAGCAGCTGGTCATCAACCTGGACCGGACGAAGACCCAGATCGTCGTGGACAGCAAGGGCTCGGTCACGATCAAGGGGAGCCGGTCGGTGTCGGTCGAGGCGGGCACCGATCTGACGCTCAGCGCCCGGCGCAAGCTGACCATCACGAGCGGCGGCCCGCTCAGCATCGAGGGCGGCGGCATGGTCAACCTGAAGTCCGCGGGCGAGATCGGGGTGAAGGCGGCGGGCGCCCTGAACCTGAGCGCGCTGGGCGCCGCGAGCCTCACCGGCGGGGCCACCGTGCAGATCACGGCGGCCGTCAACACGACGATCAAGGCGCCGACCACCCTGGTCGGCTCCCCGACGTTCGGGGTCACCACCATCCCGGTGCCGATGGTGATTCCGTGACCGTTTCCCAGGAAGGCGGGGTGTGGTTCTGATGGCCGAGCAGTTCGTCGGCTCCGGCTGGTCGTTTCCGCTGCGCATCGGGCCGACCGGCGGGATCGCCCTGGTCAGCGGGGAGCGGGAGGTCGAGGAGGCGATCCGGCTGGTGCTGTCCACCGCGCCGGGCGAGCGACCGATGCGACCGGACTTCGGCTGCGCGATCCACGACCTGGTGTTCGCGCCGGTCAACGAGCAGACCGCGGGCCGCATCCAGCACGAGGTGTACGCCAGCCTGGACCGCTGGGAGCCGCGCATCGAGGTCGACGACGTCGAGGTCACGGCCGGCGCCGGCCAGAGCGTGCTGTACATCGACGTCCGCTACTCGATCCGCGGCACCAACAACCCACGCAGCCTGGTCTTCCCGTTCTATGTCATTCCGTCCCACGACGAGCCGGACGGCACCTCCCCGGCTCCGGAAAGCGACCGCTGATGGCCCTGCCCTCCCCCAACCTCGACGATCGCCGCTTCCAGCAGTTCGTCGACGACGCCAAGCGCTACATCCAGCAGCGCGCCCCGGAGTGGACCGACCACAACGTCTCCGACCCCGGCGTGACCCTCGTCGAGACGGTCGCCCACATGGCCGACCAGATCGTCTACCGGCTCAACCGGGTGCCGGAGAAGAACCACCTGGCCTTCCTGGACCTGGTGGGGATCACCCTGTTCCCGCCGTCCGCCGCCCGCACGGACGTGACGTTCTGGCTGTCAGCGCCGCAGGAGGAGCCGATATCCGTGCCGGTCGGCACCGAGGTCGCCACCATGCGCACCGAGAGCGAGGAGGCGGTCGTCTTCGCCACCGAGCGTGAACTGACGGTGGTGCCGTGCGAGTTGCGTCATCTGCTGGTGCAGCACCGGGGCGAGGCGGCGGTGGAGCGGACGCACGACCTCGCCGAGGAGGACAAGGATCTGCTGTGCTTCTCGGAGTCCCCCGCCCCCGGCGACTGCATGCTGCTCGGCCTGAGCGCGGCCGTGCCGCACTGCGCACTCGCTGTGGACCTGGACAGCCGGGTGGACGGTGTCGGTGTGGACCCGCGGCAGCCGCCGCTGGTGTGGGAGGCATGGACCGCGGACGGCTGGCAGCGCTGCGAGGTCGACCGGGACGGCACGGGCGGCCTGAACCGCCCGGGCGAGGTGGTCCTGCACGTCCCCGGCGGGCACGTCCTGTCCCGCAACGCCGGCCAGGAGGCGGGCTGGATCCGCTGCCGGGTCACCGAACCCCTCCCCGGCCAGCCCTTCTACACCACCTCCCCCACCGTCCGGGCCGCGGAGGCCTTCACCGTCGGAGGCACCACCTCCGCCGTCCACGCGGAGACGGTGTACGACGAGGCGCTCGGCGAGTCCACCGGGCTGCCCGGGCAACGGCTGCGGCTCGCGCACGCGCCCGTGGTCGGCGACGACCCGCCGGTGCTGCTGCAGACCGCCGAGCACGACGGGTGGGTGGACTGGCAGGTCGTGCCGCACTTCGCGGCCTCCGGTCCGCACGACCGGCACATCACCGTCGACGCCACGACCGGCGAGATCGCCTTCGGCCCGGCCGTGCGCGAACCCGACGGCTCCCTGCGCCAGTACGGGGCGGTCGCTCCCAAGGGTGCCCCGATCCGCGCCCGCCGCTATCGCACCGGCGGCGGCCGCGCGGGCAATGTGGCCCGGGGTGCCGTGCAGATCCTGCGCACCTCCCTCCCGTACGTCTCCGAGGTCGCCAACCGGGAGGCCGCACGCGGCGGGGTCGACGGGGAGACGGTGGAGGAGGCGAAGGTCCGGGCGCCGATCACCCTGCGCGCCCAGGAGCGGGCGGTGACCCTGCGCGACTACGAGGAACTGGCCCGCCGCGCCGCCCCCGAGACGGCGCGCATCACCTGTCTGGAGGGCGAGGAGGGCGAGCACGGGGCGTACGCGGTACGGGTCCTGGTCGTCCCGCAGGCGGTCCCGGACCCGGGCGGGCGGCTGCGCTTCGAGCAACTGGTCCCCGGCAACACCCTGTTGGACCGCATCACGCGGCACCTGGGCGAACGCCGGCTGATCGGGACGCGGCTGGCGGTCGGGCCGCCGTACTACCAGGGCGTGACGGTGGTGGCCACGGTGCACGCCTTCCGGGGTGCCGACACCGACCGGGTGCGGCGGCAGGCGCACGACGCGCTCTACCGGCACCTCGATCCGCTGACCGGCGGGGCGGACGGCACCGGCTGGCCGTTCGGACGGCCCGTGCAGGCCGGTGAGGTGTTCGCGGTGCTGCAGCGCGTGCCGGGAGTGGAGCTGGTCGACCACGTGGTCCTGCATCCCGCCGACCCGCTGACCGGGAAGCGGGGAGAGGGGACCGACCGCATCGACCTGTCGCCGCCGTCGCTGGTGTTCTCGTTCGACCATCGTGTCCGGGTGATCGGGGACGGCTCCTGATGAGAGGTTCCATCGACGGTCTCGGCTCCTCCGCGCCGATCGGCATGATGCTGCCGGCCGTGTTCGCCGACGACGATCTGGCCCAGCGGTTCGTCGCCGGGCTCGACGAGGTGATCGCGCCGATCCACAATGTGCTGGACTGCCTCGACACCTACTTCCGGCCGTCCCTCGCCCCGCTCGACTTCGCCCGGTGGCTGGGGGGTTGGGTCGGCGCGGAGCTGGACGGCAGCGAACCCGAACCGCTGCTGCGCGCCGCCGTGGCCACCGCGGCGCATCTGCACCGCATCCGCGGCACCCGGCGCGGGCTGGCGGAGGCGGTGCGGCTGGCCTTCGGCGTGGAACCGGAGATCAGCGAGAGCGGGGGCGCCGCCTGGAGTACCCGTCCGCTCGGCGCGGTCCCCGGCGAACCGCGCCCCCGGCTGCACGTCCATCTGCGGCTGCCCGACCCGACCCCCGCCGACCGGCATCGCCTGGACACCCTGGTGGCCGCCGCACGTCCCGCCCACATGCCGTACACGGTCCAGGTGACCGCCGCGGAGCCCGCCCGACCCGCCGAAAGGACCCCGGAGAAATGACGACCACCCACAGCTGCGCCGAGTGCGGCGCCCGCGCGGAACCGGGACAGTCGTTCTGCGACGCCTGCGGGGCGGTGCTCGGCTGGACGGACCGGGCGACGGCCGGGGCACCGGCCGGCGGGTCCGGGGTGCGTTCCGGTGAGGCACCGGCGGGCGGCTCGGGAAACGCCGTGGCGACTCGGCCCGGCGCATCCGCCGACGAGGGTTCGGGGCAGACGTCCCCCGCCGCGTCATCGGCCGGACCGGCCGCCCCCGTTCGTGCCTCGGCATCCGCCGCCCCGGCCGTCTCCTCCGGCGGCTCGTCCGCCGACCCCGCGGCCACCGCTGCCGGCTCCGGCGCTCCGGCCGACTCGGACCCCGGCCGGGACGCGTCCTCCCGCCGGGACAACGGTGCGGGCCTGGCGCGCACGCCGCGGGGCCTGCCGGGTTCGGCCACGTCGACCGGGGAGTCCGGGGCGGCCCCGGCTGCCTCCGGCGACGGCCCGGAACGGGCCCCGGCCGCGCCCGCCGACGCGGACGACCACAGCGGGAGGGCCGTCGGCGTCGCCGCTTCACCCGAGGTTCCCGACACGGCCGTGCCGCCCGCTGTCTCCCGTCCCGCCGCATCCGTAGGCGTCGACGAGACCGCCGCTACCGAACCCCTCCCGGCCCCGGGCCCTGCGTCGGCTCCCCAAGACCCGGACGGACTGACCGACCGTGCCCGCCAACTCCTCGTGCCCGTCTCCGACCCGGATCCCCGCCCGGCGGCATCCCCCTCCGTCGCCCCGGTGCTGCCCGGCCGCCCGGCTCCTCAGCGCCCGCAGGTCGTCCGGGTCCCGGGTGAGGAACTCGGCGCGGACGGCGGGATCCCGTGCCCCTGGTGTGCCACGCGGAACCGGCCCGAGCGGCACTACTGCGCCCGGTGCGCGATGCCCATGGCCGGAGAGGGTCGCTCCCCCTCGCGCCTGCCGTGGTGGCGTCGGCTGTGGGGATCCGGCAACCGCGAGGCCCCGTGGGCCGGCGACCGCCCGCGGCTGCGCCGCACCTTCGACCGCGTCCTGGCCTGGCTCGGCGCGGCGATCGTGCTGACCCTGCTGATCGTGCTGGCCGTCAACATCCCCAAGGGCGTCCAGGCGACCCGCGACCACTTCGCCAAGCGGGCCCCGGTTGCCCCGGACAAGGTCACCGCGTCGCGCTCCTACCCGGGCCACAAGCCCGAGCTGGCCTTCGACAAGCTCAACAACACCTGGTGGGGTCCGGGGGTTTCCCAGTCCGGTCAGGGCCAGTGGATCGAGACCCGCTTCGACCAGCCCACCCGGCTCCTCGACCTGATCATCACGCCGGGGATGTCGACCCGTCCCGACCAGCTCTCCCAGTCGGCCCTCCCGCACCGCGTCGAGGCCCGCGTCACGACGGCCGACGGCAAGACCACGACGCGTGAACTCACCCTCGACCAGGGCGCGGGCGGCCAGCGTCGTGCCTTCCGCGTCGGCGATGTGACCGCAATCCGCTTCACCCTCGAGTCCGCCTACCAGACCTCCGCGAGCAAGCAGGTGGCCATCGCCGAGATCGAGTTCTTCGGCCCGTCGAACGCGAGCTGAGCCACAGGACAGGGACACCGGCCCACGCCCGGCATCCGTGGGCCGGTGTCCGTCAGCCGGCGATGTGCGGCGAGATCAACGGACATCCACCACATGGCATCCGACGCCACCGCCCGCCGGTCTTGAACGCCCGGTCCGCTGACCCACGGCACGCGTTCCGCATGCCACCCCACGCACCGCATGTCGTTGCCAGTCCTGGTCGCCGGGATGAGGGCGAGGCCACGCAACGCTGCCCATGCCCGGGATGTTCCGCCAGGCGCACGCTCGGGGTGAAGGCGCCGGATCACAGAAGTGGACGTCTCGGGCACAGCGATTGTCTTCTCGACAGGTGTGACGGGCGACGGGGGCTGTCAGCCCGCACTGCAAGAGAGGGGAACCGCCAGTCGGGTTGCGTTGTCACAGTCCTGTGACACGCGTCCGCCGGAGCCGACGGTGGTACGCCCTTGCCGGCAGCTCCGTCCCCGTCGGATCCGGCGGGGACGGCGGCCGCTGCCGGGACCCGCTCACCCGGATGCCGGTTCGGTCACCCCGCCGAACCTGAACCCGACGAACCCGGCGCACCCTCTTGTGCCCGGGCCCGTCACCCCCAAGGAGTGCGTGTACGGCTGTGACACGGGCGTGTGGTCCTCGGTGCCGGCCGGAGGCACTCAGACGCGGTAGGCGGCCGTCGCAATCCGGACGAACGACCGGATCAGCGGGTTCGCGTCGCCCTCGTTCCACGCCGCCACCACGCGGCTCGGCGCCATGTCGCTCAGCGGTACCACGACCAGCTCCCCGGGTTGGTCGTGTCCCAGCGGGGTCATCCCGACCGTGCCGTTCCAGAGCACGGCCTGCAGGCACTCCTGGACAGCGCGCACCACCGGACCCTCGCGGGTCTCGCCGCCGTTCCAGTACGACTGCCAGATCGGGTCGGTGTCCTCCGGGAACCGGAACCAGCGTCGGCCGGCCAGGTCGGCCAGCCTCAGGCGGTCGCGACGGGCCAGCGGATCGTCGGCGCGCAGCACCGCACCCACCGGGTCGGCCCGCAACTCGAGCACCGCCAGGCCTGTCTCGTCGAACGGCCCGCGGGTCAGGGCCACGTCGACCAGTCCGGCGCGCAGCCCGCAGGTCGGATCGGTCAGGTCGGTCTCGCGGATGCGGACCTCGACGCCCGGGTGCCGCCGGCGGTAGGCGGCGGCCAGCCGCGTCGCGCCCGGGTCGGTGCTGTCGACCAGGATGCCGACGGTGAGAGTGGCCGCGCCGGCCGCCGCGGCCACGCGTACGCGTACCCGGTCTGCCTGAGCGAGCAGGGTACGCGCCTCCTCGAGCAGTACCGCCCCGACCCGGGTGAGCGTGACGCCGGCGGCAGAGCGGTGAAACAACGCGGCGCCGACTTCGGTCTCCAGCCGCTTGATCGCCCGGCTCAGCGGCGGCTGGCTCATGTGCAGCCGGGCGGCGGCCCGGCCGAAGTGGAGTTCCTCGGCGACGGCTACGAAATAGCGCAGCGTGCGCAGTTCCATGACCGGCCACGATACCGGTGCGGTATCGGCACCACCCACTCGGTCTTGGACAGCCGAGTTGCCGGGCGGTGGAATCGGAGCATGACAAACGAACCGATGACCGGTGAACCGGTGGCCGACCCCGCCGTATCGGTGGTCGGTCCGGGTGAGGGTGAGACGATCCTCCCGGGGACCACGCAGTTGCGCGTTCTCGAGGACGGCAGCCCACCGGGCACCGTCTCGGGATCGGCGAGACGATCCTCGCCCCGCATACGGACGGACCACCGCAGCACCGGCACGCCCAGCACGCCGAGAGTTTCCATGTCATCTCGGGCGCGGTGCGGTTCACGGTCGGACAGAGGACCTTACGACACGACCGCGGGCACGCTCGTGATGATCCGCCCGGAGCCCCGCACACCTTCGCCGGCATGACCGACCAACCGGCCATCGTGCTCAGCACTTTCACGCCGGACTTGTACGTGCAGTACTTCCGGAACCCGCTGCATCTGGGCCGAACGGCATACGACTCGACGAGAACGCGGGTTCGGCACAGCAGCGGCTCAGCTCCCTCATCGGGCCGGGCGCTCGCCGCTGTGCGCAGCCAGGGGGCATGTCCCCCTGGCTGCCTCTGCCGGGCACCGAAATACTGAACGGGTGAATCTGCCTGAACTCGGAGCTTTCCTGACGCATGAGCCCACCACGCGGTAAGTAACCCGTACCGCGGCGCGCCGCCGCGCCAGACCACCGGCCCCTGGTCGGTCCGTTCCTCCCGGCGTCCACCGTGCCGTCGCGCAACACCTGCAGACCGCCCGGGGTTTACAGCGTCAGTCACAGACAGTCATTGATCAATGGCAAAAAAGTTACAACCCCCTTCTTCGTCAGGAGACAGTTATGCGTGTCGTCACCCAGCACGCCGTCGGCGACCCGGCCGTGTTGGAACTCGTCGAGGCCGCCTGCCCGGAACCGGGCTACGGACAGGTGCTGATCAGGACCGGAGCGGTCGGTGTCAATCCGGTCGACGCCCATGTGCGCTCCGGTGCCCTGCCGATGCTCGGCGAGCCGCCGTTCACCGTCGGCTGGGACATCGCCGGCACCGTGGAGACCGCCGGTCCCGGCGTGTCCGCCTTCGTCGCTGGTGACGAGGTCATGGGCATGCTGGCCCTTCCGGGGGCGGGCAACACCTATGCCGACTACGTCCTCGCCTCGGTCAACGAGATCGTCAGCAAGCCCGCCGGTCTCACCGTCGAGCAGGCGGCAGGTCTGCCGATGGCCGGACTGACCGCCTGGCAGAGTCTCGTCGGCCTAGCGCACCTCCAGCCCGGACAGCGGGTGCTGGTGCACCGCGCCGCCGGCGGGGTCGGCCATCTCGCCGTGCAGATCGCCAAGGCCCTGGGCGCCCATGTGATCGCCACGGCCAGCGCGGGCAAGCACGACCTGCTGCGCCGCCTGGGGGCGGACGAGCCGGTCGACTACCGCACCCGGGACTTCACCGAGGTCGGCAACGTCGATGCGGTGTTCGACCTGGTCGGAGGCGAGTACGGTGCACGCTCCGCCCGCATCGTCGCCCCTGGCGGTGTGTTGGTCAGTGCCTATCCCCAGGACACCGGGGTCACCCCGGAACTGATCACCGAGCTGGGCATCCGGCACGCCGTCACCTTCGTGTACCCGTCCGCGCCCGACCTGGCGCGGCTGACGGCCCTCGTCCAAGCCGGACGGCTCACCGTCCACGTCGACCAGGTGCTGCCGCTGGCCGAGGCGGTCAAGGCCCACGAGATCGTCGCGGCGGGCGCGGTCACCGGCAAGCTCGTCCTGGTGCCCTGATGACGGCCGCAATCGATCGTCCGGGTCTGGAAGGAGCCGCCATGAAACGGCGGACCGTGCTGTTCCTGGGTGCCGTCCTGGCGGCGGCCCCGACCGGGCGGGCGCATGCTCACCAGGACCACCCGGCGCCGCCCGGCGCGGTACCGACCGCGGCCGAGCCGTCGTACGGCACGGGATGGCGGCCGCTGGCCCCGATCGCGGGCGGGCCCCGGCAGGAACACGGCGTGGCCGCGGTCGGCGCCAAGGTCTACGTCATCGGCGGCATCATCACCGACCCGGCCGTCGGGTTCGTCACCACCGGCCGGGTGGAGGTCTACGACACGCGACGTGACACCTGGTCGGACGCGGCACCGCTGCCCGTGGCCATGAATCACGCCAACGTGGCGGCAGTCGGCGGCAGGATCTACGTCCTCGGCGGGCTGTCCGGCGGGGCCTCATGGCAGTCCCTGCGCGACAGCTTCGTCTACGACCCGCGTACCGACCGGTGGGCACGGCTGCCGTCGATGCCCGCCGGCATCGCGCGGGGCAGCGCCGCGATGGGCGTGCACGGATCGAGGATCTACCTCGCGGGCGGCATGCGCACCTTGGTGCCGGGCCCCGGCGGCCTCCAGGACACCATGGACACGGTGTCGTCGTATGACGTCACAACCGGCCGGTGGGAGGCGCTGCCGAGCCTGCCGCAAGCCCGCGACCACGTCGGCGGGGCCGTCGTCGGCACGACGCTCTACGTACTCGGCGGCCGGGACCGGGGGCAGACCAACGTGCGCGACACCGTCTACGCCCTCGACCTGCGCTCCCACCGGTGGTTCGAACGCGCCTCGATGCCGACCGCCCGCGGCGGCATCGCCACCGCGGCCGTGGGCACGAAGATCTACACTTTCGGCGGCGAGGGCAAACACGACGGTGCCGGCGCGGACGCAGTCTTCGCCGAGACCGA
Organism: Streptomyces sp. NPDC046931; assembly: GCF_040644655.1. Taxonomy (NCBI): domain Bacteria; kingdom Bacillati; phylum Actinomycetota; class Actinomycetes; order Kitasatosporales; family Streptomycetaceae; genus Streptomyces; species Streptomyces sp. NPDC046931. The sequence goes on from NZ_JBEYWX010000019.1 coordinate 127,337, forward strand.
GGCGTACGACACCGTCCACGACCGCTGGCGACGACTCACCCCGATGCCGGTGCCGCGCCACGGTACGGCGGCCGTGGCCGTAGGCGGCACGATCCACATCCCCGGCGGCGGCACCGCGGGCGGTGGCAGCCCGGTGGACGTCAACGACGCCTACCGGCCCGCCCAGCGGTGAGCCCGCGGCCATCCGCACCGATGCCCCTGATGGTGATCGGGGACGTCGGTTGCGCTCCACAGGCCGACTGGTGAACAGGCGTTGCAGTGTCCGGGGACGGTGACAGGGCCATCACGGGTCGACGTTCTTCCTCCCCTCGGCCCGCTCCCCTCCTGCATCGTGGTCACAACAACCGAGCACCACAGGGCACCGGGCATCCGCCACCGGCCCTTTCCATGAACTCATGCACGAATTCCAAGAAACGGGGACATCCGACCATGGCTTCCACCCTCCACACGAGGTCCTTACTCGTCGCCGCCGCGTTCCTCGCCGGCACCACGCTGCTGACCGCCTGCCAGGACAACGCCACGGGCGTCCGCTCCTCGGCGAAGACCGATGCTCCCGCGGCGTCGGCGGAGGCGACGGCGGCAGCGGCGAAGTCCACGTCGAACAAGCCCAAGGGGGTCAGCGGGACCTTCACGGGCGGCACGGTGGAATACCTCGCACCCGGCAAGCACATCGTCAAGGCAGGCGGCAAGGAGCAGCAGTTCTTCGTCGCCGAGGACACCAAGATCTACGGCGCGGGCACCATCTGCGGCAAGTACAACCCCGCGGCCAACACACCCTGCACGGCTGACGACTTGGACAAGGCGCTGAAGAAGGGATCCATCGCCGCAGACGTGATCATGAAATACGGCGCTGCCGTCAAGGTCACCGAGCGCCCGGCACCGGATGAGAGCACCTCTGCCAAGGACAGGGACGCCAACAGCTCGAACTCGACCATCGACGGCATCAACAAGGGCAAGGGCGTTTCCGGCACCTGGTTGGGCACCGTGACCTACCTGGCGCCGGGCAAGTACACGGTGTCGGACCTGAAGGGCACCGAGCAGCAGTTCCTCCTCGCCGAGGACACCAAGATCTGGGGCTGGGGCGACATCTGCGGCGACGCCAACGGCGAGGAGGGCGGCCAGGGTGGCACCCAGTGCACCGAAGAGGAACTGGAGGCGGCCGCCAAGGGAGGCGGTGTGTCCGCGAAGGTGGTCGTGGTGAACGGCATCGCCACCACCATCACCGACGACCACTGACCCGGACCTCGCCGTGCCGACTGCGGGACGGGTACCCGGAGACGAAACGTCCGGGGCCGCGTGCCGCGGTGCGGAAGGAACGCCTACGCGACCGCCGTGCGGTGGACGCCGGCTCGTTCGTTAGGACGCGGGGATCGACCGACCGCGACACGACCTTGATCTTCTCGAGGACCGGGATGAAGCGCGGGCCGTCCGCGGCCTGCCCGGGGTGAGGATGATGGACAGCGGGCGGCAGCAGTGCGGTGTGGCGTGGTGTCGTCCGGGGCGACTGAGCCGGCCGTGCAGCCCTTGCCCGCCTTCTGCCCGCCAGCGGCGGATCCACTGATGGGCCGTGGCGCGCGAGACGCCCGTCTCGCCGCCACATGCGCGACCGGACGGCCAGCGCAGACACGTTCGACGAGCAGTCGCCTGCCGTGCACGGTCAGCCGGGCATGACGGTGGGACACGAAGACCTCCGGTGCGGTGAAGACTCGACGCCTTCACCGCACCGGAGGTCTTCGCCATGATCAAGCCCGGCTGGTGTTGACAACGCTCGTGATCAACACACCTAGCGTGCGGGGCGCGCACTGCCGTGACGAAGCCGGTGCCGGACGGGTTGTCCGTGGGCCGGCCGTAGTGGGCTGCGACGGCGTCGAGTGGATGGAACTCGGTGCGCCGACCGTGGTCGTCCAGCCAGTCGGCGGTGCCGCAGCCCAGGCCACCCTTCCAGCGAGGCGATGTGAGCGTTTAGTGCCACCGAAGTTTGAGTGGCGCGACGCGCTGGTTGGCAGGGGTGGCGGTGGGGGCAGCTCGCGGATGCGTACGCGAATCCGGCTCTCGGGGCGTTTGACCTGGGGTTTCTGGAGGGCGGGGTACAGGTTCGGCGGTCTCTCACCTCGTGCTGGGGTGTTCGTTTCGAGCGGGTGGAGCCGGTGCGGCCGTTTCCGCTGGCCCAAGGACGGGGAGAGCTTCGCGGGCTGGTACTTCTGCGCGACGACGGGTGAGCACGTCGGGTACGGGTCGTGGCTGGAGCGGGACCGGCTGATCCTGCTGGACTCTGATCCGCAGGTGATGGGGATCGCGTCGCAACCGTTCTGGCTGCACTGGCGCGATGGCCAGCGCCGACGTCTGGGGATTACGGGACAGCCCTCAGCACGGATCTCAGCTCGCCTCCGCACACGATGAAGCAGGCACCGCCCCCGCGAACGAGCGGGGGCGGTGCCTGCCATGGGTACAGGGGATCACTGGAAGTTGCCGGAGTTCATCAGCTGCTCCATCGTATTCTCCCTGCTCTTCACCAAGTACTCATCGGCGGCCCGGCTCAGAGCCTCGTCACGAGCATTCAGGAGTGTCTTGTAGGTCTGGGGGCTGACCTCTTCGATCTTCTTGACGGCGTCCGCGCCGTCGCCGACTTGCTTGGCCGTCGCCAGACCTCCGAGGATCGTCGAAGTAAGCTTGGCCGCCAGCTTGATGCCAGGGTTCGGGATGGCATTCGCAGCCTGGCCGATCAGCCCACTCGTCACCGCAGAGCCGACGACGGTCCCTGCCATTTCCTTCTTCTTCTCCTTCAGCGTTTCATCGAATTGAGCCAGAAGCCTCTGGCCCTCCTCCGGACTCACCTGCTGTGCGGCCTGCTCCACTGTCCGGCGCACCTTCTCTTCACCTTCGAGCGCGACCCAGGCAGCCCAACGTGTCCCTTCCGATACGCTCTCCGAGCTCGGCACAGGCATGGTGAGCGCGTCGGTACGACCGGTGACAGCCGACTCGGCTCCCTTCCTCAGCCCGGTCAAGAACGAACTCTCCGCCGCGTGTTCGGCCATCCCCTGCCGGGCCCACTGCGACAGCATGTTGGCGAGGGGCCTGTGCCCCGGACCGCCCGGGGACGGTCCGGGATTGCCGCCACCCGACTGCTGCTGGTTCATCTGCCGCAGCATCGCGCTCGGAATGGAGGGAGCGGACTGCCCGTGTGACTCCGCGAAGGATCTGATGACTCGATCGCAGATGGCGTCGACCAGCTCCTCCGCGCCAGCCTTGCTGTCCTCGTAGACAAGATCCTTTTCAGCGGCTATGAAGTCTCGGATCACACCACCAGCTTTCAACTCCACGCGAACCGCCGCCGTGACACCGAGGGACGCGCCCATACGGGTTTTGGTGGATTCGAGTATCGAGACACCGTGCTGTTCGAGGAATTCCCGAACGCTCTGCTCGTCGCTCAACTCCCGAGTGTTCTGCGGATTCTGCGCATCCCTGAGGCTCACCCGGCGCTGGATCGCGCCCTCAACCGGGCCGCCGCCGCTTTCGGCGGGTGCCGCAGTCTGCTTCGGAAGCGACGCACTGCTCCGCATCACCCGCGTCGCATTGGCTTCTGCTTCGCGTTCGAAACGGTCGCTGGGGCTGCTGACGGAAAGCCCCCGGCCGTTGTCGGTCCCTGCGACCGGGCCCTGACGTTGCTGAATGACGTGGGTGAGTTCATGGGCCAAGGTGTGCTTGTCGCTGCCGCCCTCACCGATGACCACATGGTTCCCGCTGGTGTAGGCGCGAGCGCCGACCTCGGCGGCGGAGGCGCGGGCCGCGCCGCCCTGGTGAATCCGGACGTCGGAGAAGTCCGCGCCGAGCCGGGCCTCCATGTCCGTGCGGGTGGCCTGGTCGAGCGGGCTGCCGCTGGTGCTCAGCACGTCGTGGACGGCGGAGCGCCGCACGGCGGGCGGCTCCCCCCGGTGACCGCAGCCGGCGGAGTGCTGGTGCTGCTCGGGCTGAGCCCATGAGTGCCCTGACTGACGGAGCAGCTGTACGACCGCCGCGTTGCCGACCGCCCGCTGAAGGCCGAGCAGGCCCTGCAGCTGTCCGGGAAAGGCCGGCCCGGACCGGTGGGGTGAACGCCCGGGCCTCTCGGCCCCGCTTGTCTTGGCCCGTTCATGGCTGTACAAGGAAGCTCCTCCGATGACATGGAATCATCAACTTCCTACACGACGCACTCCCCCCGCCGCCAGGTACTCCCGGGCAGCACCGGCTGCTCGAACGGGCAGCTGTCGACTGCAACCCGGCCCTGCGGCTACCCAGCGCCTGATGCCACCAGCCCCGACACCGCTGGTCGCAGACGGGCGTCCCGGACCCCTCGACCGCGACAAGACGCCGGACAGGCCCCAAGGACCGAAAGCATGCGGTCTCCCCTGAAACGCGGAGCAGGAAGTCTGTGATCGAGGCCCCTCCGTCGCCGGGGACGAGCACGAGTCCTGCTTCATAGATCGCCTCGTCGTCAGCCCCAGTGCCCCTCTTCTGCCGCCCCGCCGGTCGGCGGCGGTCTTCCCGTGCACAACACAAGGAAGACGCCCTGATCACGGCCTTCAGAACACGTCACGTGCCGTCATCTGTCCACCTGCTCTCCCTCGCCCAGCGCCACCCGGCACGGGCCGCGTACCAGGATGACGCGGCACCCGGCCCGATGGTTCACGAGGGTGCCCAGGCACGCCGGCTCCCCGGGCTTACGTGGTCGTGGTGGGGGCCCCACGAAGGGCCCGTAGGCGCCTTCGCCGTCGGGCGCGCGACTGCTGCCCCTGATCGGAGCCGCGAGTTCGAATTCGGGATGGAACCGGTCCTCGACGGGTCCAAAGGGCGGCCGGCGGACGCGGTGCTCAGCGCGCTGCAAGTAGCTGCAAGTAGTCGACAACAACCCGGTGACCTGGAACCTCGCTCGTGGATCGGCCCCGAGTCCCCTGGCCGAGTACATCGAGCGCCACACCCGTGAAGGCTGCGGTGCTCTCTCGCTCGGTCAACCGTTTCGCGGATGAAGCGAGCAAGGCGCTGGACGCCCCCCTTGGACCGGCTTCCGTCCATGTCGGCGCCGGGGATCTTCGGACGGTGACGGCGCTCCGTCGGTCGGCCCTTACCCCGCACCGGGCGCGGAGGCCGGTGCCGTCTCGCGGCCGCTCGGGTGTCGTGCACGCCACCCGAGGAAGACCGACGTGGCGGCCAGGCACCACGCGGCGAGCACCACATAGGGCTCGATGTGCTGGTGGTCAGGGAAATAGATGGCGTTGCGCTGGGCACTCACCGACGCGCCCGGCGGCAGGAACCGCCCCACAAAGCCCAGAGCCGGAGGGAGCAGCGGCCAGGCGACCGCGCCCCCCGAGGAGGGGTTGCCGAGGAGGACCAGCAGCACCCACGTCGGCACCAGCGCCCAGCGGCCCAGCAAGGTGTGGAACGCGGTGAAGATCATGCCGGCGGTGAACATGGTGAACGCGCAGATTCCCCACGACTGGGGGAAGGGCAGCCGCACCACGCCGAGCACCCAGTCGGTCATGGCGCAGATGGACAGGCCGCCCAGCATGGCATAGCCCGCGGTGACGGCGATCCGTTCGGCGGGGCGCAGCGCCAGGGCATGCACACCGAGCTGGATGGCGCCGACGAAACCGAGGATGGTCGCCCCCAGGGTGATGTAGAAGACCGCGAGCCCCTGGGGGTCCGTTTCGGGAAGGGGCTTGACATCCCTGACCTGCACGGGAATGCCGAGCGTCCGGCCGACCGCCGCGGCGCCCTGGGCCAGGACCCGGGCGACCGACGCACCCGCCGCGCTCGCCACGTCGACGTCCACCCCGGCCGGACGGCGCTGAAGAATCGCGAACTCCCGTTGCGCGTCGACCGCGGCGCGCGCTGTGGCGTAATCGGGGTACGGGTGGAGGGCCAGCGATGTGCGGAGCGTGTTCTCCAGCGCGCCGACGAACCGTTCGCCCTTGACCGACCCTCCCGTCACCGCAACAGGGATGCGATGCGGTACGGGATTTGCCATCGCCCAGGAGTAGGCGCCGACGAAGAGCCCGGCCAGGACCGCGACGATGAGCGAGATCACCACCGCAGGCATGAAGCGCGAGGACGTCAGCCGCCGATTCTCGCCCATGGATGTGATCGTATGCGGGTTGCAGAGCGACGCCCGGCTGCCGTGCCGGGCGGGTCACCGGCATGTCGGAATAGCGGAATACCGGAGCGGGGACGCGCCTCTCCCCGCCGTGGGCGACTTCCCGACGACGGCTGGAGAGCGTGCGTCAGCCCTGAGGGTGGGCGCCTTGCCTCTCGCGCAGGACGGCAATCGTGCGCTGGCACCAGTCATGGTTGCCTTGTTCGAAGGCCAGGCCACGCAAGCAGGTCAGGTAGGGGCCGATGCGCTCGCCATGGCGCAGGAAGTCCTCTTCCGTGCGCTCTCCGCGCATGCTCTGCAGCAGCTTGGCGAACAGGTCGATCTTGGCCTTGGCGAAGGCGGCGCGCTCGGTGAGCTGCCCGATCAGTGTCGCCGTGTCGATGTGGTCGGCGGCCTGGACCTTCACGAGCAGATCGTCGCGCACGAAGGTGGGCTTGGCCTCTGTGGTGGTGAAGTGCTCCAGTTCCGCCAGTCCGACCTCGGTGACCGTGAAGAGGCGCTTGTTGGGGCGGGTGTCCTGGACCACCTCTCGGCCCGCGATCAGCCCGTTCTTCTCCAGCCGGGTCAGCTCTGCGTACAGCTGCTGCGGCTGGGCGTGCCAGAAGTTCGCCACCCCGAGGTCGAACGCCTTGGCCAGCTGGTACCCACTGAGCTCCTCGTCCAGCAGGGCGGCCAGTACGGCGTGCCGCAGCGCCATCGGATCGCCTCCTCCCTCTACCCATGGGCTCGCTCCCCATGATACTCATCGTTCTGACTATTCATATTCATGAGTATCAGGAGGAATCGTGACCCCGGCCGACAGCTTCCGCAGCGCCGTCGAAAGCCGCGACCTCGCGGCCCTGGACGGTCTGTTCACCGATGACATCCGCTTCTACAGCCCGGTTAAGTTCAGGCCCTTCGAGGGCAAGCCGATGGTCCTGGGCCTCTTCGGGGTTCTCCTGCGCACCTTCGAGGACTTCCGCTACGTCGGCAACTACGCGGGCACCGCCGAGACGAGCACCGACGGCACCACCGCCTCCTCGGCGGTCCTGGTCTTCCGGGCCACCGTCAACGGCAGGGAGATACACGGCATCGACCTGCTGCACTTCGACGACGACGGCCGGATCAAGGAATTCACCGTCATGGTCCGGCCGCAGTCCGCCGTCCATGCCCTGGGCGAGGCGGTCTTCAGCGGACTCGTCGCCGACGGTCTGCTGCCGGCGCCCGCCGACAGGTAACCCGAGCGCCCCGACCCGCCGCAGCAGTCGGCCGCCTCTCCGCTCGGCCGCCCCTCCGCTCGGCCGCGGCACCGGCACCGGCACCGGCACTGTGAACGCCGTCGGCAGGCCCCATCGGGTGACAGCGCCGTCGACACCGGCGGCACGGCACACGCCACCGGACCGTCCCGGGTTCTTCCGGGACGGCCGGCACGAGCCGCCGTACCAGCGGCCAGACGCGGCACGCCGGGTGACACTGAAGTGTCGTCGGTGAACGACGGGCCCAAGCTGGTCGATGATCCGGTCGGCCGCCGACTTCGAGATACCGAACAGCGGAGCGAGCTGGCGCAGCGTCAAGTTCGTGCGCCGGTACGCCGCGACCAGCAGCACCCGGTCCTCCAGCGGCAGGCTCCAGGGCCGGCCCCGCCGCACCGAGTCGGCTCCCTCGCGCCGCAGTGCAGTCACCAACTTGGAGAAGCAGCGCGGGCTCACCCCAGTGAACGGGGCTATCCAAGAGGGCTCCGACGCAGTGATCACAGCAACCATGATGTGATCATCTCGTGGTGCTCGCCGAGCCGTATCGCTCCCCTATCTACTCGCCGACGGCTCCGTCGATCGCTTCGCGCAGTAGGTCGGCGTGGCCGTTGTGACGCGCATACTCCTCGATCATGTGGGTGAGGACGTAGCGGAGTGAGATGGTCTCGCCGCGGAAGTTGACGGTGTCGTCGAGGGAATCGAAGGAAGAAGCGACGGCGCGGGCACGGGCGCACTCCTCGCGCCAGACTCCGAACGCCTCGCCAACGTCGGCGTCCTCCACATGGAACTCGGCGAACGTGCCGTCGACCTCGCCGGGCCAAGGCGTCTTGACCTCCTCCGCGTTCACGATGAAGCGGAACCAGCTCCGCTCGACGGAGGCCGCGTGGCGCACCAGGCCCAGGAGCGTGAGTCCTGAGGTCGGGATCGCCTTCTGCTTCAGCTGTTCGCCGGTCAGACCCGCGCACTTCATGGCCAGGGTGGCCCGCTGGTAGTCGAGGAACGAGGTGAGCGACGCACGGTCGTCGGCCACCTTCGAGGGGTGTATGCGCTGGTCATCGTCCACCAGGCGATCATGGCAAGAATGCGTTCCCGCAGGCCACCCCTGGTCCGAAGGGCGGACGCCAACGCCCAACCACTCCACCGACACTGAGGGGCCCGGGATCAATTGCGGGACAACCTTTGGCCACCCCGTTCCTCTCCCGCGCGCGCCTTCGATCAACATCACCTGTGAGAGTGACCGACACACCCTGCCTTCCAGGGCAACCCCGGGCCACAGAGCCCTCCACCCGCCGTCACCACCAACTGCTTGAAGTGGGCCTCAGCACCACACTTCCGCAACGCCGAATCGCCCTGACGGCGATTCGGCTTCCCCCGCACCGCCACACGGGAGCGGGCATTCACCCCGGCCCCAAAGGACCAGGCACCCTGCCCAAAAGCAAGGTGGAAGAAGTCCATGGGCTTCCCCCCGTTACTCGAATGAGAGACGGCACGGGTCCCGGAGGACAGGGCTTCCATCAAGCGAAGCGAACCGAGATCACCGCCGAGCACCAGGGCGAGGGTCCAGTCCCCTCCTCGGCCCCCAACGGTGCACGCTCCCGCGAGGATGAACTCCTCCCCGCCGTCGGACTCGTAGATGAGCTCCTGGTGCTGCTCGATCAGTTCGTTGAACCCCTGGCACACACCCCCTGCTCGGCCCCCGCCATGCCGAGCAACTGCGCAGGCGACACTCCCCGCACCAAGGTCAGGGTGTACCCGACCTCCAGCGCGTACCTGAAGGGCGAGGATGACGAACGTATCCAGCCGTAATCGGCTGCGGTAGCTGAGGCCATGCAGCGCATCCTGCCAGCGGCCACTGACACGGGGGGCACTCCGGGCTCGGAGCAGTGCCCCCCGAGAGGGTTGTGCGGATACGCCTCTCAGCCGAAGCCGGGTGGGCGTCCGCCCTGGCCGCCCTTGCGCCGCCGGTGGCCCGCCGGTCTGCCGTCACTGCTTCCGGCTCCGTGTTCCGCGCTGCGGTACACGCCATGGGACACGGGCCGCCCGCCCGTGCCGGTGCCCGCAGCCTGCAGGGCAGGGGAAGAGCGGTCCACGTCGCCCGGCGACGGCGTACGACTGGTGCGTTTCAGGAGTCGGCGATGCGGATCAGTCCACCGACACAGCCCACGTAGGCCGCACCGTCGGCCCCGATCGACACGGGGGCGTAGTGGTTGTTGAACAGTGGTCCGGCGCCTGCCAGCATGCTCCATGCCCGCTTGCCCGTCCGCACGTCCAACGCCGTGAGGTACCAGGCGTCCGGGACCCCGATGGAGTGCTCTCCGGGCCTGAAGGCCAGTTCCGCGGCGGACGGATGGGTGTAGGTGTACAGCAGCCCGTTGCCCAGTGCCGCCTTGCTGACCACGCTGGGGACGCGCTCGGTGGTGTTGGACCAGGCGGTCGTGCAGCTCCTGCGCGCATAGTCGACGTGCACCCGGACTACGCCTGGGGCCGTGTCGGGCGCCCTGTGACCGAGAAACCCCTCGAGCAGCGCGTCGCTGCCGACGACGTACCCGTAGTTGTTCTCGGCTATCAGGTCGCCGTTCACGGCTATCAGACTGTTCTCGTCGGCTCCTTTCCACGCCGGGAAGACCGGCTCGGCGCACACTCTCATCGGTCCGGCCTTTCCGCGGGCCATCACCAGCACGTGCATCCTCGGGTCGGCGTTGTCCGTGATCGCCACATAGCCACCACCCGGCCCGGATGCAGAGCCGATGAGAGTGGGGGTGGTGCCGCTGCCTTGACTGAGCTGGCCAGGCTTTTGCCGGGTGCCCCGGTCGTACACCGCGCGCCAGGTTGCGTGGGGCGTTCCACCCGGTCCCGCGTCGAACCGGTACAGCGCATGGTCACTGACGACAAACACTCCGCCCGACTCGTCGACCGCAATGCTGTTGGCGATCTGCTCGCCGCGCAGTGCCTGGGACCGTATTACGCCGTTGGTCAGGTTGACGGTACCGACGACACCGCTCCTGGTCACGAACCACAGCAGCCCCGACCAGTCGGGGAGGGCGGAGACGATACCCGCGTCGCCGATGACCGGTTTCAGGTCGTAACTGCGCTGGGCCACGAAGGCGTTGCCCTGAATCGCTATGACCTGGACGCCACCGGCCTTGGTCGGCACGACCACGCGGTCCTTGTCGTCCAGGTAGAAGTAACCGCCGCCCGTCACGTCCGTATTGCTTGTGCCGGCGGTTCCCGGGAGTGTCAGGCCCGCGATCGCGCCGAGGTTGTCGGGGTCCAGCAGCATCAGTCGTGGGGCGCGCCCCGGGGCCATGCAGACGGTGACCAACCGGCCCCTCGAATCGAACGTGACCGAGCCGCACAGCCCGCCCTGCAGGCGGGTTCGGACGGTCGGCTCGTGTCCAGCGGGGCCTGATCGGGTGTAGGTGTCCGTCTGATACGCGTCGTCGTGCAGATTGCTTCTGCCGTTGGGAGCCATGAAGGGATGCCGGGGCACGGCCGGCGCCTCCACCGAGTTTGCTGCAACGGCGTGACCGGTGAACGGCTCGAGGTGTGCGGCACGGGGATCGCCGGGTATGGGTAGGGCGGGTAAGCGGGGATGTTCTGCCGACGCGATGGCCGGCAGTGCGGCAAGCCATACAACGGCCGACAGGAATACCAGGAAAAGGCTTCTCCTGCGCATAGCGTGACCCCCTTTCAGGTACCAGTGGGCCCCGCAAGCTACTGACAAACCGGTTCAGGCACAATGGAATGAGCCGTATTCTCATCTCGCCACTGCACCTGTGGAAACGATCAGCGCGTGGCGATGGCCTGAAGTCGGTGTCACCGAGTCGCAAGCCGAGGGATCTCCGGGGCCGGAATCGGCGGAAGCGGCCGGGGAGTTTCGGTGACGACGCCGGACCGGTTCTCCAGCGGCTTTGTGCTGGAGAGGTGATCGTCGCGTGCGGAGGGCGTTGGGCCATTGTGGTGAGAAACCGAGTTCGCCGCGATCACTCGGAGTCGGCGGATCACGGGCCTGTCTCCGGAGGTGATGGCTGAATTTCGGCTCCGTCGGCAGTATGAGAAACACGGCGCCCCGTCGGCGGTAAGCCCGCTGCCGGGCGGCCGGAAATGGAGACCAGAACGGTAGACCAGCTTTGGTCGACCTCGCCGAGGGCTTCTGCGGCGACTGCCAAGTCGGCCGTGCCGACGAATGGGCCCCGATCGACGAATGGGCCCCCGATCGATTGCTGGCCACCGCCATCTCGCCCGGGCACACCGCGCGTGGGCCGCCGCCGGACAGAGGCCGGTCGTGGCCGGGTACACGCCTCCTCTGGCCGCACGGTCGGCCCCACACTGCCAACCTGTGCGCCCCTGCCGGGGACGACGAGCCGGTCGAGGATCCGGCTCAACCCCGCGGCCGAGAGGGCGAGGACGGCGGCCAGGACACGTCTGCCACGGCTCCTCCGCCTCCGGAACGATGACTTCCATGGGGTCCGCCGTGGCAGCCGCGCCAACCGTACCTGCGCGAGCCCCGGCGGTCGCCGATCCGGCGCCGGGCTCGTCAGACGATGGCCGGGCCGGTCGCACCCCCCTCCGGGCCCACCCATGCAGGCGCGGGACCGTGGTGATCCGGGCATCGGAGTGGTCAAGGCGTTCAGTACTTCGGCTCCCGGCGCCGGTGCACCGGCGCGCGCACGGGAGGCACGAGATGGTCGACGTCGGCATGCTTCTGGCCGTACGGCAACGCGACGATCAAGACCGGGCCTGCACCTCCGAGCGGTTCCACGGGCAGTCCCTTACGGACCAGGTCGCCACGGCGCGCCGGAGCCCTCGGATTCGGCCAACCGAGAAAGCCGAAGCGCTTACCGCAGGTTCCATAAACTCTATTTTGGGAACGCTCAACTTTTCCTTATGAACCAGCCGCCTTCTGTGACGACCGTCTCGATCGCGGATGGAACCGGCCACCACCGATCCCCGTCTCCGTGCGCACGAGTCCAAGGCCACTAGCAGCTGGGCGAGTTGACGCAAGCGCGTTTCGAATGGTGAGATACCCTCATAGTGTGCAGCGCCTTGAATTCCCCTGGGCGCTCCGCTGAACCACACCATCAGTGACAGGTTCTCCATCGTTTCGGAGTGAAACCACTTCCGCACATCCGCTTCCGCCGAACCGCGTCGGACTTTGCGGTTGTCGACGGGTTCGCCGAGCACCGCCATCGAGCAGGAATTGATGCCCGTTCAACCTCTCGCGGAGCTGATACGCTTCGCGCGCCACAACTCGCCCTTCTACCAGGAGCTTTACGCTCGGCTTCCCGACCGAGTGACGCACCTCACGGAACTTCCGGTGGTGCCGCAGGCGGACTTCTGGCGAGCCAACTCGCCCCGGCACAACAGGCTGCTGACCGCGCCGCTGGACGAAGCGGTCGTCTTCCGCAGCGGCGGTACGACAGGCTCCCCGAAGTTCTCCTACTACACCCGCACGGAATGGCGGGAATTCACCGCCGCGTTCGGTGCCGGGCTCGTCACCGCAGGGCTGCGTCCGGGCCACCGGGTGGCCGACCTGTTCTATGCCGGTGACCTCTACGCCAGTTTCAACTTCCTTCTCGATTCGCTGCACCGCTCTCCGGTGGCCAATGTACGGCTTCCCCTCGGTGGCGCGGCGCCCTGGGAATCCACCGCGGCCACCTTGGAGGAGTTCGGGGCGCAGGTCGTCGCCGGCACGCCGACCACGCTGTGCTCTCTCGCCGAGCGCCTCACCGCGGCCGGTCGCACGCTGCCGGACGTGGAACTCCTCTTCTTCGGCGGTGAGTGCCTGTTCGCCGACCAACTTCCTCTTCTCGAAGCCGCGTTCCCTCACGCCGACGCGCGGTCGCTGGGCTACGCGAGTGTGGACGCCGGACTGCTCGGCGAGGCCGTGCCGGGCAGTGATCCCAGAGTCCACCGCGCCTTCACCCCGTACACGCTGGTCGAGATCCTCGACGAGGCCGACCTGCCGGTCGAGGCCGAAGGCGCCCCGGGACGGCTGGTCGTGACCGACCTCCGCAGACGGCTGATGCCCGTGCTGCGCTATCCGGCCGGCGACCGTGCCGCATGGGTGGACCGGGACGCGGGGGTGTTCCGTATCCTGGGCCGGGCCGAGGAGGGTGTTCGCGTCGGCCCCGTCTCGTTGTACACGCAGGACGTGCACGACATCGTCACGGCGACGGACGCGACCGGCGAGGTCAGCGGTCTGCAACTCGTGGTGCGCCGTCAGGACGGCCGTGACGGCCTGGCACTGCGTCTGGCGACGGGCGAACCGGCCGGCCGCCACGCCGCCTTGGGCGAGTCCATCACCAAGGCGGTTCTGGAGCAGCGTCCCCTCTACGCGAACGCCACTACCGCGGGGCACGTCAACCCCCTGGCGGTCGAGTGGGTACGGCTCCGCGACCTGGCGGTCAACAACCGTACCGGCAAGCTGATTCGTGTGGTCGACGAACGGCCGCACTCATGAGCGCACCCGTTTCGCACGCACGGCGTCTGCCCGTGGTGCTGCGCAATCCGTCCTTCGGCAGGGTCTGGGTGGGGCAGGTCCTCAGCCAGGCGGCGGGCAGGATGTTCCAGGTCGGTGCGGTCTGGTGGCTCGTCGGCTTTGCGGGCGGCGACCACCGGGGACTGGAATCGGGCCTGTTCCTGACGGTTAGCACCCTGCCTGCGGTCGTACTCGCCCCTGTCGTGGCGCGCATCATCGAGCGCCGCGCCCACCGCACGGTGCTGGCCGCGGCCACGGCCGCCGCGGGCCTCGTCGCCGCGGCCACGGCTGTGTGGGCGTACACGGTCGCGCTGCCCATGGCCGCGGCCTACGCGGGCGGGCTGGCGCTGGCGACCTGCCAGGCTGTCTTCGACCCCTGCCTGACGACCTCGGTGCCCGAGCTGGTCGACGACGCCGATATCGAGGCGGCCACCGGATTCGAACTGTCCACCCAGTCGCTGGCCGGGCTCGCCGGAGGGCTGCTCGGCCCCCTGGTGGTCGACACAGGCGGGCTGGCGGGCGTGGTGGCCGGATGCGCCGGTGCCTATCTGCTGGCGGCTCTGCTGATCGTCTCAGCCCGATTCCCGCACGCCACGCTGGTAGTGCAGGGACCGGGGAGCGAAAGCACACCCCAACCGCGGACGCTGCGCCGGATTCTGGCCGGTCTGCCGTTCGTCCGCCGCGTCCTGGTCTGCTTCGCCGCAGCCAATGTCTTCACCACCGCCGTCTACGTCGTCATGCCCCTGTACACCCGGGGCGTCCTGCACTCCACCGGCTCGACCGTCGCTCTGCTGGAGGCCGCACTGGGCGCCGGAACGCTCGTCGGGTCGTTCACCGGTGGGCGCCTTCCGGGTCGTCCGATCACCGTGGGCAGCGCGTGCCTGGCCGCCATCGCTGCCGCGCTCGCCCTGCCGGGCCTGTTGACAGGGCACATGGTGGCGGTCGGCTCGCTGGCCGTCGTCGGCTGGTGCGTCGGCGTGATCGGCGTCCGGTTCGTGGCGTTGTTCCAGCGGCGGGTGCCCACCGAGGACAAGGCGGGCTTCTTCGCGGTGATGCAAGCGCTGCTCGGCGCCACCTTTCCCGTCTCCTCTCTCGTCTTCGGCGCCCTCGGCGACCATCTGACGGCCCGCACGCTGTGTCTGGTGCAGGGTGCCGGTCTGCTCCCGGTCACGGTGGGCCTGTGGTGGCTGGGCGGCCGCGCGGACGACGCCGAACCGAAGGAGCCCACCCAGCTCGTGCGGCCGGCAGTGTTGTCGGGAGATGCGCCGTGACCGTCGTCCTCACGCCCGCCACGGTCCACGACATCGCCGACCTCCGGCAGTTGTACTTCGACGTGTACGGGCACGGCTACCCGGTGCCACTCGGCAGCGACCCGGCTGTCATGCGCCGGCTGATCATCGACGGCACCGCGCACTGGCTCACCGCCCGCACGGACCTGGGCGATGTGGTCGGCTCCGCCGTCGTGCAGACCGACGCAGGCAGCCGTATCGGCAAGCTCGTCGGCCTCGCCGTCCACTCCGGTCACCGCGGCGGAGGACTGGCCTCCCGGCTGACGGGGGCGGTCTGCGGCGAGGCGTTCGGCACCGGCCGGCTCGACTCGGTATATGCGACGGTCCGTGTCGTCACCGAGGGCCCGCAGCACGTCGTGGTCCGCAACGGTTTCAGGCCGCTCGGGCTGATGCCCAACGCGGTCGAGGTCGAGGGATGCGAGAGTCTGGCCCTGTTCGCCCGCTACGCCGACGGCGTGCTGGAGCGCCGTGCCCAGGTCGAGCGCGTACCGGAACCTCTCGCGGCGCTGCTGTCCGCGGCCTCCTCCGGCATCGGCATCGACTACGCGGGGACCGGACGGGTCCCCACCCGTCCCGCGACACGCGCCGTCACGGGTGCCGGGCCGATCGAGCTGATCGCGGCTCCGGCCTTCGTTCGCCGTCGCTTCCTGGAGCACTTCCCCGACGCGGGAGACCGCTTCTTCCCCCTGCACACGCCGAACGCGGTGCTGGTCGCAGCCGACGGCGGCTTCGAGGCGTACGCCGACCTGGACCCGGTGGCGGGCAACTGCGCCCTGGTCGCGGTGCATCCGCATCCGGTGGCCGTGACCGGCGCGCTGGAGGCGCTGATGACGGCGGTCACCCGGGCGGGCGCGGACTATGCCGAGACACTGCTGCCGCTGGCCGACACGGAGGCCCTGGAGGTCTTCCTTTGCTCGGGGTTCGTGCCGAGCGCGGTGTACCCGGCGATGCGCCGCATCGGCGGCCGCTTCCACGACTACGTGGTGCTGTCCCGGACCAGCCGTCAGATCGACTTCAGGACGACGGCCGTCAGCGCGCTGCTCCAGCCGTACCTCAGCGCCTATCTGAGCGCCTGGACCTCCACCTACCTGCCCCTTCACGAGGTGTCCCGATGAACCCCCATCTCGCTCGCGTCGAGGTCCCCGACCCGGCGGAACTGAGCCACGTACAGCGGTTGTGCGACCTCGCGCCGCCGTACGCCACCGGTCCGGAGGCCGACGAGTTGTTCACCTCCGCCATGGCCGAGGCCAACACCTGGCACGCGCAACGCTCCCCGTTCTTCGCCGCCCTGCTCCAGGACCCACCGGAGCTCCCCGCACGGACGGTCGGCGAGCGGGTGCGCAGCCCGCTGGTGCCCGCCGCCTTCTTCAAGCGCCATGAGGTGCTGTCGATCCCCCGCGACGAGGTCTTCCTGCATCTGACCTCCTCGGGCACCACCGGCCAGAAGTCGCAGATGTTCTTCGACGAGTGGACCATCCGCTCGGCGCAGCGCATGGTGGCCCGGATCTTCGATCACTACGGCTGGATCACCCCCGACCAGCCGGTCAACTATCTGCTGTACAGCTACGAACCCGCGCCGTCACTGAAGCTGGGCACCTCCTTCACCGACAGCTACCTGTGCGACTTCGCCCCGGCCCGGCAGATCGCGCACGCGCTTCGCCACACCGGCACCGGTCACGAGTTCGACGTGCACGGCTGTATCGCGGCGCTCCAGCGCTACGCCGAGGACGACGCTCCCGTGCGCATCCTGGGCTTCCCGGCCTTCCTGCACTTCACCCTCGAGCGGATGAGCGCCATGGGTCTGCCGCCCCTGCGGCTGCCCGAGGGGTCGTTGGTGGTGCTGGGCGGCGGCTGGAAGGGCCATGCGGACCGGCAGATCGGCAAGGAGGAGTTCTACGCCGAGGTCACCGAACTCCTCGGCATCCCCGGGGACCGCATTCGCGACACGTTCGGCTCCGTCGAGCACTGCGTGCCATACGTCGAGTGCGCACACCACCGTCTGCACGTGCCGGTGTGGTCACGCGCCGCGGTCCGCGACACGGCGACGCTGCGTCCGCTGCCGTACGGGGAGCGGGGCTTCCTGCACCTGGTCAGCCCGTACATCACCTCCGTGCCGGCGCACAGCGTCGTGATGGGCGATCTGGCCTCCCTGCACCCCGGTGAGGAATGCGGCTGCCCGCTGTCCAGCGACTGGTTCACCGTGCACGGCAGGGCCGGAGTGAGCCGTAACCGTAGCTGCGCGGTCGCCGCCGCCGAACTCCTGAAGGGAATGTCGTGACCACTTCCGCACCTCACCTCTGGCAGGGGAAGTTCATCGACGACACCGAGGCCGGACGAAGGCTCGCCGCGCTGCCGGAGCTGACCGGACGCGTCCTGGCGCGTCCGCTGCCCACGGAGGTGGTGATCGGCGCCTGCGCCGCGGTGAGCGCCGAGCTGGCCGATTCCGGCTCTCCCTTGCACGTCCGGCTGGCGCGCCACCTGCATGCGGATGAGGCCGGACCGGTCCTCGCCGAGCTGGCCGCGGCACTCACCCGGCAGGCCCTGGAGCGCAAGCTCCGACGGGAGCTGGGCGGCCTGCGCCCGGAGCGGCTGACGCGGCCGGACGCCCGTGAGACGGTGTACGAGGCCTGGGCCCCGGTCGGGCTGCTGGTGCACATAGCCCCCGGCAATGCGGCCACCGTGGCGCCGCTGAGCGTCGTCGAGGGCCTGCTGGCGGGGAACCTCAACGTGCTCAAGACCAGCAGCGCCGACAGCCCGCTGGCCATCGAGCTGCTCGCCGCGCTCGGCACCGCCGATCCGACCGGTCTGATCACCGAACGGGTGGTGGCCCTGCACTTCCCGTCCTCGCGCCGTGAGTGGGTCGAGGCGCTGTGCGGGCAGGCCGACGCGATCGCCGTGTGGGGCGGCGAGGACGCCGTGCGGTCGGTGAGCGACCTGGCACCGCCCGGCTGCCGGCTCGTCGAGTGGGGGCACCGGATCTCCTTCGCCTATCTGACCCGCGATGCCGCGGCCGACGTCGACACGCTCGACGCGCTCGCCGAGGACGTCTGCCGCTTCGAGCAGCAGGCGTGCTCCAGTCCGCAGGTGGTCTATCTCGACACCGGGGACGAGGAGGAGGTTTTCGCGTTCGCCGGACGGTTCGCCGAGCGGCTGGCGAAGATCTCCGACACACGGCGGCCCCCGCTGCCCGACGCGGCCGAGCAGGCCGAGATCACGACCGTGGAACAGCTCGCCCGGCTCGAACAGCACCTCGGCCTGACCCGGGTGATCACCGCCGGCGACGGCTCCTGGAGGGTGCTGGCCGACACCCGTCCGGCCCTCGGCGCCTCGCCCCTGCATCGCAGCGTCTGGGTGAAGCCGCTGTCCCGGCACGCGGTCGTCGCGACACTGCGGCCGATGCGCCGCTATCTGCAGACCGCGGCGATCGGCGGCGGGCCGGCGGACGTGGCCGAGCTGTCGCGGGCACTGTTCGCCGCGGGCGTCACCCGTGTCACTCCGGTCGGCTCCATGCTGGAGGGTTACCAGGGCGAACCGCACGACGGTGTCTACGCGTTGCAGCGTTACAGCCGGCGGGTGAGCGTACGCGCGTCCGATGCGTCGTTCCGCACGGTGCCCTGCCTGGAGGACCTCGTGGCCCCACCGGTAGTGCTGCCGCCGCCGGACGGGCCGCTGCTGGGCAAGGAGGGCGTCCAGCGGGCGCTCGCGTCGCTCGCCCCCGAGTACGCGCACCTGTACTTCCGCAGTGGCGGCTCGACGGGCGCTCCCGCCCTGTCGGTGTTCACCTGCGACGACTACGACAACCAGATGCGCACCGCCGCCGACGGACTGCTCGCCGCCGGGTTCGATCCCGGCCGGGACCGGGCGGCCAACCTGTTCTACTGCGGAGGGATGTACGGCAGCTTCATCAGCTTCTTCTCCATCCTGGAACGCCTGAACGCCACACAGATACCCATGGCCGCCGGGCCCGACCACGCCATGGTCGCCGAAGCGCTGATCACCCACCAGGCGGACACCGTGTTCGGCATGCCCTCCTATCTGTGGCAGCTCTTCCACGCGGAGGCGGACCGGCTGCGTGCCTACGGCGGCATTCGCACGGTCTTCTACGGCGGCGAGCACTTCACGGCTGAGCAGCACCGGGTGCTGACGGAGGAGTTCGGCGTCGAGGTGATCCGTTCGGCCGCGTACGGCAGCACCGATCTGGGCCCGCTGGGCTATCAGTGCGCCGCATCCCAGGGGGCGGTTCATCATGTGCTGACCGACCTGCACACGCTGGAGATCCTCGACCCGCACGAGGACCGTCCCGTGGTGCCGGGCGAGCCCGGCCGACTGGTGTTCACCTCGCGAGCGCGTGCCGGGCAGCGGCTGGAGCGCTACGAGATCGGTGACCTGGGACGCGCGGTGGAGGGCGCGTGCCCCTGCGGCAGCCACGTACCGCGCCTGGAACTGCTCGGCCGCTACGGCGATGTGGTGCGCGTCGGCACCTACTTCTTCAACTACCGGCGCTTGTCGAAGGTGGCGCAGGACAGGCTGGGTTACCGGGGTGAGCTTCAGTTGCTGGTCTCCCCCGGCTCCGGTCGCGAGCGGCTCACGGTCCGTCTCGACGAGCAGTACGTGTCCGACGCCGCCGCCGCTCGGGAGGCCTTCACAGCGGAGGTGGCCGAGCTGACGTCGGCCGAGGCGGAGCAGCTGCTCTCGTTCACTGTGGAGACCGCGCCGAGGGACGCGTTCGAGCGCACGGCGTCCAGCGGCAAGCTGCGCACGGTGGTCGACCTTCGCCGGGAGAAGGGCAGCGGCAGCGAGGAACTCGAGGTGGTGGGCTGCTCGGACAGCACGGCCGCCTACCGCGTCGAGTGCACCGGCGACATCAAGGGAGAGTGCGAGCCCGGTCAGGACAAGTACACGGAGACACGGCGTCAGGTAACGATGCTGACCCTCTGTCTCTCGCAGATGAAGAGGTAGCCGTACCGGCTGGTGTGCCCTTGCGCTGGAGCCATCCCTGGGGGAACACCGGCCGGGCCGCCTCTCCCCCGGCACAGCCCTCCTTCGGAGCCGGCCACCGCCTCCGGCGCTTCACGCGCTCCCGCCAGGTTCCAGAGGGCTGCAAGCTCGGGTCGGGCTCGCCGTTGCCCTGCCCTGGCTCGACGATTCCGCGCGTCTCACTCGGACACGGGCGGCCTTTCCTGGTCGACCGCGTCGAGTAGCAGTTTCGCGGCCACCGTCGCCCCGTCGGTGCGGATTGTGCCGGCCACGGCCCTCGCTCGTGCGTGGGTCTCGGGCGTCAGGGCCGTTGTGAGCGCGGCGGAAAGGGATTCGAAGGTCGGCGTGGGACCGAGGTGAGCCGAGCCGATGCCCAGCTTGGCCACTCGGTCGGCCCAGTACGGCTGGTCCGCGATCCGGGGGACCACCAGTTGAGGCGCCCCGGCCCGGGCCGCCGTGGTCGTGGTGCCCGCGCCGCCGTGGTGCACGACGGCGGCCACCCGGCGGAACAGTGCCTGCTGGTTGACCTCTCCGACGACGAAGCAGTCATCGACGTCGTCGATCGGGGCCAGGTCGGCCCATCCGCGGGCGAGGAGTACGCGGCGGCCGTGCGCGCGGCCGGCTTCAATGGCCACCCGGGCGATGTCCTTCGGGGCGTGCGCGGCCATGCTGCCGAAGCCGACGTACACCGGCGGTTCGCCGGCGTCGAGGAATGCCTCCAGTCCTTCTGGGAGCGGACGTTCGTCGGGCAGGACCCACGCTCCGGTCTGCACGATGTCGAGGTCCGTCATGCCCTGCGACGGGCACAGCGTCGCGTCTGCCGCCAGCCACGGCCGGCCGGTGAAGACGTAGTCGCGGACGTTGTCCACCGGCGGCAGGCCGATCGCGGCCCGATGGCTGTTGAGCGCCTCGCCGTACAACGCGTTCACCCTCTGGGCGTCCTGCTCCCACAGCACCCGGTTGTCGGATTCGTCCTGCGGAGACTGCCTGCCTGGCCGGGCCCCAGGACGGAAGTGCCGCGACGGAAGACCGAAGATGTGGAAGCACGCGTACACATAGCGGATGCCCAGTTTCTCGGCCACGTCCCTTGCGCCGGCCGGCATCAGGCCGGTCGCGAGCAGCGCGTCACATCCCTCCGCCGCTGCTGTGAGCGTGTCGAACCGCGCTGCGACCAGCTCGGGAGCGAGCCGGAATGCGTCTTCCGCCGTCGGTGGCCTCGTTCCGGCGACCACCGAGCGCACCGTCGGTCCGAGCGGCACCAGCGGCACGCCGACACGCGCCAGCAGGGCCGCGAACTCCTCGTCCGGCGGCGCGCACACCCGCACCTGCGCGCCGAGTTCGCGCAACCCCACCGCCAGTCCCGCCAGCGGTTCGACATCTCCGCGCGAACCCCACGTCGTCAACAACACACGCACTTCGCGACTCCCTTTTCCGCAGACTCTGGATTTCGGCCGCTGATTCTGCGGTACAACCCGGATCTTGCCGCAAGCCCCCCGGTGCGCTATAAGTTGAGAGTGGCAGGGAGTGGGATCTCCTTGCCATTCCTTTTGGCCGTCGGCTGTAGACGGAATGCCTTTTCGCGCAGCGGCGCCCGCTGCGTACGGCGGGACGCCGAGCGGGCAGTCCGTCGTAGGCGGCGAGGTAGGCCAGGGCGCCGCCGCGGCCGTAGGTGTGGTTGACGCGCACGGCTCTGGCCTGCCCAGCAGGTGGGCATGGTCGCGGGCGAGCGTGCGGGCGTTGCGATGGTCAGTGTGCGCCCCTCCGTGGATGGTCAGTGTGCGCCCCTCCATGCCGATGTCCACCCAGAGGAGGCCGCACACTTCGGCCGGCCGCATGCCCGTCAAGCTCGGCGGCAGCGGCGCGTAGAGACGCTCGGCCTAGAGGATGCCGGTGTCCCGCGTCGGTGGTGGCGTCGTCTCGTGCGCGGGCTTCGGGGCGAGCCGGTCCCGGCGCATGAGGGCAATCGACGCCGCGCCGACCAGTGCCGCGAGGGCCGTGGAACCGATGGTGATCGCGGCGAAGCCCCGAGGGGAGCCGTGCGTGGTGTCGCCGACGAAACTCGCGAACAGCGAACCGAACAGGGACACGCCGACGGCCTCGCTGCCGAGCCGGACGGTGTTGATCCAGCCGGCCCCCATGCCCGCCTCGTTCTCCGGGAGCCGCGCCAGCGCCTCACCATCGACCAGGCCGGCCTGAAGACCGAACCCGACCCCGACGACCGCCATGGGAACCGCCATCCAAGCCAGGCCCTGCAGGGCGAGCACGCCCGTCACCACTAGGCCCGCGACCATCAGAGCCATGCTCCAGACGAGGATCCTGTCGGCGGACGTCCCGCCGGCCACCAGCCGGCCGGCGATCAGCGGGGCGACGAGGACGGGCACGGTCAGGAACATCAGGAACGCACCGCTGGCACCCGGTGAGGAGCCGTGCGCGCCCTGGAAGAACACGGGAAGGTAGGCGACCGCGTTGGTGAAGGTGAACGACGAGACCGCCACGACCAGCGCCATGCTGATGAAGCGCCGGTCGCGCAGGGTCCGCGGGCTCAGAAGGGGGCTCGGCGCCCTCGCCTCGGTGCGGGCGAAGAGCCCGTAGCAGCCGAGGCCGGAGGCAGTGCACAGCAGGAACGGTAGCGATGTCCAGCCGGTCTGCGAGCCGAGCGCCATGCCACCGAGCAGCAGGGTCGTCGCCCCGCAGAACAGCAGTCCGCCCGCGGTGTCGATACGGACCGCGCGCCGCCGCTCGTGCGCGGTGGCCCGGCGGATCAGGGGCATGCCGGCGCAGGCGACGGCCAGACAGCACAGCTGGAAGCCGTACACGAGGCGCCAGCCGCCCGCCTCGGTGAGCAGGCCGCACAGGATGGGACCGAAGGCGAGGGACAGACCGGCCACCGAGCCCAGCAGGGCGAAGGCGCGGGTGCGGTGCTCGCCGGTGTGGACCGACGACAGCATCGCCGTGCCCACCGAGAACACCGCGCCCGCACCCGCACCGGCCAGCAGCCGGGCCGAGTCCAGCACCGGGTAGTTCCCCGCGACCAGGCTGACGACCGAGCCGGCGCCGAAGGTCACCAGTCCGGCCATGAGGGACCGCCACCGGCCCATGATGTCCGCGAGCGAGCCCCACACCAGCGTCGAGCAGGCGAAGGTCAGCGTGAACCCGTTGAGGGCCCACTGCTCCCCCAGCGACGACGGCCCCAGGTCGTCGGCGATGTCGCCCAGGGACACGGCGGTCCCCGACACCGACAGCGGGACCGTGAAGACGGCGACGACGATGACGGGCAGCACCAGGCCGAGCCCGGGCGGCGGCGTGCCACCCGGGCGGGTGTCGCCCGCCGTCATCGCACTTCCCCGACCGGTGCGACGGGCGCGGGTCGCTCGGTGGCCGGCCGGCACTCGTCGAGGAAGTCCACGATGTGCCCGAACACGTCGAGGGCCGCGCTGCGGCCGATGAACGCGTCGAGGTGGCCGTAGCCGGGCACCTCCACATAGCGCACGTCCAGCTGCGGGTGCCGGCTGGTGAGGATCTCGTGGCAGAGCTTGTTGGAGTCGTACCAGAAGCGGTTGTCGTCCCCGGACAGCAGCATCAGGGGCGCCTCGATACGGTCCGCCGCGTCCAGTGCGTTCTTCGGCAGCACCGCGTAACGGCCGTCGGTGTCGTCGTACCGCATGACGCTGTGCGCCAGTTCGATGGAGCGCAGGTGCGGCAGGATCCACATCGGCACGGTGCCGTACAGGTCGGCGAGGCGGTCATGGGTGCGGGTGTCGAGGTTGTCGTGCACGAACAGCGAACCGCCCACGCCCCAGGAGTCGTTGTGCAGGATCTGGCAGTTGGGGTCCTTGCACTCGGCGCCCAGCGACACCTCCGCGAAGATCAGGGAGTACTTCGACCACAGCCCCACCTTCTTGATGTCGGTGGGGATGTTGACGAAGCGGGAGCGCAGCAGCTCCCCGCCGAAGTGCAGGCGTGCCCGGGTCTTCCAGGACATCTTCGGGGTGAGGAACACACCCTGCGCGACGACCCCGGCCAGCCCGGGCACCAGTCCGGCCGTCATGCTGAGCGAGAGGCACAGCGCGCCGATGCAGTGCGCGACGACCAGCAGCGGGCGGCCGTCGGTGCGCTGCCGGATCAGGGAGACGGCCTCGGGGATGTCGTACAGGGCGACGTCGTCGAAGGTGTAGCGGGTGCGGCCCTCGTTGTACGGCAGCCGGCAGCTGCCGCGCCAGTCGAGGAGCCAGGGCTCGTAGCCCGCGTCCAGCAGGACGTCGACCAGGTTGCGGGTCTCGGGCAGCACGAACATGTCCGAGGACGCGGTCAGGCCGTGCAGGATCAGCACCGCAGGCCGGTCGGCGCCGTCGTCGGCCGCCACCCGGGTCAGTGCGAGCCGGGTGCCGTCGGAAGCGGTGAACGGAATGTCCTCGACCCTGGCGGCCAGCGCATGATGGAGAGGCCTCGGCGTCATCGGATCTGCTCCCTTTCGATCATCAGCTTCCTGAACTTGCGCCGCAGCTTGTCCTTGTCCCGGTCGATGGCGTCCCGGCGCAGGTCCAGCAGCTCGGCCGCGGCGCGCATCGACGGCTCGACCAGCCCCATGCCGACCTGGACGAAGAACCACGACAGCCAGGTCAGCTTGGCCAGCCGCTGCTCCTGCGACGACAGGCGGGGGTCGACGCGGATGCCGTCGATCTGGTCGGGCACATAGCTCTTGCCGGGCACCTGGACCACACCGGCGAAGCTCGCCGGTTCGCCCTCGCGGCCGACGGTGATGTCCAGGGTGCGGGTCTGCTTCCAGAAGTCGTGCCGGGCACGGGCCGTCTTCCAGCCCTCCAGCCACCAGCGGCCGCCGTCCCGGTCCTGAAGGACCAGGCGGTAGCGCAGCAGCGGGTGGTCGCTGCCGTGCCGGTGCGGAATGCCCTCGTCGGGGCGGACCCAGATCTCGCCGTCCAGCACGGTCAGCGGCCGCGGGTGCAGCCGCTCGCACAGGACCTCGCCGCGGACGTGGACCCTGCGATGGCGTACGACCTGGTACATGCTCGCGATGGACAGGGTGAACGCCATCCGGCACACCGTGTCGGGCTCCGCGCCGACCGGGCCGACGTGGCCCTTCATCCGTTCCCGGAACGACAGGTACGGCGGGTCCTCGCGGCTGGGCAGCCGGGCCACCCCGTCCCGCGCCATCCGCTCGAACGCCTTCAACTGGGCCTCGCCGCCGTAGCGTTCGGGCAGCGGCAGGCGGTGCCGGGCCAGGAACTCCTCGGTGCGGTCCATGCCAGCCGCGGGCCCGAACATGAGCGCCTCGAACAGCTTGACGGCCGTCGGGCTGCTCAGGATCCGCACCAGGAAGTCCAGTTCGGGCACCGGGTCGGTCTCCTGCCGACGCAGCAGGTCGTCGCGCCACTCCTGCCAGCCGGTGGCCCGGACGTTCATCCCGGCCAGCTTCATGTCCTTGACCAGCTCCGTCAGGGTCTCGGCACGGCCGGTGAGGTTGTAGTTGCGGCCCCATGCCTTCGGGTCGAAGACGATCGCCGCCGCGACCTTGCTGATCCAGTCCACCGGCGCCAGGTTCATGAACCGGAACGCCGGTACGGTGCGGAAGCGGGAGATCGCCCCTATCAGACCGGTGCTCAGGTCGCGCGGGTTGTACACCCCGGTACGGGTGTGGCCGCCGATCGCGCCCGGGCGCAGGAAGGTGACGGTCAGTCCGTGCTCGCGGGCCCGCCGCAGGACCGCCTCCGCCGCCCACTTCGACTTGTCGTAGCCGGCGAACAGCTGGTCGACGTGCGCGACGGGGTCGTCCTCGCCCATGGTGGCGATGCCGACCTCGTTGAAGACCGCGACGGACGAGATGTGGTGCACGGGCTTGGGCCTGCCGGCCATGGCCAGCTCGGCCAGGTGCAGCGGGCCGACGACGTTGGTCTGCCGCAGCGAGGGGTAGCCGCGCAGGAAGTCCACGGCGGCGGCCACGTTGACGATCGAGTCGACCTCGTGGGCCAGCTTCTCCCAGCGCTCCTCGGACAGCCCCAGCCGTGGCCGGCGCAGGTCCGCCGCGAGCACCGTGACCCGGCGCCGCACCTCGAAGGACCACGGCTGCTCGAAGCTCGCCAGGGCCTCGCCCAGGCGCCGCTCGGCGGCCTCGTCGTCGTCGGCACGCACCAGGCACACCACCTCGGCGTCACCCCGGCGCAGCAGATCCAGCAGCAGATGGCTGCCGAGGAACCCGGTGGCCCCGGTGAGCAGGATGGTGCGCGGCTCGGTCCGTTCGGCCTGCCGGCTGAACGGCAGCCGGTCGGCGAGCGCGAGGTCGGAGAGGATCATCTCCAGGTCCTCGTCCCCCGCCGCCGAGGCCCCCGCCGGAGCGGCGGCCGGGAGGGCCTCGGGCAGCACCGCCGGCGCGGGGGCGGTCACGCCGCCGGTCTCGGCGGCGTCACCGGCCTCCGTTCCGCGCCGCGCCAGGCGCCGGGGCCGGGCGTCGGCGAAGACGTCGTCCAGGCTCATCCTCACGTCCAGCTCCCGCGCCATGAGCGCGACGAGCTCGACCGCGTCGACGGAGGACAGACCGGCGTCAAACAGGTCCGTGTCGACATCGGCCGCACCGCCCGGCAGGAAGCGGGCGGCCAGGCCGGCGATGGCGGTGGCGAGCTGGTCGGCGCCGCGGGGCCGCGTCCCGCCCGGCGCCTGCCCCCCGGCGGGGGCGGCGGGCCCGGCCGCCGCCTTGCGGAAGCGGGCCAGCAGGTCGGCCGCCTGGTTACGCCCTGCCGCGCGCCGCTCGATCACCTCCTCGTCGGGCCGGCGGTTGACACTGCGGTTGCGGCTGGTGCCGCTGCCCGCCTCAGGCATTGCTGACCTCCGCTGCGGTTTCCGATCCGAGGTCCCAGGAACGGAACTCCCGGAGTTGCGCCGGTGCCACGTCCGTCTCCAGCCGCGGCGCGTCGACCTCGCCGCCGCCCAGGCGGGAGACCAGACGCCGCGCCGGAATGTTGCGTGGCGTGTTCTCGGCGACGAGGCGCACCGTCGTGCACCCGAGGGCGTCCGCCCGGTCGGCGAGCCAGGCCAGCAGCCGGTCCTCCACCCCCCGGCCCAGCACCCGGCAGCTCATCATCCAGGCGACGACCTCCAGCGCGTCCCCGTCCCGGCGGACGGCGAGCACGCCGATCTGCCCGTAGGCGCCGAACCGGTCGCGCGCGGTCGCGGTCCACACCTCGCCGTCCTGCTGGAGTTGCCGCAACGCGCCGTCGTCCAGTGGGCGGGGCCGCAGATTGAACTGGTTGGTGCGCCGGCTCAGCTGGACGGTGCGTTCGGCCGTCGCGGCGGACACCGGCTCGATGTCGAGTTCGAGCCGGAGATTCTCCAGGAACTCCTCGAAGCCCATCCGCGCCCGGGCCGCGTCCCGTACCTGTTCCTGCTGGTAGAAGTCGGCCCGGGCGGCGTCCTCGGTGGTCGCCGCGCGCGGCACCATCGGCCACAACCCGGTGACGAAATCGGCGAGTTCACCCGCGGGCGGGCAGGTCAGGCACAGCACCTCGGGCAGCTGGGCGCGCACCCCGGCGATCTCCACCGGGTTGTCGTCGAGGAACAGGAAGCTGTCCAGGCCCAGGCTCAGGTCCTCGGCGATCCGCATGATCCGGGTCCACTTCGGCTCCCAGGCGGCGGAGATCGCCGCGAAGTGCTCGCGATGCAGCAGGCTGTCCGGCCGGTCGAGGACGCGGTGCACGGTCTCCTCGTCGTTGTTGGAGACCAGGGCGAGCAGCACACCGGCGGACCGCCACTGCACCAGCCGCCGGGCGAGCAGCGCCCGAGGGCCGGTCAGGTCGACGTTCTCCGGGCCGGCCTCACCGGCGATGCCGCTCCACAGCGTCTCGTCGCCGTCGACGACGATGACCTTCGGCGCCTTGCGGCGGATCTTCCACACCACGTCGGCCAGGCGCAGCGCGACGACCGCCTGGAACTCCTCCTGGAAGGGCAGGTGGGCCATGTCGTCGGTGTGCGGGTCGAAGATGTCGTCGAGCCCGTCGGCCGGGTACTCGGCGGACCAGGACTCGGCGGACAGCACGGCGATGCCGGGCTGGTCCATGAGTTGTTCCGTCACCTGCCGCTCCCAGGCGCGCAGTTGCTCGTCCCGCGACCGTTCGGGGAGGAAGGCCACCACGAGCGGGGTGCGGGTGCGTTCGGCGAGGGCGCGCAGCGTGGCCGGGTACTCCTCGGCGAGCTGGGTGAGCAGGTCGTCGTCGGCGGGGGCGAAGCGGGTGAGGTCGCCGGGGCGGAGCAGGACGAGGGCGGCCGCAGTCCCCGGCCGGGCGAGGACGCTGCCCGGGTCGTGCAGGCTCGCCAGGACCTGGTGGTAGGGGGCCTCGACGACCTCGAAGGGGCCGCCGTCGATGTCGGCGTCCTCCACGGCGACCTCGAGCAGGGCGGGGAGGTTGCCGAGGGCGAAGGTGGCGGCGACGGCGATCCGGCCGGCCGGTTCGGCCCGGTCGGCGGCGGAGGGCGCCGGGGCCACCGCCGCGTCCTCGGCCACCGCCGCGTCCTCGGCCACCGCCGCGTTCTCGGCCACCGTGGCACCTTCAGCCACCGTGGCGCCGTCAGCCACCGTGCCGTCGGCACCCTCCGCCCTCGCGGCCACCGTGGCCTCCGGGTCCTCGGCGAGGTCGGCCGCGAGGGCGAGCAGGCCGCTCGCGAGGGCCGCGCAGCTCTCCTCGTCCAGGACGTCGGCGTTGTACTCGAGCCCGACCTTCCCCAGGCCCGGCATCACCGTGACCATCAGGTCCAGGTCGGACCAGCCGGTGCCCGCCGGCACGATGCTCAGTCCCTCCGCCGCGCCGGCCTGCGGCGGCATGTAGTTGAAGTACACCTCGACCAGGGGCGCGTCCTTGCGGTACAGCCCCTCCTCGACCAGGGCCGGCATGGCGTCGAAGAAGCTGACGCCCCGCTCCAGCACCCGGCTCAGCCTGCGGTCCGTGCGCAGCAGCACCTCTGCGCCGGTGTCGCCGGCCGTGACCTCGGCGGCGAACGGGATGGGCAGGCCGAAGTACCCGACGGCGTCGAGCGCGCCCACGTGCATACGGGTGTCCACCGGCACCGCCAGCACGAACCGCTCGCGTCCACGCAGACGGGAGAGGTGCACCGTCAGCGTGCCGAGCCAGAACGCGGCGGGGGTGACGCCCAGCTGGGTGGCCCGTTCCACCACTCGCCGCGCGAGCTCGGGCGGCAGGTCCGCGAGGTGCATGGCCGACCGGAAGGACCGCTCGGCGGGACGCGGACGGGCCAGTTCCAGGTCGAGCCGCCGGGCCCCGGCGAAGTCCGCGCGCCAGTCGCTCACGGCCGACGGGCCGTCGGTCCCGGAACCGGCCGGTCCGGCGGGGCCGCGCGCCTGGGCGCGCAGCAGCAGGTCGATGTCGCGGTTGGTGACGACCGCCGGCGACGCCTGGCCGCCGAGTTCGGCGCCGAGTTCGTGGGCGACCAGCATCAGCGAGGCCAGGTCCGAGACGGCGTGGTGCGCGCCGAAGACAAGCACCTGGTCGCCCGACGGGTGGGCCAGCAGCTCGAACCGCCACAGCGGCGAACGGGCCACGTCGAAGGGCGGCTCCATCAGGGCGCACAGCCGTTCGTCCACGTCGGTGCCGTCGGCCACCTCCGACCAGCTCAGCAGGTCCCCGGCCGGGTCGCGGCGGACCTCCAGCCGCTGCCCGCCGTCGGCGTCCGCGACGATCGCGGTGCGCAGCGCGGCGTGCCGGCCGGCGAGCCGGGCGAGCGCCTCGGTGAGGCGGTCGGGGGTAGTGGGGTGCGCTAGCCGTACCGCGAGCCCGATGTGGTGGGTGACGCTCGGCGTGCCGTGCTGCTCTGCGCGCAGCAGGCGTACGACGTCCCGGGTGGCGGGGTAGTGCTCGACGTCCGCGACGACGGCGGTGTCCGCCGCCTCCGCCGCCGGGCCCGCACCGGTGCCGGCGGTGCCGGCCGTCGCGGCGAGGAGGGTGTCGGCGATGGTCTCGATCGTGGCGCCGTTGAACATCGCCGCGATCGGCAGGGTGTGGCCGAAGTCCGCCTCGACGAGGCTGCGGATCTGCATCGCCATCACGGAGTCCAGGCCCTGTCCCACCAGGGGTGCGGCGGTGTCGAGTTCGTCGCTGCCGAAGCCCATCGTGCGGGCGAACCGGTGGCGCAGCCGCTCCACGACCGCCTCCCGGGAGTCCGGCACCGCCGGCATCCCGGCTCCGGGGCGTGTCACGGAACCGCGTGCGGCGACCCGGCGGCGGGGCGGGAACAAACCGGCCAGCAGCGGGGGCAGCAGAGCCGGTTCGGTGGTGCGCAGGACGGGCGGGTTGAGGGCGGCGGCCACCAGGACGGCGTGGCCGCCCTCCCCGTCGGTCGTGTGCCGGGTCAGCGCGGCGTCCAGCAGGGCGAGCCCCTCGTCGGTGCCGAGCGCCGTGATGCCGCCGCGGTTGATCCGCTCCAGGTCCGCCTCAGCGAGGTGCCCGGTCATCCCGGTGGCCTCGGCCCACAGACCCCAGGCCATCGACAGGCCGGCCCGTCCGGTGCTCCGCCGGTGCTGCATCAGGGCGTCGAGGAACGCGTTGGCGGCGGCATAAGTGCCCTGCCCGGCCCCGCCGAGGACGCCCGCGACGGAGGAGAAGACCACGAAAGCGGACAGATCCGCGCCGGCCGTCAGCTCGTGCAGATGCCAGGCCGCGTCGGCCTTGGGCCGCAGCACCGCGTCCAGTCCGTCGGCGTCGACCGACTCGATCACACCGTCGTGGAGGACGCCGGCCGAGTGGATGACGGCGGTCAGCGGGTGCTCCTCCGGCACCGCCCGCAGTGCCCGCTCCAGCTGCGCGCGGTCGGCCACGTCGCAGGCCAGGACGGTCACCCGGGCCCCGGCGGCGGCGACTTCCTGGCGCAGGGCCGAGGCTCCCTCGGCGTCCGGGCCGCGCCGGGACAGCAGCAGCAGATGGCGGGCGCCGCGCCGGGCGGCGTGCCGGGCCACCTGGGCGCCGAGACCGCTCGTCCCGCCGGTGATCAGCACGGTGCCCGTGCCCAGCGCGTCGAGGGGGTCGCCTGCCGGTTCCGACGCCTGGCGGCGCAGCGCGGGAACGTAGGTGCGTCCGGCGCGGATCGCCAGCTCAGGACGCCCGGACCGGACGGCGTCCGCCAGCACCTCGTCGTCGAGGTCGTCGGTGTCGGCGTCGACCAGGACGACGCGTCCCGGGTTCTCCGCGCGGGCCGACCGCAGCAGCCCCCACACGGAGGCGTGGGCGAGGTCGACCGGCGTGCCGTCCCTCTCCGCACCCGTGAGCACGGCCCGGCGGGTCACGACCACCAGCCGCGCCCCGGCGGGCAGGTCCCGCGCCAGCCACTCCTGCACCGCGCGCAGCGTCTCGTGGAGCACGCCACGGGTACGGGCCGGCGGATCACCGGCGTCGGTGCCGGTGACCTTCAGCAGCGTGGGCTCCGGAGCCGCCGTGTCGTGCTCGGCGGCCTCGGGCCGGTCGTCCTCGGCCCACTCCACCGACAGCAGTGTGCGCAGATGGGTGTCCGGGGTGGCGAGGTCCTCGGCGGTCACCGGGCGGACCAGCAGGGAGTCGACGCGGGCGACCGGTGTACCGGTCGGATCGGCGGCCTCCACGGTGAAGGTGTCCGGCCCGGTCGGCGTGACCCGGACCCGCAGGCCGCTCGCGCCACGGCGGTACACGGTGACGGCACCGAAGGAGAACGGCAGCCGCGTCGGTCCGGCCGCGCGCACCTCGCCGTCCGCCGCGGCCGCCTGGAGCGCCGCGTCCAGCAGGGCGGGGTGCAGGGCGAACGCCGGGGCGTCCTCCGCCTGCCGCCCGGGCAGGCCGACCCGCGCGAGCACCCCGTCACCGGACCGCCATACGTCGGACAGGCCCTGGAACGCCGGGCCGTACTCCAGCCCGGCCTCGGCCAGGGTGTCGTAGTGCGCGACCGCGTCGAGCGGACGCGCCTCGGCGGGCGGCCAGGCCG
Organism: Streptomyces sp. NPDC046931; assembly: GCF_040644655.1. Classification (NCBI taxonomy): domain Bacteria; kingdom Bacillati; phylum Actinomycetota; class Actinomycetes; order Kitasatosporales; family Streptomycetaceae; genus Streptomyces; species Streptomyces sp. NPDC046931. The sequence goes on from NZ_JBEYWX010000019.1 coordinate 159,410, forward strand.
TCCCGTACAGCTCCCCCGTGTGCTCCGGCACCGCCTCGGCCCGGTCGACGAGCCGGCCGCTCGCATGGTGGGTCCACTCCTGGGTGCCGTGCCGCCGGGAGTGGATGTCCACCGGCCGGCCCGTGGCGCCGGCGGCGCCCACCTGCACCTGGAGGTCGACCTCACCGTGCTCGGGCAGGGACAGCGGCGCGTGCAGGGTCAGGTCGCGCACGCCGGGGCAGCCGACCTCCTCGCCGGCCCGCAGGGCCAGCTCGACGAAGGCGGTGCCGGGAAGGATGACGGTGCCGAAGACGGCGTGGTCGGCCAGCCACGGGTGGGTGGTCCGGGAGATCCGCCCGGTCAGCACCACGTCGTCACCACCGGCCAGGCTCACGGCGGCACCCAGCAAGGGGTGCCGTACGGCGTCGAGTCCGACGGAGCCGACGTGCGCGCCGGTGGCCGGGGTCTGCCAGAAACGCCGGTGCTGGAAGGCGTAGGTCGGCAGGTCGACCAGACGCCCACCCCGCGTCCACGCCGACCAGTCGACATCGACACCGGCGACGAACACCTCCGCCGCGTTCCGCAGCAACTGAGCCTCTTCACCCTCATTACGGCGCAGGGTGCCGACCGAGACCAGGCCGCTCACGCCCTGGTGGTCGGCGTTCTGCGTCACCGCTCCGAGCAGGACGGGGTGGGGGCTGGTCTCGACGAAGACCCGGTGCCCGTCGCGCAGCAGCGTCTCCAGCGCACGGTCGAAACGGACCGTCTGGCGCAGGTTGGTGAACCAGTACTCCGCGTCCATACCCGCGGTGTCGATCACCTC
>NZ_JBEYWX010000020.1:0-141808 GCF_040644655.1 Streptomyces sp. NPDC046931
TGGCAGCCCGACGCCGTCAGCTCCGCGATCTGCTGCAACGTGGCACCGATGTCCGACGTACGCGTCGTCGTCATCGACTGCACCGACACCGGGGCCCCGCCCCCGACCGCCACCGGCCCGACGTGGATCCGCCGCGACACGCGTCGCTCGGCGATCGGACGGGCCGGTACCTCGGGGACGCCCAAGGAAACGGCGGTCATGACGTCACCCGTCGTTTCCGGGGTTCTGGGTGACCGTCTCGCGCATGGCCCGCAGGGACTCCTTGAGGGAGCCCATGGTGGCCAGCACGGCGGTCGGCTCGTAGCCGCAGTGCGCCATGCAGTTGGCGCAGCGCGGGTCCTTGCCGCGGCCGTACTTGTCCCAGTCGGTCTTCTCGATCAGCTCCCGGTACGTCGGCACATACCCGTCGCTCATCAGATAGCAGGGCCGCTGCCAGCCGAACAGCGAGTAGTTCGGGATCGCCCAGGCCGTGCAGGGGAAGTCGACCTTGCCCTCGAGGAAGTCGAGGAACAACGGCGAGTGGTTGAGCCGCCAGCGGCGCCGGTTGCCGCCCGCGAAGGCCTTCTTGAACAGCTCACGGGTCTGCTCCACGCCCAGGAAGTGCTCCTGGTCGGGCGCCTTCTCATAGGCGTAGGCGGGCGAGATCATCATCTCGTCCACCTTCAAGTCGTCGTTGAGGAAGTTGAGCACCTCGATGACGGTCTGCGGGGTGTCGGTGTTGAAGAAGGTCGAGTTGGTGGTGACCCGGAAGCCGCGCCGCTTGGCCTCCTTGATGGCCTCCACGGCCTCGTCGAACACGCCCTCCTTGGCCACGGACTCGTCGTGCCGCTCACGCAGGCCGTCGATGTGCACCGCGAACGCGAAGTACGGGGACGGCGTGAAGTCGTCCATCTTCTTGCGCAGCAGCATGGCGTTGGTGCAGAGGAAGACGTACTTCCTGCGCGCCACCAACTGCCGCACGATCTCGTCGATCTGCGGATGCATCAAGGGCTCGCCCCCGGCGATCGACACCATGGGCGCACCCGACTCCAGTACCGCGCCCACCGCCTGGGCCACCGGCATGCGCTGCTTCAGCACCCCCGCCGGGTGCTGGATCTTGCCACAGCCCTCGCACTTCAGATTGCAGGCGAAGAGGGGTTCAAGCTCGACGATGAGCGGAAACTTGTCCCGCCTGCGCAGCTTCTGTTCGAAGAGATAGGTCGCCACCTTGATGGACTGGCGCAGCGGCATGGCCATCTGGCTCACCTCCTGGGGAGCAGCAAGGATCGGTGCCATTCGAAGAAAGCGGGAAGGATGGCACGCAGTACGCGGAAAGCTGATATTCCACCGCGCAAGGTGCCGATCCGGACGAGTTCATGTTCTGGAGCGTCCACGACCACCCGGACGGCCGCAACCGGACGCGGGCCCGTCCGCACGGCGCTGCGGAGCGTGGCCGCGGACTCCATGTCGACCGCGATCGCTCCGGTCGCGAACAGTTCCGACCGTTCCTGACCACGGACGACGTGGTCAGAACCGGTGAGCGGTCCTGTGTGGACCATGCGCCCCGGGAAGCGGCGCACAAGCTCCTTGACGAGCAGGTCGGAGCGGACACAGGCGGTGGTGCCGCGCGGGTCCCGGGTCTCCTCGGCGACGACCAGGTCACCGGGGTGCATACCGGGCGCCAGCCCCGCACAGAACCCCGTGGCGAGGACGGCCGCCCCGGCGTGGGGCGGGTCGGCGAGCGCCCGGAGGACCGAGCGTTCCGCCGCCCGGGGTCCCATACCCGTACGGAGTAGTGTGACGCGCCCGTCGGCGCCGGTGCGGTCACCGCTGCGCAGGGCGAGGTGCTCGATGCCGAGCGCGCAGGCGATCAGCAGCGGGGCCGAGTCGGGCTTCCGGCTCATCAGCTCACCTTGGCCCCGGTGAACGGCTCGCCGTGGACGTAGCGGCCGAGCGCGGTGAGCGGGAAGACCTGCCGGTAGAGGTGGTAGTTGATGGAGAAGTCCCAGGGGAAGCCGGTGCCGGTGAAGTACGGCTCGTCCCAGGAGCCGTCCTCGTTCTGGGTACGGGAGAGGAACTCGATGCCGCGCTCCGCCGCCTTGCCCTCCCCTTCCCCGGCGGCCAGCAGCGCGAGCAGCGCCCACGCCGTCTGCGAGGCGGTGGAGGCGCCCCGGCCGCTCCACGCCCGGGCGTCGTGGTAGGAGCGCAGATCCTCGCCCCAGCCGCCGTCGTCGTTCTGTACGCGCTCCAGCCAGGAGACGGCCCTGCGGATCGCCGGGTGCGCCGCGGGGATGCCGGCGGCCACCAGTGCGGGCACCACCGAGCCGGTGCCGTAGACGTAGTTGACGCCCCAGCGGCCGAACCACGATCCGTCCGGCTCCTGTTCGGCCAGCAGCCACTCGATGCCGCGACGAGTGCGCGGGTCGTGGGAGAGCCCCTCGACCGCGAGCATCTCCACGACGTGCGCGGTGACGTCGGCCGACGGCGGGTCGATGACCTCGCCGAAGTCACAGAACGGCAGCCGGTTGGGGAAGGGGCTGGTGTTGTCGACGTCGAAGGCGCCCCATGCGCCGTTCCTGGACTGCATGCCGAGGTTCCAGCGGACCCCGCGTTCGATGGCCTTCTCGACGCGCTCCCGATCGGGATGGGCGATCCGGCGCAGTGCGAGGACGACCTCGGCGGTGTCGTCGATGTCCGGGTAGTTGTCGTTGTGGAACTCGAAGGCCCAGCCGCCCGGGGCGAGTTCAGGACGCCGTACCGACCAGTCGCCCGGCCGGACGATCTCTTCGCCGAGCATCCAGTCAGCGGCTTTGACCAGTTGCGGATGGTCGGCGGGCAGCCCCGCGTCGGCGAGCGCGATGGCCGCGAGGCAGGTGTCCCACACCGGGGACTGGCACGCCTCGATCATCCGGGCGCCGTCCTCGCGCCATACGGCGAAACGGTCCAGCGAGGCGATGCCCTCGCGCATCACGGGGTGCTGGAGGTCGTAACCGAGCAGATGCAGGGCGATGACCGAGTACACCGCGGGCGGCTGGATCCCGCCCCAGCAGCCGTCGTTCTCCTGCCGTTCGATGATCCAGCGGGCCGCTGTGTTCATCGCGGCTCTGCGCAGCCGGCGCGGGGCGACCTTGCGGAACTGGTGCAGCGCCTTGTCGAGCCGCTGGAAGACGCCTTCCCAACTGGCCACCGGGGAGAGGTCCTTGGCCGGGTTGGGTTCGTCGGGGTCGGTGTGCAGTTCGTCCAGCGGGAACGGCGCGGGGCGCACCGGGCGTTTCGCGGAGACGATGGTGAGCGGCACGATCGTCTGGCGGGCCCAGCACCCGAAGTCGTAGATGTTGAGCGGCATCCACTTCGGGAAGTAGATGAGTTCCGGCGGCAGTTCCGGCAGGTCCTCCCATTTCCACCAGCCGAAGAGGGCGAGCCAGATCCGGGTGAAGACACGGGAGGCGGCGATGCCGCCCTGGTCGCGGACCCAGGCGGCGGCCTTCGCCATATGGGGGGCGTCCGGCGCGTCTCCGGCCAGGCGCAGGGCGACGTACGCCTCGATGGTGGTGGACAGTTCGCCGGGTCCGCCGTAGAAGGTGGCCCAGGTGCCGTCCTCGCGCTGCTCACCACGGATGAACAGGGCGGCGGCCCGGGTGGTCTCCTCGTCGGAGATGCCGAGGAACTGACGGAGCAGCAGGTCCTCGGCGTCCATCGTGACGTTCGTCTCGAGGTCGCCCTTCCACCAGCCCTCGTCGTCCTGCCTGGCGAGCAGGAAGTCCGTCGCGCGCCGCAGGGCGCGCTCGGCGGCGTCTCGAGTGCCGACCGTCCCGGCCGCCTCCGGGAGCGGTACGTCGGTTTCGCTGGCCGAGGCAGCGCGGGGCGGCAGGGCCCCGGTGCTTCCGTCGGTCGTCGCTGTCATGGCTTCCCCTTCGTGCAGTCGTGCGAGTCGTGCTGCTGTGGGTCCGCCGTCGGCCGGTGGGCGTCGCGATGGGGGCCCGTCCGCTCATGAGGTCCCCCGCTCGGGCGAGGTCGAGAGTGGGCGAGGCACCGGCCGGCGACTACGCGAGGTGTATTCGACCGATACTGATCATCTCTTTCGTACGACGACGAAGTCGGCGAGCGCCGTGAACTGGGCGCGCACCTCCTGGGGCATCCGGACCGAGGACAGCGCCTCCACGGCGATCGTGTGCTGGCGGCGCGCCTCCTGGGCGGTCCACTCGCGGCCGCCCGCCTCCTCGATGAGCGCGGCGCGCGCGGCGAACTCCTCCTCCGAGAAGTTCTCGAAGTCGCTGCTCTTGGCGTCCTCCGCGAGCAGTCGTCCGAGCCGCTCGGAGGCGGGCCCGCCGGCCGCCAGCGCGGCCACGACCGGCAGGGACTTCTTGCGCTGACGCAGATCGCTCCAGGTCTGCTTGCCCGTGGCCTCCGGGTCGCCCCAGATGCCGAGGAGGTCGTCGACGGCCTGGAAGGCGAGGCCCAGGTGGTAGCCGTACTTCTCCAGGGTGTCGGCCATCGCGTCGTCGGCGCCGCCGAGCACCGCGCCGATGGAGGAGGCGCAGGCGAGCAGTGCGCCGGTCTTGTTGCCCTCCATCTCCAGGCACTCCGGGACGCTGACGCGGTCGCGGTGCTCATAGGAGATGTCCTGGGCCTGACCGTCGATCAGGGCCCGGGTGGCGGTGGTCAGACGGCGGGCGGCGCGTCCGGCCTCCACGGTGCCCAGCTCCAGCAGCACCTCGTTCGCCAGGGCGAACAGCGCGTCGCCGACGAGGATGGCCTGCGCGGGGCCGTGCACCTTCCACACGGTGTCGCGGTGGCGGCGCTGTTCGTCGCCGTCCATCAGGTCGTCGTGCAGCAGGGAGAAGTTGTGCACCAGCTCCACCGCGACCGCGCCGGGCACGCCCGCCTCGGGGTCCCGGCCCGCCGCCTGCGCGGAGAGCAGGGCCAGGGCGGGACGCACGGCCTTGCCGCCGTCGCCGTCCGCGGGGTTGCCCTCGGCGTCGATCCAGCCGAAGTGGTAGGCGGCGACGGTGTCCATGGGCGGTGCCAGGCGGTCCACTGCCTCCCGCAGCACCGGGGTGGCCAGGGTCCGGCCGCGCTCCAGGAGCGCGGACACATCCACCGCGGTCTCTCGAGCGGCCGTCTCGGCCGGGGGCACAGTGGGCACAGTCTCTCCTCTTGTTGCGATACCGGGGGTGCGGGAACCGGTTCCGTGCGTGGGGACGCTCATGGTCATGCCGCCTCCTCGAAGAGGTCGGGGAGGTGGGCGCCGGACCGGCCCAGGGCGCCCAGCGCGGCGCCCGCCGCGCTGACACCGCTGCGGACCGCACTCTCCATGGTCGCGGGCCACCCGGTGGCGGTCCACGCTCCGGCCAGGTAGAGGCCGGGGGCCTTGGTGCGGGCGCCGGGCCGCAGCCGCCCGACGCCGGGGCTGGGGGCGAACGTCGCCGTGCGCTCCCGGGTCACGAAGAAGTCCTTCACCTCGGCGCCTCGGGCGGCGGGCAACAGCCGTTCGAGTTCCGGGAGATAGCGGTCGCGCAGCACCGACACCGGCTCGTCGATCTCGTCCTGGGCGGCCGACTGGGACAGCGCGAGGTACTGGCCCTCGCGCAGCCCGGAGGCCTCGGTGCGGTCGAAGACCCACTGCACCGGGGAGCCGAGCGCCGCGAAGAACGGGCACCCGAGCACCTTGCGGTCGTAGACGACGTGGACGTTGAGGATGGGCGCCGTGCCGATCTCGAGCAGCCGCTCGGGGGCGTCGAGGGCTCCGGGCGGCAGCAGATCGTGCGACTCGCGCTGCGGCACGGCGAGGATCACCGCGTCGGTCTCGATGTGCTCGCCGGGAACCTGAACGCTCCAGCCGCCGTTCTCGTTAGGGGAGATGGAGGTGACGCGTGTACGGACCTCGGTACGGACGCCCGCGGAGTCGAGCGCCTTGCGGGCCAGCCGGTCGTGCAGTTCGCCCAGCGGGACGCGCGCCCAGCCGATGTCGGCCGCGCCTGGGTCGGACAGCAGACCCGTCTTGAACACCATCGCGGCGAGCCCGAGCGAGGCGTCGCCGGCCACCGCGTTGAGGGTGGCGACCCCGACCAGGTCCCACAGTGCCTCGACGGCACGCGCCGACTGGCCGTGCGCGGCCAGCCAGCTGCCGAAGTCCTGCGCATCGAGCGCGGGATCCGCGAGGTCCAGTGCTCGGAGCGCCAGTGCGGCACGCCCGACTCTGGCACGCTCGGCGAACGAGAGATGGGGGTAGGTGGCCAGGCTGCGCCCGAGGTGCAGGGGTACGGGCAGCGCGTCGCGCCGTAGTCTGCCGAGCCGTCGTCCCGGGGTGCCGTTCGCATCGAGAACGGGCACGTCGAGACGATCCTGCAAGGGTGCCAGCGCGGAGGCGTCGATGCGGTCGAGGAACCAGCGGTAAGCGGCGCAGCAGCGCAGATAGACGTGCTGGCCGTTGTCGACGGTCAGCTCGCCCCGGTGGAACGAGAAGGCGAGGCCGCCCAGCCGCGGCCGTCCCTCCAGCAGGGTGACCCCCACACCGGCGTCGGCGAGCGCCAGCGCGGCCGTGATCCCGGCGAGCCCCCCGCCGACCACCACGGCGGACGCTCCGGAGGCGGACGGCATCCCGCGGTGGGCCGGGATGTCCGCGGGCGGGTCCTCCGGGTGTGTGCCGTCGCTCATAGTCGTTCCTCCCCTGCCGGGCCGCCATGCTGCTTGAACGATGCACGGCGGACCGTCGCAGTCAGGGACGCCGCGCCGCACCGGAGGGTTGCCTGCCGCTTTTCGCCGGTGGCCACACCGCGCAGGGGGCCGCCCATCAGCCGCGCCTCCTGACCATGCGCCGGGAGACGTTCCGGGTATCGAGGCCGGAGAGGCCGCGCACGGCGACGTACGCCTTCTCACGTCCCGGCAGTGAGACCCGGCCGCGCAGCACGGCCTCGGGCTCGCGCTCGATGCGGTCGAGGAGCCGGCGGTAGATACCGGCCATGGCGGCGACGCAGGCGCCGCTGCGCCGGTCGAGCATGGGCAGCAGCCGGTAGCCCTCGGCGAACAGGGCGCGGGCCCGGCGCACTTCGAAGTGCACGAGGCCGGCGAAGTCTGAGCCCTCGGGCGGGGTCGGTCCGGCGAAGCCGGCCGAGCAGCCGAACTTGGCGAGGTCGTCGGCGGGCAGGTAGACGCGTCCTCCCTCGGCGTCCTCACGGATGTCCCGGAGGATGTTGGTGAGTTGCAGCGCAAGCCCGAGCGTGTCGGCATACTCCGGCGCGCGCTCCGCGCCGCGCGCCCCTGGTTCCGTGCCGAACACGCCGAGCGAGAGACGTCCGATGGCCCCGGCCACGCAGCGGCAGTAGACCTTCAGATCGTCCCAGGTCTCGTAGGTCTCGCCGCGTACGTCCATGAGCACGCCGTCGATGAGTTCGTCCAGACCGCCGAGCGGGATCGCGAAGTGAGCGGCGGCGTGGGTGAGGGCGACGGCGACCGGGTCCGTGTCGTCCTCGCCCACCCGTCCGTCCCGGATGCGGTCGAGCAGCGCCCGGGTCTCCTCCAGCCGTGCGGTCTTGACGTCGGCCGAGAGCGCGCCGTCGCCGATGTCGTCGACCCGTCGGGAGAACGCGTAGAGCGCCGACATCGCGCGGCGCTTGGGCGTCGGCAGGAGCCTGATGCCGTAGGCGAAGTTCCGGGCCTGCTGTCCGGTCACGGCCTCGCAGTAGCTGTACGCGGCGAGTACCGGCGGGGACACATGCTGTTCCGGCTCCACGGTCCGGATCACCCCTTTCCTCGCAGAGTCACGCCCACCTCGCGCAGCAACCGGAGCTTGCCGGGCTTGGGCGGGCCGGAAAGTACGTCGTAATCGGCGGCGGCGATCGCGCCGATCGCCGCCCTTCCTCCCGCCACGAAGCCCGCGAGCAGCAGCCTCAGCCTGCCGTGGACGCTACCCACCAGGGGGGCGCCTTCATTCAGGAGACCGCGGGCGCGTTCCCCTTCGTACGCAACCAGTGCACGCACGGACGCGCCTGTTGCGCTCATGGCGAGGTCCGTCTCCTGAACATGAAACCGCTTCATGTCCTCGGCGGGCAGATAGATCCGGTCACGGCCGAGGTCCTCGGCGACGTCCTGGAGATGCTCGACGATCTGCAGAGCCGTGCAGATCGCGTCGGAAAGGCGGACGCGCTCGGGGGTGGAGGTGCCGGTGACGGCCAGGACGAGCCGGCCGACCGGGTTTGCGGACAGTTCGCAGTAGGCGAGGAGGTCGTCGTACGTCTCGTACCGTCCGACGAGCTGGTCCTGGCGGTTGGCGGCGATCAGGCCGAGGAACGGCTCGGGGGTGAGGCCGGCGCGCCGGACCGTGGGCTGGAGGCGGCGCAGGAGGGGATGGCGCGGTGTCGAGCCGAAGACCCGGTGCAGGTCAGCCTCGAAGGCGTCCAGGAGGACGAGGCGGTCTTCGGCCTCCTCGGGCGACACGCCGAGGAGGCGGGCGTCGGCGCCACCGGGGGCGAGGTCGCCGTCGCCGATGTCGTCGACGAGACGGGCGAAGCCGTAGACGGCCATCAGATCGGCACGCCAGGCCCGGGGCAGGAAGAACGGCGCCACGGGGAAGTTCTCGCCCGCGGCCTTGTCGAGGGTGGCGCGCTCCGGGTCGCCGGTGCGCGTCGTCCCGGCTTCGGTCACCACTCGCCGCCCGGCGCGGAGACGGCACATGCCTCGCGGAGCTGGAGACTTTCCGTAGCCATTGCCGTCACATCTCCCGTTCTACACTGCCGACCCATTACATCCTATTTCGGACACGCCGCCCGGCCGTCCGCACAGCGCGGCGGGTAGGGGGTGTAGGGCATTATCGCCCCAGTTGCCGCGAATCAGCACCGGTACAGCTTACGTTGTACAACTAACGGAGCTTCGGCGGGGTGTCCCGCAGATCACAACAACACACCGATTGGCGTCAAGATTCCTATGCCCAGGCGGAGTTGGCGCTTCCTTTGCACACGCGGGGCCCGGCCGGAACGCTCCGGCCGGGCCCTTGGTCATGCGGGACTACTTGCCCGTGAACTTCTCGTACTCCTTGAGGACCTCTTCGGTCGGGCCGTCCATCCGCAGCTCACCGCGCTCCAGCCACAGGACGCGGTCGCAGGTGTCACGGATCGACTTGTTGTTGTGACTGACCAGAAACACCGTTCCCGCCTCCTTGCGCAGCTCCCGGATGCGGTCCTCGGAGCGCTTCTGGAACTTGCGGTCACCGGTGGCCAGGGCCTCGTCGATCATGAGGACGTCGTGGTCCTTGGCGGCAGCGATGGAGAAGCGCAGCCGCGCCGCCATGCCGGAGGAGTAGGTGCGCATCGGCAGGGTGATGAAGTCGCCCTTCTCGTTGATGCCGGAGAAGTCGACGATCTCCTGGTAGCGGTCCTTGATCTGCTCGCGGGACATGCCCATCGCGAGACCGCCCAGGATGACGTTCCGCTCGCCCGTCAGGTCGTTCATGAGGGCCGCGTTCACACCGAGCAGCGAGGGCTGGCCGTCGGTGTAGACCTTGCCCCGCTCGGGGGGCAGCAGCCCGGCGATGGCACGCAGCAGGGTGGACTTGCCGGAGCCGTTGGACCCGATCAGTCCGATGGCCTCGCCGCGGTAGGCGACGAAGGAGACGCCCCGGACGGCGTGCACCTTGCGCACCCCGCGCGCCGAGTCGTCGGAGCCTCGCTTGACGATGCGGCTCAGAGCGGCGGTCGCGCTGCCCTTGCCGGTCTTGGCGCCGTTGACGCGGTAGACGATGTGCAGCCCGTCCGCGATGACGGTGGGGATCCTGGCCCCGGAGTTCTGCTCAGCCACGGCCGTACCGCTCCTCCGCCTTCCAGAAGTACACGAACCCGCCGACGGCCACGGCCACGGCCCAGAAGAGCGCGATGGCCCAGACGTGCGGCGGGAGGTTCTCGGCACCGTAGTCCTTGATGAGCGCGAAGCGCATGAGGTCCATGTAGACGGCGGCCGGGTTCACCTGCAACGCGCGGATCACCCATTCGGGGCGGCCGGCGAGCATGGTGTGCAGGGAGAACATGACCCCGGAGGCGTACATCCAGGTGCGCAGGATGAACGGCATCAGCTGGGCGAGGTCCGGGGTCTTTGCGCCCATCCGGGCCACGATCAGCGCGAGGCCCGTGTTGAAGAGGAACTGGAGCACCAGGACCGGGACGATCAGCAGCCAGGACAGCCTCGGGTAGCTGCCGAAGCCCACGGCCACGGCGAACAGCACGATCATCGAGAAGAGCAGCTGCTGAAGCTGCTGGAGCGAGAACGAGACGGGCAGCGAGGCCCGCGGGAAGTGCAGGGCGCGCACCAGGCCCAGATTCCCGGAGATCGCCCTGACACCGGCCATGATCGAACTCTGGGTGAAGGTGAAGACGAACACACCGGTCACCAGGAAGGGGATGTACGTGCCGTGTGACATGCCCCGGCTGGCCTTGAGGATCAGCCCGAAGATCAGGTAGTACACGAACGCGTTCAGCAGCGGGGTGGCGACCTGCCACAGCTGTCCGAGCTTGGCCTGGCTGTACTGGGCGGTGAGCTTCGCCTGCGAGAAGGCGAGGATGAAGTGACGCCGCCCCCACAGCTGGCGGATGTACTCGGCGAGTCCGGGCCGGGCACCGCTCACCGAGAGTCCGTACTTGGCGGCCAGGTCGGCAGCGGTCAGCCCGTCGTCGGGCGACGGTCGGTCGCTCACCACGACACCGCCGTCATGCGTTGTCTCTCTCACAGGTTGGCAAACTCTCCGTTTTCGAAACGCGCGGCCTGCCCGCACACGGGTGGGAGCCGGGACATGGGCCCCACCCGCTGTTCTCCGACTATCGAGCTTGTCAGATCACCGGAGGCCGGCCCAGTCGGGTCAGCCGCCACACCGTACGCCACTTCATGGGCCGCCGGGGACCGCACGAAGCCGTCCAGCCCTCCTTGAAGCCGCCGAACCACGCCCTCAGGGCGGCCCGGGAGGGGCGGCGGAGCAGCGTCAGCAGCATCCACACGCCCAGATAGACCGGGACGAGAACGGCGGGAAGGTTGCGGCGGGCCAGCCAGACCCGGTTGCGGGCGACCATCCGGTGGTAGACCGCGTGCCGGGACGGCGCGGTCGTGGGATGGTACAGGACCATGTCCGACCGGTAGTCGATCATCCAGCCCGCGTCCAGGGCCCGCCACGCCAGGTCGGTCTCCTCGTGGGCGTAGAAGAACTCGTCCGGCAGTCCGCCGACCTCGGCGAAGACCTTCGTCCGGACGGCGTTGGCGCCGCCCAGGAAGGTGGTCACCCGCGAGGAGCGCATCGGGTCCGAGGCACGCAGACGCGGCACGTGGCGGCGCTGTGTCTCGCCGGTGTCGGGATCGGCGATCCGGAAGCTGATGATGCCGAGTTCCGGGTCCGCGGCGAAGGCCTGACGGCACAGCTCCGCGGTGTCGTTGCGGGCGAGCAGGCCGTCGTCGTCCAGGAAGAGCAGGACGTCCACCCGGCCGCCGCCGGGCCCGAACGCCTCGATGCCGACGTTGCGGCCGCCGGGGATGCCGAGATTCTCGGGCAGCTCGACGGTGCGGACGCCGTCGGGGACGTCCGGGACGGGCGAGCCGTTGCCGACCACGACGACCTCTACGGGCGCGCCGTCCTGTTTGGCGACCGAGTCGAGGAGGGCGCGCAGCTCGGCGGGGCGGTTGCCCATCGTGATGACGACCGCCCCGACCTTTATGTCGCCGCTCACTTCAGCCTGCTGGAGGCGAGGATGGACACGAGGTGCAGCAGCGTCTGCAGGAGCGCGATGCCGGCCAGCACGGCGACGCCGAGCCGCTCGAAGAACAGGTCGCCGCGGACCGCGTCGGCGATCGCCAGGACCAGGATCAGCAGGGATGCCTCGATACCGAGGACAAGGCGGTGGAACTTCAGCGCCGAGGCCGCCCTGCGGGCCAGCGCCAGACCGGACGAGCGCGGCTCGGCGGCCGCCTCCTTGACCGGCGGCAGCCCGCCCTGGTGCCGGGCCACACCGACGAGATCGGTCTCGGCCTTGATCAGGACGGCGCCGAGCGCGGCGAGGGTGCCGAGGAAGGCCCACAGCCAGTCGATGCGCCCGGAACCCCACAGATCGGCGGCGCGCAGACCGAAGCCGACCAGCACCGCCGCGTCGCACAGATACGCGCCGACCCGGTCCAGGTACACCCCGCCGAGCGAGAACTGCTTCTTCCAGCGGGCTATCTCGCCGTCGACGCAGTCGAGGAGCAGGTAGAGCTGGACCATCACCACGCCGAGCACGGCGCCCGCGATGCCCGGCACCAGCAGGGCCGGGGCGGCGAGGACGCCGAAGACGGTCATCAGGTAGGTGAGCTGGTTGGGCGTGACCCTGGTGTTCACCAGGTAACGGTCGACCCGCAGCGAGACCTCGCGCATGTAGAGGCGTCCCGCCCAGTGCTCACCACTGCGCCGGTCCTTCACCCCTGCCGGGTGGACGACAGGGCGGAGTTCAGCTACGGATGGCCTTGGCATAGTCGGCGTAGGTGTCCTTGATCTGGTCGGTCTTCAGGTCGAGGTGTTCGAGGATCGTGTAGCGGCCGGGTCGGGTCTGCGGGGCGAACTCCACGACCCGGACGAACTCGTCCACCGTGAAGCCGATCTCCTCCGGCAGTACCGGCAGCCCGTGCCGGCGCAGCACCTGAGCCATGTACGCCGACTCCTCGTGCGCCCCGCGCAGATACATCGCGAAGGCCGCGCCCAGTCCGCACTGCTCGCCGTGAGCGGCCGCGCGCCGGGGGAACAGCAGGTCGAACGCGTGGTTGATCTCGTGGCAGGCGCCGGAGGACGGGCGGGAGTCGCCCGACACCGACATGGCGATCCCGCTGAGGACCAGGGCCTCGGCCAGCACCTGGAGGAAGCCGTTGTCGCCGATGCCGCCGGGGTGGCGCAGCACCGCCTCGCCGGCCTGCCGGGCCATGGCCGCGGCCAGCCCGTCGATCTTCTCGCCGGTGACGCGGTTGGCCAGCTCCCAGTCCGCGATCGCGGAGATGTTCGACACGGCGTCGCCGATGCCCGCGCGCACGAAGCGCACCGGGGCCTCACGGATGACATCCAGGTCGATGACGACCGCGATCGGGTTCGGCACGCCGTAGGAGCCCCGGCCGGCGTCGTTGTCGAGGGTGGCCACGGGGGAGCACAGGCCGTCGTGGGCGAGGTTCGTGGGCACGGCGACCAGCGGCAGGCCGACGCGCGCCGCGGCGAACTTGGCACAGTCGATGATCTTGCCGCCGCCCAGGCCCACGAGCGCCTCGTAGTGGCCCGCCTTCATGTCGCCGGCCAGCCGCACCGCGTCGTCGAGGGTGCCGCCGCCGACCTCGTACCAGGTGGCGCCGGGCAGGCTGGGCGCGAGCCGCTCGCGCAGCCGGGCGCCCGAACCGTCGCTGACGGCGACGGCCAGCTTGCCCGAGTGCGAGATGCGCTCGTCCGCGAGCACGCCGGCCAGGTCGTCGAGGGCACCCGGGCGGATGTCGACGACGACCGGCGAGGGAATGAGTCTCGTCAGTACCGGCACGCGATTTCCCGTCCTCGGGCCAGGTCGTCGTGGTTGTCGATCTCGACCCACGGAACGTCGCCGATGGGGGCCACGTCGATCTTGAAGCCGCGGTTGACGAGCTCCTGGTAGCCGTGCTCGTAGAACTGCTGCGGGTCGGTCTCCCACACCGTCTTCAGCGCGTCGGCCAGCTCCCCGGCCGCCTCGCCCTCGATGAGGGTGACGCCGATGTACTCGCCGGTGGCCTCGGACGGCTCCATCAGCTTGGTGATCTTGCGGACGCCCTTGTCGGGGTCCACGACGACCTTCATCTCCTCGTCGGCGAGGTTCTTCACCGTGTCGAGGGCGAGAATGATCCTCTTGCCGTCGCCGCGCGCGGCGAGCAGCGTCTTCTCCACGGAGACGGGGTGCACGGTGTCGCCGTTGGCGAGGATCACGCCGTCCTTGAGGGCGTCACGGCCGCACCACAGGGAGTAGGCGTTGTTCCACTCCTCGGCCTTGTCGTTGTCGATGAGGGTGAGCTTCAGGCCGTACTTCCGCTCGAGGGCCTCCCTGCGCTCGTACACGGCCTCCTTGCGGTAGCCGACGATGATCGCGGCCTCGGTCAGACCGACCTCGGCGAAGTTGCCGAGGGTGAGGTCCAGGACCGTGAGGCCGTCCTCTGTACCCGCGGGCCCGACCGGCACCAGAGCCTTGGGCAGGGTGTCGGTGTAGGGGCGCAGACGCCGTCCGGCGCCGGCCGCCAGCACAAGGCCGATCATGCGGGTTCTCCTTCATCGTGTACGGCGGGTGCACCGACCTTGTGGGCGGACACCCAGAAGCGGATGCTCTCCACGAGCACCACCAGGGCCACGTAGACGGCGAGGACCGTGAGCGCGACCTTGAACTGCGCCGCGGTGAGCAGCGCGGCCAGGATCGTGACCACCAGCGTCCGGACTTCGTGCCCCCCGACGGCGCGCACCAGCCGGCGCGGCGGCGCGCCGGCGTCGCCGCGGATGCGGTACACCGTGTCGTAGTGATGGTAGGCGACGGCCGCCACCAGCCCGAAAGCCGCGGGCAGTACTCCGTTCACCCCGGATTTGGCCGCCAGTATGAGGACGGTGCCGTATTCGGCGGCCCGGAAGAAGGGCGGGACGAGCCAGCCGAGGGCGCCCTTGAGGGGGTGGGCTACGGCTTCGGCCGCCAGCAGGACATACGCGCCGGCGAGCAGGACGAGCTGCCAGGAGGGGCCGAAGAACCAGGCCCCGAGCACCACCAGGAGAGCGCCGGCGGCAGCGCTGAGGGGGGCGGTGCCGCGGGCCCTGCCCCGCAGCACGGGGATCAGCAGCTCGGTCAGCGGCCCGCTGTCCGCCAGGTCCGCCAGCGCCTGCGCCGCCCGGTCGGTCCTTCGGGCCCTGCGCGTCAGCGAGCGCAGGACACGGCCCGCCGTGGTGTACGTCGCCGCGAACGCGCAGCCGACGAGCAGGGCGACGAAGGTGATCCGGGGGGTGGTGGCCGCCGTCAGGACGGCGATCAGTGCCCAGCGTTCCCCGATGGGCAGGACGATCATCCGGCGCACCCAGACCGTCCAGCCGACGCTGTCGAGGCGGTCCGAGAGGGCGGCGGTGGGGCTGGTGTTGGCGGTCGCGTCGTGGTTGGCCTCGTTGAAGGCGAAGTCCACGACGTGCCGGCAGGTCTGAAGGATCATCGCGCCCAGGGCGAGCGCCCAGACGTCGTCGCCGCCACGGGCCGCGCCGAGGGCGAGACCCGCGTAGTAGGCGTACTCCTTGGCGCGGTCGAAGGTGGCGTCGAGCCAGGCGCCGAGCGTGGAGTACTGAAGCGAGTAGCGGGCGAGCTGGCCGTCGGTGCAGTCGAGGACAAAGGACAGGATCAGCAGGACGCCTGCGGCGATGAAGCCGCCGCGGGTGCCGGTGGCCGCGCAGCCCGCCGCGATCAGGGCGGTGAGCAGCGAGGCGGTGGTGACCTGGTTGGGGGTCATGCCCCGGCGGGCGCACCAGCGGGCGAGGTAGCGCGAGTAGGGGCTGATGAAGTGCGTGGTGAAGAAGCCGTCGCGGGCCTTGACGGCGCTGCGCAGACGTATGGCCTCGTCGTCGACGGCCGAGACCGCCTGGCGGGCCTCGTTGCGGGCCTGGGGGTCGGCGGGGACGGCGGCGACCAGCGTGCCCAGCTCGGGGCGGTGGACCGGGACGCCGTCGGCGTCGAGGGCCTCGGCGAGGCGCTCGGCGAGGTTTCCGGTGACGACCGGCGCGCCGCCGGTGGCCGCGGAGGTCTCGCGGGCCAGGGCCCGGGTGAGCGCCTGGCGGGCGGTGGGCTGTGCCGTGACGGCACCGGGGACGGCGGCGGCCGGGAAGCGGGGGTCGGTCAGACCGAGCCGCAAGGCGTGCGGATGACCCACGAAGCGGCTGTCGACGATCGCGACGCGCTGATCCGCCGGCACGGCGGCCAGGAGCGTCTCGGCGTCACCGGTGTCGGTGGCGACCCGCACGTCGAAGCCGAGGGACCGCAGATCGCCCTCGAGCGACGATCCGGGGACCGGCTGTCCGGTGAGGATGGCGGTCGACAGACGAACTCACTCCCTGAGGCCCGACGCGTACGGGCGTCGGTCGTGTGTGTGGTGTGGGACACCCCGGGCAGGGGCCGGGCGGCATGTCGGCAGAGGCTATCGGATGCCGGAAGGCCGGTGTTCACCGGCCGTTCATGGGCCGATCAACCCGGCCTGCATCTCCGCCGCCGCGATCATCATCGGGGATCGGATGGGCACGCCACAAACTGCGGGTGCATACCCGCACAATCGCGACATGGCGGTCCGCTTTATGGGCCGCACTCACGGCATGACGCCTCCGGAGGCACCTTCCGCCCCCTTCCCGCACCGGATCCCTGTTCACCGAGCAGGCATAGGGTGAGGGCCCATGACATGGCTGATCACCGGCGGGGCCGGTTACATCGGGGCTCACGTGGCGCGGGCGATGGCCACGGAAGGCGAGCGCGTCCTGGTCCTGGACGACCTCTCCACCGGGGTGCCCGCGCGCCTGCCCGAGAGCATTCCGCTGGTGCATGGCTCCTCACTGGACGGCCGGCTGCTGAAGCGGGTCCTGTCCGAGCACGCGGTGACCGGTGTGGTGCACCTGGCGGCGCGCAAGCAGGTCGCGGAGTCGGTGGCCCAGCCGACGCGCTACTACCAGGAGAACGTGGGCGGTCTTGCGACGCTGCTGGAGGCGGTCGCCGAGGCGGGGATCGAGCGGTTCCTGTTCTCCTCGTCGGCGGCCGTCTACGGCAATCCCGATGTCGACCTCATCACGGAGGACACGCCCTGCGCCCCTATGAGCCCGTACGGCGAGACGAAGCTCGCGGGCGAGTGGCTGGTGCGGGCGGCGGGCCGGGCGCACGGGATGGCGACGGCATGTCTGCGCTATTTCAATGTGGCGGGGGCGGCCGAGCCGCAGCTGGCCGACACCGGTGTTTTCAACGTCGTACCCATGGTGTTCGACCGGCTGACCCGCGGAGAGGCCCCGCGGATCTTCGGTGACGACTATCCGACTCCCGACGGCACCTGTGTACGCGATTACATCCACGTCGCCGACCTCGCCGAGGCGCACCTCGCGGCGGCCCGGCGGCTGGCCGCGGGCGCGACGGGTGACCTGACCGTGAACGTCGGCCGTGGTGAGGGTGTCTCGGTGCGTGAGCTGGTCACGCTCATCGGTGAGGTGACCGGCGACACCACGCCGCCGGTCGTCGAGGCGCGCCGCCCCGGTGACGCGCCCCGCGCGGTCGCGTCGGCCGCGCTGGCCGGGCGGGAGCTGGGCTGGAGCGCCCGGCGCGGAGTGCGGGAGATGGTGGAGTCGGCCTGGCGGGGCTGGCTGCTGCACCACCCGGAGGCGCGTCACGGCTGAGCGGGCAGGACCGTCCGCCGCGGGGCGTGCGGGCCGGGCATGCGGCGCGCATCCGTGCGCCGGCCTTCCGGAGCGCCCGGTGGGACGGTTCCCGCTCTGCGGCACTGGGCACGATCAGGTATCCGGCCGCTTCCGGCGTCTGTTCCGTGAGGGCGTAGAGCCCGTCCGGACGGGCCGGTGCGGGACATGCGGGAAGTCGCGAAGTGCCGGGAGTGCCGGATTCGTACGGCAGACTTGGGACTGGACAACCGATGCGAAGGATGGGTATGCCGATCACACCTGCCACCGCGACGCACCGTTCGCCGAACGGCACCGCTGAAGCGATCCTGCTGGAGCTGGTCGACGAGGACGGCGCCACCATCGGCACGGCGGAGAAGCTCGCCGCCCATCAGCCGCCCGGCCGGCTGCATCGCGCGTTCTCGGTGTTCCTCTTCGACGAGCGCGGCCGGCTGCTGCTCCAGCAGCGGGCGCTCGGCAAGTACCACTCCCCCGGTGTCTGGTCGAACACCTGCTGCGGCCATCCCTACCCGGGTGAGGCACCGTTCGCGGCGGCGGCCCGGCGGACCTACGAGGAGCTGGGGATCTCCCCGTCGCTGCTGGCCGAGGCGGGCACGGTGCGCTACAACCACCCGGACCCGGACTCCGGCCTGGTGGAGCAGGAGTACAACCATCTCTTCGTGGGGCTTGTGCAGTCCCCTGTGCGCCCGGATCCGGGGGAGGTCGGGGCGACGGCCTTCGTGACCGCCGCGGAGCTTGCCGAGCGGCACGCGAAGGACCCGTTCTCTTCGTGGTTCATGACGGTCCTGGACGCCGCGCGGGGCGCGATCAGAGAGCTGACGGGGCCGTCCGCGGGCTGGTGACCCGCCTGCGCGGGCCGTGGCCCGGGAGGCCGTCCGGCCCCGATCGGCCGGGCGGACCCCCGGGGGCGGGCGGAGCCGTGACGGTGGGGAGCCGGCTCACGGGAACCGTGTGGGTTTGAGGGGAAGCGCGGTCCAGATCACCTTGCCGCCGCTCGCCGTGTGTTCGACGTCGCACACTCCGCCGGCCTCCCTGGTGACCTCACGGACCAGAAGCAGTCCGCGGCCTCCGGTCTGCCCGTGGTCGGCCTCCAGCGCGCTGGGGCGATAGGGGTGCTCGTCCTCCACCGACACCCGCACCCACTCCGGGCCCACGGCGACCTCGACGGCGAGCATCGGCGACAGCAGCGCCGCGTGCCGTACCGCGTTGGTGACCAGTTCGGAGACGATCAGCAGCAGGGCGTACACGGTGTCGTCCGAGACGGGCACGCCCTGGCGGGCGAGCAGATCCCGGACGGCGTGCCTCGCCTGCGGCACCGAGGCCTCCACGGCGGCGGCCGTGAAGCGCCAGACCCCCTCGTACGGCAGCGGCGCCGACGGCCGTGGGCCGTCCGGTTCGTTCCCGCCGCGTTCAGGGCGCGGGTCGGCCCCCCGCCCTCTGTTCTCCATAGCCCGGTCGCCACCCTCGCGCTCGATTGTCACCACGCGTCGAGTGTTGGGAATGCGCTGGTCCGCCCCTAATGACTGAGCACAAGTCAGCTGGTATCGACGACAATTTGACCGTTGGCGTATGACGCGGTCGTTTGCATGACCGCTCCTGTCCTCCCTCGGGCCGACTTCGGAACTTTTCGGGTTGTACGGGTTCGAGGGCGGGGCCGCGGCCGTCCGAGCCGGCGGCGTCCGCTCGCCGCGGACCCTTGGTGATCGGGCGTCCTGGAGGTGCGGATAGCATCCGGCCCATGGAGCCGCAGCTGCTGCACCGCGTCACCGACGGGGTCGCGACCGTCGTCATCCACCATCCGGCCAAGCGGAACGCCATGACGGCCGGCATGTGGGAGGCGCTGCCGCCGCTGCTCGAGGGGCTGGCGGCCGATCCGGCCGTGCGGGTTCTGGTGCTCACCGGAGAGGGCGGGACCTTCTGTGCGGGGGCCGACATCTCGACGCTGCGGGGGTCGCCGGAGAAGGCACAGAGCCTGGCCGTGCTGGCCGAGGAGGCGCTGGCCGCCTTCCCCAAGCCGACGCTGGCGGCGATCCGCGGCCACTGCGTGGGCGGCGGTTCGCAGCTCGCGGCGGCCTGCGATCTGCGATTCGCCGAGGAGGGGGCGCTCTTCGGGGTGACTCCGGCCAAGCTGGGGATCGTCTACCCGGCCTCCTCCAGCCGACGGCTGGTGGCGCTGGTGGGTCCCGGCACGGCCAAGTACCTGCTGTTCTCGGGCGAGTTGATCGACTCGGCGCGGGCACTGCGCACGGGTCTGGTCGACGAGGTACTACCCGAGGGCGAACTCGCCAAGAGGGTGGCCGAGTTCACGCGCGTCCTGGCCGTGCGCTCGCAGCTGACGCAGGCCGCGGCCAAGGAGTTCGCGAACGGGCGGACGGACCGGGACGCCTACTGGGCCGAGCAGGCGCGCGCCGGCGGCGACACCGCGGAGGGCGTCGCGGCCTTCCTGGAGCGCAGGCAGCCCCGGTTCACCTGGACCACGTCGGGGTGAAGCGCGTGTCGACGCCCTGCAGACGTGCGGCGCCTCCAGTCCCGGCACACGCCGTCACGACGACCGAGCGGCATTTTCCGGCCGTCGTACGCCCGGCCACCGACCGCATACCAACCAGTCGGTAGCCTGCCCGGCATGACTCCTCCTCTGCCGGAGCGCGCCGGACGGCGCTGCCACAACGTGATCAATCCCCTGCACTCGACGCACTACTTCTCACCGGATCTCGAACGGGAAATGACCGCCCTGGGTGTCGACGACCCAAGGGCCGCCTACTTCGCGGTACGGGCTGCCGCGATGGGGCCCGTGGGCGCGGGCGTGGTGACGGCGGCGTTCTACAACTTCAGCCCCGAACTGGTGGCACGACATGTGCCCGCCGTGTGGGAGACGGCGTCGCCTCAGGTGGTGCTCGCGGCACGCGCGCGTGCCGTGGACGCGACCCTGCGACGACTCCTCGGCGAGGAGGCGGTCACCGCCAAGGAGATGACCGAGGCGGCGGAGCTTGCGCTGCGCGCCGCCGAGGCGTGTACCCGGCACGCGCGCCCCCTGTACGCGGCCCACGCCGACCTGCCGGTGCCGGAGGAGCCCCATCTGGCGTTGTGGCACGCGGCCACGCTGCTGCGCGAGCACCGCGGCGACGGCCACCTCGCGGTGCTGCTGCGCGCGGAGCTCGATCCGCTGGAGGCGCTCGTGACGCACAGCGCGACGGGCAAGGGCATGTCCCTGCGGTGGATCCTCGCCACGCGCGGCTGGAGCCGGGAGGACTGGGACGCGGCGTGCGAGCGGCTGCGCGAGCGGGGACTGCTGGGCACGGACGGCGCGTTGACCGAGGCGGGCATCGCGCTGCGCGGGGACCTCGAGGCGGAGACCGACCGTCTGGACCGGGCTCCGTACGAGCACCTCGGCGCCGCGGGTGTCGCACGGCTGTCGGAGCTGGCGGGTGCCCTGCTGATGCGGGCCCTCGAGGCCGGCGCCTTCCCGGAGGGCCTGACCGGCAAGGGATGAGGCGCCCGGGCGTCACCCCGGCGGACACGCCGGGGTGACGAAAGGGAAAACGGTGTTCCGTGCGATCGCGGACCTGCTGCGCCGGATCGGCGGGGCCGTCGCCACAGTGGTGACTCTGCCGTTCCGGGCTCTGGCCAGGCTGTTCGGCGGCGCGTCGGCCTCGGCACGGCGGGGAGCACGCCGGGCCTGAGCGGCCCCTTCCGGGGAGCGGCGGAGTCGGGAGACCGCCCCGTGGCTCCCCGATCCCTGCCCTGACCCACCGTTGTCGGTGCGACCTGCCACAATTGCCGCGCAACCTCAGTGGAGAAGGCGGTACGGGATCGTGACGACACCCCTCGTAGGGTCCATCGAAGGCAGGATCGCCGAGGAGCTCGGCGTACGGGAGCGGCAGGTGAAGGCCGCGGTCGAGCTGCTCGACGGCGGCTCGACAGTGCCCTTCATCGCCCGCTACCGCAAGGAAGCGACCGAGATGCTCGACGACGCGCAGCTGCGCACGATCGAGGAGCGGCTGCGCTATCTGCGGGAGCTGGAGGAGCGGCGCGCGGCGATCCTGGAGTCGGTGCGCGAGCAGGGCAAGCTCACCGAGGAGCTGGAGGCGCAGATCCGGGGCGCGGAGACCAAGGCGCGCCTGGAGGACATCTATCTGCCGTACAAGCCGAAGCGGCGCACCAAGGCGCAGATCGCGCGGGAGGCCGGTCTGGAGCCGCTGGCCGAGGGCCTGCTCGATGACCCGACGGTGGAGCCGCTCGCGGCGGCCGCCGCCTTCGTCGACGCCGACAAGGGAGTGCCCGACACGCAGACCGCGCTCGACGGCGCGCGGTCGATCCTCACCGAGCGCTTCTCGGAGGACGCGGACCTGATCGGCGAGCTGCGCGAGCGCATGTGGGGGCGTGGGCGCCTGGCCGCCAAGGTGCGGGAGGGCAAGGAGGAGGCCGGCGCCAAGTTCGCCGACTACTTCGACTTCGCCGAGCCCTTCACCGAGCTGCCCTCCCACCGCATCCTCGCCATGCTGCGCGGCGAGAAGGAGGAGGTTCTCGACCTGACCCTGGAGCCGGAGGAGCCGGCCGAATCGGCGACGGGCCCGTCGTCCTACGAGGCCATCGTGGCGAACCGCTTCGGCGTGGCCGACCGGGGCCGCCCGGCCGACAAGTGGCTGGTGGACACGGTCCGCTGGGCCTGGCGCACCCGCATCCTGGTGCACCTCGGCATCGACCTGCGTCTGAGGCTCCGCACGGCCGCCGAGGACGAGGCGGTGGCGGTCTTCGCGGCGAACCTGCGCGATCTGCTGCTCGCCGCCCCCGCCGGCACCCGCGCGACCCTGGGCCTGGATCCCGGGTTCCGCACGGGCGTGAAGGTGGCCGTGGTGGACGCGACCGGCAAGGTCGTGGCCACCGATGTGATCTATCCGCACGTCCCGGCCAACAAGTGGGACGAGGCGATCGCCAAGCTGGCGCGGCTGGCCGAGCAGCACGCGGTCGAGCTGGTGGCGATCGGCAACGGCACGGCGTCGCGGGAGACCGACAAGCTCGCGGCCGAGCTGATCAGCAGGCATCCGGAGCTGAAGCTCACCAAGGTGATGGTCTCCGAGGCGGGTGCCTCGGTGTACTCCGCCTCCGCCTTCGCCTCGCAGGAGCTGCCGGACATGGACGTGTCGCTGCGCGGCGCGGTCTCCATCGCCCGTCGTCTGCAGGACCCGCTAGCCGAGCTGGTGAAGATCGACCCGAAGTCCATCGGCGTCGGCCAGTACCAGCACGACCTGTCCGAGGTGAAGCTGTCGCGTTCGCTGGACGCGGTGGTCGAGGACTGTGTGAACGGCGTGGGCGTGGACGTCAACACGGCCTCCGCGCCGCTGCTCGCCCGGGTCTCCGGCATCTCCTCCGGACTTGCCGAGAACATCGTGGCCTACCGTGACGCCAACGGGCCGTTCGCCGCCCGTTCGGAGCTGAAGAAGGTGGCGCGGCTCGGGCCCAAGGCGTACGAGCAGTGCGCGGGCTTCCTGCGGATCCGGGGCGGCGACGACCCGCTGGACGCCTCCAGCGTTCACCCGGAGGCGTACCCGGTGGTGCGCCGCATGGTGAAGACCGTGGGCCAGGAGGTGGCCTCGCTGATCGGCAACACGGCGGTGCTGCGCTCACTGAAGGCGTCCGAGTTCGTGGACGAGACGTTCGGTCTGCCGACCGTGACCGACATCCTCAAGGAACTGGAGAAGCCGGGACGCGACCCGCGACCCGCGTTCAAGACGGCCACCTTCAAGGAGGGCGTGGAGAAGATCTCCGACCTGTCCTCGGGGATGGTGCTGGAGGGCGTGGTCACGAATGTCGCCGCGTTCGGAGCGTTCGTGGACGTCGGTGTCCACCAGGACGGTCTGGTGCATGTGTCCGCGATGTCCAAGACGTTTGTCAAGGACCCGCGGGACGTGGTGAAGCCGGGCGACATCGTCAAGGTGAAGGTGCTGGACGTCGACATCCCGCGCAAGCGGATCTCGCTGACGCTGCGGCTGGAGGACGAGGCCGCTCCGCAGGGGCAGCAGGGCGGCGGCCGCCAGCAGCGCGGCGGGCGGCCTCCCCAGCAGCGGCAGGGCCGTCAGGGCGGCGGTGGCTCCCGGCAGGACGGTGGCTCGCGGCAGGGCGGTGGCTCCCGGCAGGGCGGTGGCTCCCGGCAGGCGCCCGCGCCGGCCAACAGCGCGATGGCCGACGCACTGCGCCGCGCGGGTCTGCTCGACAAGGACAACGGCCGCCGCTGAGCGGTCCGGGCCCGGACCCTCGTCGTGCCACGGGGGCCCGGGTCCGTATCTGCTAGCGCTCCGTCACCTTGCCGTCCGCCACGTCCAGCCGGCGGGTCACCCGCACCGCGTCCAGCATCCGGCGGTCGTGGGTGACCAGGAGCAGCGTGCCCTCATAGGCGTCAAGGGCCGCTTCCAGCTGTTCGATAGCCGGCAGGTCGAGGTGGTTGGTGGGCTCGTCCAGGACCAGAAGATTGACGCCTCGGCCCTGGAGCAGTGCGAGGGCGGCCCTGGTGCGCTCGCCCGGGGAGAGGGTGGCCGCCGGGCGCAGCACATGGTCCGCCTTCAGCCCGAACTTGGCCAGCAGGGTGCGCACCTCGACCGGTTCCGTGTCCGGGACAGCCGCGCAGAACGCGTCCAGCAGGGTTTCCGGGCCGTGGAAGAGGGCGCGGGCCTGGTCGACCTCTCCGACCAGGACACCCGAGCCGAGCGTGGCCCGGCCCGCGTCGAGGGGGACGCGGCCCAGCAGCGCGCCGAGCAGCGTCGACTTGCCCGCTCCGTTCGCCCCTGTCACCGCCACCCGGTCCGCCCAGTCGATCTGCAACGACACCGGTCCGAATGTGAAGTCCCCGCGCCGCACCTCGGCGTCCCGCAGCGTGGCGACGACCGCGCCGGACCGCGGGGCCGACGCGATCTCCATCCGCAGTTCCCACTCCTTGCGGGGTTCCTCCACGGTCTCCAGGCGCTCAATCATGCGCTGGGTCTGCCGGGCCTTCGCGGCCTGCTTCTCACTGGCATCGCTGCGGAACTTGCGGCCGATCTTGTCGTTGTCGCTGCCCGCCTTGCGGCGCGCGTTCTTCACGCCCTTGTCCATCCAGGCACGCTGCATCCGGGCCCGATCCTGGAGGGCTGTCTTCTTGTCGGCGTACTCCTCGTACTCCTCGCGGGCGTGCCGGCGGGCCCACTCGCGCTCCTCCAGATAGGCCTCGTACCCGCCGCCGTAGAGGTTGATCCCCCCTTGCGCCAGGTCGAGTTCGAGGACCTTGGTGACCGTGCGGGTGAGGAACTCGCGGTCGTGGCTGACGACCACCGTGCCGGCCCGCAGGCCGCCGACGAAGTGCTCCAGGCGCTCGAGTCCGTCCAGGTCCAGGTCGTTGGTCGGCTCGTCGAGGAGGAACACGTCGTAGCGGGACAGCAGCAGCGAGGCGAGGCCCGCGCGGGCCGCCTGTCCGCCGGACAGGGAGGTCATGGGCTGGTCCAGGCCGACGCCCAGACGGAGGGAGTCGGCGACCTCCTCGGCGCGCTCGTCGAGGTCCGCGCCGCCGAGGCCGAGCCAGCGCTCCAGACTCACCGCGTAGGCGTCGTCGGCACCGGGCGCGCCGTCGACGAGCCCCTGGGTGGCCTCGTCCATCCGCCGCTGCGCCTCGGCCACACCCGTGCGGCGCGCCAGGAAATCCCGCACGGTCTCCCCCGGTCTGCGTTCGGGTTCCTGCGGCAGATGGCCGACCGTCGCGGTCGGCGGGGACAGACGCAGCTCGCCCCGCTCGGGCCCGAGCAGTCCGGCGAGCATCCGCAGCAGGGTGGACTTGCCTGCGCCGTTGGCACCGACGAGACCGATCACATCACCGGGCGCGACGACGAGGTCGAGCCCGGAGAACAGGGAGCGGTCGCCGTGGCCGGCGGCGAGGTCCTTGGCGACGAGGGTGGCAGTCATCAGACCGCTGATCCTAACGAGAGACCGCCGATCCCGACGAGCCCGGAGAACCAGCGCGGAACCGCCCGCCCCAGGGGCCGGGCGCGGCCACCGGCCGGGCCCCCGCCTGTTTCACGCCAGCGCCGTCACCAGCACGCTTCCCGACGTCCTGGCCACCACGAAGGACTGCCCCCCGGCCGCCCCCGGACCGAGTGCGATGCCATGGCGGCCGGCTTCCAGGACGCCGTCGAAGACCTCACGGATGTGGACGCGGCGCAGACGGTCCAGTCGGTAGGTGGTGACCCGCACCCGGCAGGGGGTGGCGACCTCGACGACCGCCGTACGGCCCACGGCGGCCGGGTGCAGGAGCCGGCGCCGCTCCGGCGGGCTGCGGTCCAGGGCCTGTTCGATCCGGGCGACGAGGAGGGGGACGATCGGGGCGAGCCCGTCGATGTACGCGACGTCGACGCCGGCAACGTTCGAACGAGTGCCGTACGGCCGCGCGTTCCCGCTTACCGACCCTCCGGCCGAACGCCACCGCGGCGTAGGTGCTCAGCTCTTCGGGGGGCACGTCGGCGGCGTCCTGCGCGGTCTCCGCGCCGATGCCGATGGTGCGCGGCGCGGCGGCCAGCCGGGCCAGTACGGCGACCCGGGCACCGACCAGCAGAACCCGGCGCCGCTTCTCGGGACCGCCGTCGAGCAGCGCGCCCAGCGCGCCGCGGTGCTCGTCCCCGCGGAGACGGAACGGCCCTATCCCGTGGTAGCCGTTCCGTTCCAGGTCCGCCCGACGATCGGTCTGCCAGGCGAAGTCGCGCCAGACGAAGTCGTCGCCGTCCTTCTCGACGACCGCCGTGACGGCCCCGCAGGCCAGGGCCTCGCACTCGGGGCAGGCGTAGATGATGTGGCGGCCGCCCACAGCGGGGCGCCGGTCTCCAGCAGCAGGACCCGCACCTGCGCGGTCAAGATCGCCGGGGGTATGGCGGAGGCCAGCGGGGAGACGGCGTCCAGGTCGGATAGCTGGAACAGCAGCGGGCACCCGCCGACGACGAAGTCGACGAAGTCCCGGTGGACCTGGTGGTCACCGCCCGGTACGCAGCCACCGGCACGTCGCCGGTGCCAGGCCGAAGGCCGCGTACTCGGCAGACATACCGTGAGCATTCCCACACGGACGGTGACGTGAGCGCGGCACCCGGGATTGCGTCCGGTGCGCGGGCGGCCGGGCCGGTGGGTCCGGCCGCCCGCGCGCGGTCAGGCCGGCGACGGCGGTGTCGTCACCGGCCGTCGCCCGGCACACGCCGGACGGTGTGCGGCGTCCGCGCACCGCCCGGCGTGGTGACCGCGGGCACGGCGGCCGGGGGGCCGGCAAGCGCGTGTGCGAACCCGGCCGCCCCTCCCACGAGCGGCACATGGGCCGCCGTACGGGACAGGTCGACGGTCAGCGTCGGGGTGCTCGACCGGAGCTTCCCCCTGCTCGAAGAGCTTGGGGGAGGGTCGATGAGGTCCTTGTCGGTGCCGGCGACGATGAGCGCGAGCCGGTGGCCCCTCGGGACGACATGGTCGGTGGCGGCCAGGTCGAGGGTGATCGTGTACGCCGTGCCCGGGGTGAGCGGGACGCCCTTGCGGTCCGAGGCGTAGTTGCCGAGGTCGGCCCAGCCGCGGCTGAACACGGTGGAGGCGACGTCGGTCTTCCTGGCCTCGGTGGCCTTGAAACAGGCGCTGTCGCCGGCCGTGCTCGCGCCCCAGCAGGTGCGGCCGGGAAGGGTCGTGATGCCCTCGCCGGAGCCGGCGTAGTCACGGATGGTGTCGGGACCGAGGTCGACCAGCACGGCGGAGAGATGGGCCGTGGAGGTGGACGGGGTGACGGTGACGGTCACCGTGGAGGAGCCGGACACCCGCAGATCCCGCGACAGGGGCGGGGTGATGAATCCGGCCTTGCTCGCGGTGGACTCGTCGACGTGCGCCGCCCAGTCGGTCTCGCTCAGCCGCGGGTCGTCGGTGAAGGTCTCGGTGCCCGTGCCGGTGCGCAGCCGGAGGGTGCCGACGCCGGCCTGGGTGCCCCGGGCCGGGCGCAGCGTGGTCGTCGCCGTGCCCTGGGGCGGCCAGACCCGGGAGGTGACCCACTGGTCGGGGTGGCGCTCGATGTCGGCCATGGGCTCGCGGTCGATGCCGTTGTCGTAGCCGAGGAGTTCGTGGTCGAACCAGCGGTGCAGCGTGTCCACCCACGGGGCGCGACGGAAGTCGAAGGGGTCCACGTGGCCGGTCCCCGAGAGCCAGATCTTGCGCTGCACTCCGTGCTTCGCGAGCGCGTTCCACCACTGGCCGAAGTGCTTGGTGCGGACGTTGAGGTCCTGCATGCCGTGGACGAGGAAGACGCTGGCGCGGACCTTGCTCGCGTCCTTCACATAGTCGCGCTCGGTCCACAGCGGTGTCCAGTCGCCCGTGCGCGGCGCCCCGTCGACGAGCTTGTGCTGCACGGCGGCGCACTTGGCGCGGGCGCCGGGGCTGTCGACGTAGTCGGAGAGCCAGTCGGGGCCCGAGTCGTACAGGGGCGCGCCCTTGGCGAAGTAGTAGTCGTACCAGGAGGAGATGGCGCTGATCGGCACGATGGTCCTCAGACCCTTGACGCCGGTGGCGGCGACGCCGTTGGCGATGGTGCCGTCCCAGCTCTTGCCGATCATGCCGGTGCGTCCGTTGGTCCAGGTGGCCCTGGCGCGTATGTGCCCGGTGCGGGTGGTGTAGCCCTTGGCCCGGCCGTTCAGCCAGTCGACGACGGCCTTGGCCGACTGGATGTCGGAGCGGCCGCCGACGTCCACACAGCCGTCGGAGCGATTGGTTCCGGCCAGGTCGACGCCGACGAAGCCATAGCCCCGGGGGACGAAGTAGTTGTCGTAGAAGAGCGGCATCTGCACCACGTGGCCGCTCGTGTCGTAGGTCTTCAGCTGGCTCTCGTTGCCCCGTCCGCAGCAGGAGTAGTAGGGGCTGGCGTCCATGATCACGGGTATGCGGCGGCCCTGCGCGGCGGGTTCGCGCGGGCGCACGATGTCGGCGGCGACCCGGTCGGTCTTTCCGTCGCCGTCGCCGTCGAGGCCGGTGTCCACCCAGACGGACTCACGGATGGCGTGCTCGTACGAGTAGACGGGCCGGCTCTCCCGTGGCGCGCCGTGGGCGGCCGCGGGGGTGAGGAAGGCGGCCAGCAGGGCGGCGACGGCCACCGTCGCGAGCGGTCTCCAGATCGTGAAGCGCGTGCGTATCGGCATGCGCGGGACGGTACATGGGCGGACTCCGGTGCAGAAGAGGACAGCTGACGGATCGTCGGGCAGTCGGTACCGGATGGCCGGGAACGCACGGTGGGAAGGCTTCGGTCATGACGGCCGGATGGCGATCGTGTGACGGGCGGTGCCATGGACATGCTCGGGCACACAGGGACTGAATAGGGTCCGAACAGATCTCGTGGCCCTACGACTTGGAGTTCTCGTGCACCGCAGACTCATCGCGCCGGGCGCACTCGCGGCGGCTTCCCTGTTGCTGGCGATCCCGGCATCGGCGGCCGACTACCAGCCCGGCGCTCCGGGGATCGGCGACCCCTATTACCCGAACTACGGCAACGGCGGATACGACGTCTCCCACTACGACCTGCGGCTGAAGTACCAGCCGCAGTCGGACGAACTGGAGGGCACGGCGACGATCCTGGCGAGGACGACGCGGGACCTGTCCCGGTTCGACCTGGACTTCCTCCTCGACGTCAGCGAGGTTCGGGTGAACGGCGCGAAGGCGGCCTTCGCCACCTCCGGCCAGCACGAACTGGTGGTCACTCCGGCCACCCCGCTGCCGAAGGGCACACCGGTCACGGTCGTGGTCCGCTACAGCGGGGTTCCCTCCACGAAGAGCGCGTACGGCTTCACCACCTGGCACCGCACCCCGGACGGCGCGATCGCGGCCGATGAGCCCGAGGCGGCCTGGTGGTGGTTCCCGAGCAACGACCACCCGCTCGACAAGGCGACGTACGACGTGTCGGTGGCCGTGCCGGACGGCACCCAGGTCATCTCCAACGGCACGCTTCGCTCGACCAGTTCGAAGCTCGGCTGGACCCGCTACAACTGGCGGTCCGGCAAGCCGCAGGCGACCTATCTGACCACTCTGGCGATCGGGAAGTTCGACATCACCACCGGGACGACGTCGGCCGGCGTCCCGGTCGTCAACGCGTACAGCAGGGACCTGGGCGACAACGACGGGGCGGCACGGGCGAGCGTGGAGCGCACCGGGGAGCTCGTCGACTGGCTGACCGGCTACTTCGGTCCGTATCCGTTCGACTCGGTCGGCGGATACGTGCCGAACACCACCACCGGGTACGCCCTGGAGACGCAGACCCGCGTCTACTACAGCCCGAAACAGTTCGCGAACGGCTCGAACACGTCCGTCGTCGTGCACGAACTGGCGCACCAGTGGTACGGCGACGACGTGTCGCTCAAGGGCTGGAAGGACATCTGGATCAACGAGGGCTTCGCGCGGTACGCACAGTGGCTGTGGTCGGAGCACGAGGGCGAGGGCACGGCCCAGGAGCTCGCGGACTACGTGTACGCCTCGCACCCGGCCGACGACGCGTTCTGGACGGTCAGGCCCGGTGACCCGGGCCCGGACAACCAGTTCGACACCGCGGTCTACGACCGTGGCGCGCTCGCCGTCCAGGCACTGCGCAACGAGGTCGGGGACGAGGCGTTCTTCGCCATCCTGAAGGGCTGGCCGAAGGAGCACGCATACGGCAACGCGTCGGTCGCCGACTTCCAGGCCTACGCGGAGAAGGTGTCGGGCAGGCCGCTCGCCTCGCTCTTCGACACCTGGCTGTTCCAGCAGTCGAAACCCGCGGCGTCCGCGGCCCGGACCACGGCCCTCGCGAGGGCGTCGGCCGCCCCGGTCCGGCCGAGGTCCTGGACGAAGATCGCGGCGACGAACGACGTGCACGGACACTGAGTCACGGATGCGCAAAGGCCCCGGGGCACGCCCCGGGGCCTTCGTCCGGCGTGCGGCGAGCCGCTACTTCGTCAGCTCGCTCAGCTCCCGGTCCGCGGCCGCCGCGATCCTGCGGCGCAGTAGGAACCAGCCGCCGACGAGCAGTGCGGCGATCACCGGGATGAGCAGCAGCGTCTTACGGCCGACCTCGGGGTCGTTCCACATCAGGCCGAGCACGGCCAGCAGGAAGGCCACGGTCACGATCTCCGTCACGGGGCTGCCGGGCAGCCGGAAGGACGGCCGGGTGACCAGCCCCGCCTCGGCGCGGCGGACGAAGATCAGGTGGCAGATCATGATGATCACCCAGGTGCTGACGATGCCGAGGGACGCCACGTTCAGCACGATCTCGAATGCCTGGCTGGGCATGAGGTAGTTCAGGCCGACGCCGAGCACACAGACCGCGCAGGTGAGCAGGATGCCGCCGTACGGGACCTGGCTGCGGTTCATCCGCGCCGTGAACTTGGGCGCCGAACCCGCCATGGCCATCGAGCGCAGGATGCGGCCGGTGGAGTAGAGGCCGGAGTTCAGCGAGGACATCGCGGCGGTCAGGACGACCAGGTTCATCACGTCACCGGCTCCATGGACGCCGATCTTCGACAGCACGGTGACGAAGGGGCTCTGGTCCGCGGAGTACACCGAGCCCGGCAGCAGCAGCGCGAGCAGGACCACCGAACCGACGTAGAAGAGACCGACTCGCCACATGATCGAGTTCACCGCACGCGGGACGACCTTCTCCGGCTCGGCGGTCTCGCCCGCGGCGACACCGACCAGCTCGAGCGCCGCGTAGGCGAAGATCACGCCCTGCATCACGAGGACGACGGGCATGAGCCCGTGCGGGAAGACGCCGCCGTGGTCGTTGATCACGTCCAGACCCGGCGTCCGACCCCCGACCTTGTGCTGCGTGGCCAGCAGGAAGATACCGACGAACATGAAGCTCACCAGGGTGGCGACCTTGATGATCGCGAACCAGAACTCCATCTCGCCGAAGATCTTCACCGAGATCAGGTTCACGGCCAGGACGACCGCGAGGGCGATCAGGGCGAGCACCCACTGCGGGATGGAGGTGAAGAAGCTCCAGTAGTGGGTGTAGAGCGCGATGGCGGTGATGTCGGCGATGCCGGTCGTCGACCAGTTGAGGAAGTACATCCAGCCGGCGACGTAGGCGCCCTTCTCGCCGAGGAACTCGCGCGCGTACGACACGAAGGACCCGGACGACGGCCGGTACAGCACCAGCTCACCGAGGGCACGGACGACGAAGAAGGCGAAGACGCCACAGACCAGATAGGCCAGCGCGAGAGCGGGGCCCGCATTGTGCAGCCGGCCACCGGCGCCCAGGAAGAGACCGGTACCGATCGCTCCGCCGATCGCGATCATGTTGATGTGGCGGGCCTTGAGGTCCTTGCTGTAACCGGCGTCGCCCGCGTCCGCGGGCGTCCCGGCCGCGTCTTGGCGGGATGCAACCGCAGCCGTGTTCACGGCGTCCTTGCTCACGAGTGGATCTACTCTCTGGTGCGCCCGCGCGAGGGTGGTGCGCGGGTGTCCGTATGGGTCTCGGCTCTCTGGTGCGCCCGCGCGAGGGTGGTGCGCGGGTGTCCGTATGGGGCTCGGCCCGGGCCGCCGCTGACGCGGCACAGACCAAGGCCCCACCTTTACCCGCGGTCCGCGCCGCATGCGATGGCGCACGTCACACAGCGGCCCTTCTCACATGATCACCACACTCCCGTCGCCCGTTCGTCACATGGCCGTGCTGGGTCCCGTTCCGGTGTCACAGTGATGGTGGGACAGCGATACTGCTGCATATGACGACCGAGACCGAGGAGCCGACGCTCACCGTCGACGAGCTGGCCGCACGTGCGGGTGTCACGGTCCGCACCGTCCGCTTCTACAGCGCCAGGGGCCTGCTTCCGCCGCCCGTGATCGGGCCCCGGCGGGTGGGCCGCTACGGGCAGGCGCACCTGGCCCGGCTGGCTCTGATCGAGGAGTTGCAGCGCCAGGGCATGACCCTGGCGGCGATCGAGCGGCATCTGCGGCAGCTGCCGGCGGACCTGAGCGCGCGGGACCTCGCCATCCACCGAGCGGTCGTGGCGTCCTGGGCGCCGGACACGGTCGTGACGATGACGCACGAGGAGCTTCAGCGGGGGGCGGGGCGCCCGCTCGGCGAGGAGGAGCTGGAGCGACTGGCGGCGATGAGCGTGGCCGTGCCGTGCGAAGGGGCGTACCGCGTGGATCCGGGCCTGCTGCGGCTCGGCGTCGAGCTGCTCGATGTGCCGCTCGGCCTCGACACGGTCCTCGCCGCCCGTGGCGTCCTGATCGAGCACTCGCGTGCGGCGGCGCACGAGCTGTCGCGGCTGCTGCGCGACGCGGTGGCCGAGCGCGACTCCACGGAGGTGAAGTCGCTCTCGGCCCATATGCAGCCGCTGGTGGTGCAGGCCCTGCTCACCACGTTCCAGCGCTCCCTGAAGGAGGAACTGCGGGAGTGGCTCACGGACGGGGAGCCGCCAGGGGAGTCCTGAGCGAGGCCGGCCCCGGCTCAGGACTCCCCGGGCTCAGCGCGCGTCGGTGAACGGTTCACCCTTGTCCGCCTTCTCCACCAGCAGCGCGGGCGGCGTGAACCGCTCGCCGTAGCGCTCGGCCAGCTCCCGGGCGCGGGCCACGAAGCCGGGCAGACCGCCCTCGTAGCCGTTGATGTACTGGAGGACACCGCCCGTCCAGCCGGGGAAGCCGATCCCGAACAGCGAGCCGATGTTGGCGTCGGCGACGGACGTGAGCACCCCCTCCTCCAGGAGCCGGACGGTGTCCAGCGCCTCGGAGAACAGCATGCGCTCCTGCATGTCCTCGAAGGGAACCGTGTGGCCCGGCTTGGTGAAGTGCTGCCGCAGCTCCGGCCACAGCCGGCCGCGCTTGCCGTCCTCGCCGTACTCGTAGAAGCCGGCGCCGCCGCTGCGGCCGGTGCGCCCGAACTCGTCGACCATGCGGTCGATGACGGCCTCGGCCGGGTGCGGGGTCCAGGTGCCGCCCGCCTCCTCGACGGCCCGCCGCGACTCGTTCCGGATCTTGCGCGGCAGGGTGAGCGTCAGCTCGTCCATCAGGGACAGCACCTTGGCCGGGTAGCCCGCCTGCGCGGCCGCCTGCTCGACGGAGGCGGGGTCGATGCCCTCCCCGACCATCGCGACGCCCTCGTTGATGAAGTGGCCGATGACCCGGGAGGTGAAGAAGCCGCGGGAGTCGTTGACGACGATCGGCGTCTTGTTGATCTGCCGGACCAGGTCGAAGGCGCGCGCGAGCGCCTCGTCACCGGTGCGCTTCCCCTTGATGATCTCGACGAGCGGCATCTTGTCGACGGGTGAGAAGAAGTGCAGGCCGATGAAGTCGGACTGCCGCTCCACGCCATCGGCGAGCACCGTGATCGGCAGGGTGGAGGTGTTGGAGCACAGCAGCGCGTCGGGCTCGACGACGTTCTCGATCTCCTGGAACACCTTGTGCTTGAGCGCCGGGTCCTCGAACACGGCCTCGATCACGGCGTCGCAGCCCGCGAGGTCGGCGGCCTCGGAGGTGGGCGTGATACGGGCGAGCAGCGCGTCGGCCTTCTCCTGCGTCGTACGCCCACGGGCGACCGCCTTCGCGCAGAGCTTCTCGGAGTGGCCCTTGCCCTTGACGGCCGCTTCCAGGGACACGTCCTTGAGCACGACCTCGATGCCGGCGCGGGCGCAGGAGTAGGCGATGCCCGCGCCCATCATCCCGGCGCCGAGGACGGCGACCTTGCGGACCTGGCGGGGCTCGATGCCCTGGGGGCGGTTGGCACCGGAGTTGACGGCCTGGAGGTCGAAGAAGAACGCCTGGATCATGTTCTTCGCGGTCTGCCCCGTGACCAGCTCGGTGAAGTAGCGCGCCTCGATGGTCTGCGCGGTCTCGAAGTCGACCTGGGAGCCCTCGACGGCCGCCGCGAGGATGTTGCGCGGGGCGGGGTAGGGGGCGCCGTTCAGCTGCTTCCTCAGGTTGGCCGGGAAGGCGGGCAGGTTGGCGGCGAACTTCGGGTTGGACGGCGTCCCGCCCGGGATCTTGTAGCCCGGCTTGTCCCAGGGCTGCTGCGCCTCGGGGTTGGCGTCGATGAACGCGCGGGCCTTGTCCAGCATCTCCTCGCGGGAGGTGGCCACCTCGTGGACCAGACCGTTGTCCAGGGCGCGCCGCGGCGTGTACTGGGTGCCCTGCAGCAGCACCTTCAGCAAGGCGTCGGCAATGCCCATCAGACGTACGGTGCGGGTGACCCCGCCGCCCGCGGGGAGCAGGCCGAGGGTGACCTCGGGCAGGCCGATCTTGGAGCCGGGGGCGTCCAGGGCGATGCGGTGGTGGGAGGCGAGCGCGATCTCGTAACCGCCGCCCAGAGCCGCGCCGTTGATGGCCGCGACGACCGGCTTGCCGAGGGTCTCGATACGGCGCAGGGAGTTCTTGATCGCCATACCGGTCTCGAAGACCTGCTGGGCGTCCCCGGGACCCGCCTTGATCATGTCCTTGAGGTCGCCGCCCGCGAAGAAGGTCTTCTTGGCGGAGGTGTAGATGATGCCGCGGATGGAGTCCTTCTCGGTCTCGGCGCGCTCGGCGACCGCCGCGATGGACTCCTTGAACGCCTGGTTCATGGTGTTCGCGGACTGGTTGGGGTCGTCGAGGACGAGGGTGACGACGCCGGTGTCGTCCTGCTCCCAGCGGATGGTGGTGGACTCAGTGCTCATCAGGGGTGCTCCGTAAGATCCGGTCGATCCGTTGGGGAAGGTCAGACGCGCTCGACGACGGTGGCGATGCCCATGCCGCCGCCCACGCACAGGGTGGCCAGCCCGTACCGCTTGTCCTGCCGTTCCAGTTCGTCCACCAGCGTGCCGAGGATCATCGCGCCGGTGGCTCCCAGCGGATGACCCAGCGCGATGGCGCCGCCGTTGACGTTGATCTTGTCCAGGGACAGCCCCATGTCCCTCGCGAAGCGCAGCACGACCGCGGCGAACGCCTCGTTGATCTCGACCAGGTCGATGTCGTCGATCGTCAGGCCCGCCTTGGCGAGCGCCTTGCGGGTGGCGGGCGCCGGACCGGTCAGCATGATCGTCGGCTCGGAGCCGGACACCGCCGCGGAGACGATCCGGGCCCGCGGCCGCAGCCCGTACCGGTCGCCGACCTCCTTCGAGCCGATGGCGACGAGCGCCGCGCCGTCCACGATGCCGGAGGAGTTGCCCGCGTGGTGGACGTGGTCGATCTGCTCGACCCAGTGGTACTTCTGGAGCGCCACCGCGTCGAATCCGCCCAGCTCGCCGATGTCCGCGAACGACGGCTTGAGTTTGGCGAGGGAGTCGGCGGTGGTGCCCGGCCGCATGTGCTCGTCGTGGTCGAGGACGACGAGGCCGCTGCGGTCCTGCACGGGGACCACGGACTTCTCGAAGCGGCCCTCCTTCCAGGCGGTGGCGGCGCGCTCCTGGGACAGCGCCGCGTACTCGTCGACGTCCCGCCGGGAGAAGCCCTCGATGGTGGCGATGAGGTCCGCGCCGATGCCCTGCGGCACGAAGTTGGTCGCCATGTTGGTCATCGGGTCGGCGAACCAGGCGCCGCCGTCGGAGGCCATCGGCACCCGCGACATCGACTCGACGCCGCCCGCGAGCACCAGGTCCTCCCAGCCCGAGCGGATCTTCGCGGCGGCCAGGTTGACGGCTTCGAGGCCGGAGGCGCAGAAGCGGTTCTCCTGGACTCCGGCCACCGTGTCGGGCAGTCCCGCGGCGATCGCGGCGATACGGGCGATGTCGGAGCCCTGGTCGCCGACCGGGCCGACGACACCCAGCACGATGTCGTCGATCGCCGCCGGGTCGAGGTCCGGGAAGCGCCGCCGGACCTCGTGGATGAGTCCGGTCACCAGGTCGATGGGCTTGGTGCCGTGCAGGGCGCCGCTGGCCTTGCCGCGCCCGCGCGGGGTTCGGATCGCGTCGTACACATACGCTTCGGTGCTCACTGGTAAGCCTTTCGGGAGGGTCGGCCGAGCGGGGAACGACCGGAGATCTTCTTCATGATTCCGGTGGTCCCGTGGTGGATGGTCGGGATGCGGCCGTCGGTGAAGGCCCCGGCGCAACGGTGGCCGGTCATGGAGCCATGACCGCTGGAGGACTTCATCGGTCGCCGTCCTCCACGAGTCGGGGGACGTCCCAGTCGCGCGCGACCTGCGCGGTGTCGGCGCCGGGCCGCGCCGGTCCGCCGCGTACCGCCGTATGGGTGACCGAGAAGCGGGGTGCGGGCGCCGGCTGGGTGATGCCGCCGTGGTCGGTGAAGGTGCCGCGGGCGGCCAGGTGGGGGTGTGCCGGGGCCTCGCGGAGCGTGAGGACGGGGGCCACGCAGGCGTCGGAGCCCTCGAAGAGGGCGGTCCACTCCTCGCGGGTGCGCGTCTTGAAACGGGCGGCGACCGCCTCCCGCAGTTCTCCCCAGCGGGCGACGTCCTTACGGGCCGGCGCCAGCTCCCCGATGCCGAGCAGGTCCACGAACTCCTCGTAGAACTGCTGCTCGAGGGCTCCCACCGCCATGTACCGGCCGTCGGCCGTCTCGTAGGTGCCGTAGAAGGGGCAGCCGCCGTCGAGGAGGTTGACACCGCGGCGGTCCTGCCAGCCCCCGGACGCGAGCATGCCGTGGATCATCGAGGCCAGATGCGCGGCACCGTCGACGATCGCCGCGTCCACGACCTGCCCGGTGCCCGTCGCGCGGGCGTGGTGGAGGGCGGCCAGGACGCCGACGACCAGGTAGAGCGAGCCGCCCGCGTAGTCGCCGACGAGGTTGGCGGGGATGGCGGGCGGCGCGTCCGGGGCACCGATGAGACCGAGGGTGCCGGTGACCGCGATGTAGGCGATGTCGTGCCCGGCACGTGGGGCCAGCGGGCCCTCCTGGCCCCAGCCGGTCATCCGGCCGTAGACGAGCCTCGGGTTGCGGGCGTGACAGGTCTCGGGGCCCACGCCCAGGCGTTCGGCCACGCCGGGGCGGTAGCCCTCGATGAGGACGTCGGCGCGTTCGACCAGGTCGAGGACGCGTTCGGGGCCGTCCTCGGCCTTCAGGTCGACGGTCACCGAGCGCTTGCCGCGGTTGGTGACGTCGAACGCGGGATCGATCGCGAGACCCGCGCCGTTCGGCCGCTCGACCCGCACGACATCCGCGCCGAGGTCCGCGAGGAGCATGGCGGCGAACGGGCCGGGCCCTATGCCCGCCAGTTCCACGACACGCACGCCGGCCAGGGGGCCCTGCCCCGGCGACTCCGCCACTGCCATCAGGCCCCCAGCCTTGTGACATCACCGATGTGACACCACCGATGTTAAGAACGTGTTGCAGTTCCGGCAAGAGCTGAGCGAGCAAGCGCTTAGTCAAGATCGGGCCACCGACCATCCGCCGACCCGCCTCTCACGCTAGCCTCAGCCACCGGCAACGGCGCGGGCGGAGAGGTGTCATGGGCAGGCTGAGGACGGATCGCATGTACGACATCGTGCTCTTCGGGGCGACGGGTTTCGTGGGCGCCCTCACCGCGCGGTACCTCGCCGCGCATGCGCCCGAGGGATTGCGCTGGGCCCTGGCGGGCCGCAGCGCCGAAGGGCTGGAGCGACTGCGGGAGCAGCTGGCCGGGCCCGCCTCGCCCGGTGTGCTGCGGGCGGACGCCGCGGACCCGGAGGCGCTGCGCCAACTCGCCCGCAGCACGCGCGTACTCGCCACCACGGTCGGGCCCTATCTGCGGTACGGCGAGGAACTGGTGGCCGCCTGCGCCGACGCGGGCACCGACTATCTGGACCTCACCGGCGAGGCCGAGTTCGTCGACCTCGTCTATGTGCGGCACGACGCACGCGCGCGGGAGACGGGGGCGCGACTCGTGCACTCGTGCGGGTTCGACTCCGTTCCGCACGACCTGGGGGCGTACTTCACCGTCCAGCAGCTCCCCGAGGGGGTGCCGCTGAGGGTCGACGGATACGTCCGTGCGCAGGGGATGTTCTCCGGCGGCACGTTCGCCTCGGCGCTCGGCCAGATGGCACGCGGGCCACAGCTGCTGGCGGCGGCCCGGGACCGCGGACGGCACGAGCCGCGCCTGCTGGGCCGGCGGGCGCAGGCTTCCCTCGGCGCACCGCGCTTCGCGAAGGAGGTCGGCGCGTGGGCGCTGCCGCTGCCCACCATCGACGCCCAGGTGGTGCGCCGGTCGGCGCGGGTGCTGGAGCGGTACGGGCCCGACTTCCGCTACCGCCACTACGCGGCCGTCGAGACCCTGCCCTTCGCCGTGGGTGGGGTGGTGGCCGCGGGCGCGCTGTTCACGGCCGCCCAGCTGCCGCCCGCACGGCGGTGGCTGTCGGGCCGGCTCCGGCCCGGGGACGGGCCGGGTCCCGAGAAGCGGGCCCGGAGCTGGTTCACGGTGCGGTTCGTGGGCGAGGGCGGCGGGCGGCGCGTCTTCACGGAGGTCGCGGGCGGTGACCCGGGCTACGACGAGACGGCGAAGATGTTCGCCGAGTCGGCCCTGTCCCTCGCCCTCGACGACCTGCCGCGCACGTCCGGGCAGGTGACGACCGCGGAGGCGATGGGCAACGCCCTCATCGGCCGACTCCGCGCCGCGGGCATCACCTTCCGGGTGGCGGCGCGACGGTAGGGAGCGTGCCCGCTCCATCACCCGTGGGGCGCGCGCCGGTGGGGCCCAGCGCCTCCTTCAGCGCGCGACGGCACAGCGCGTCCGCGCGACGGGTGGACTCGGGGAGGCGGTACTCGGGTGCGAGCGCGAGGGTGTGGGCGCAGGCGTTGTCGAGGCCGACGCGATGTCCCACCGACACGAACACCGGTTTGACGCCCGCCTGGGTGCGTACGGCCCGGCCGACCTCCTCCGGGCCGGCGAGGAGGGGGCTGGTGCTGCCGCGCGGAACGCCGGGGTCCTGGTACGTGAAGGTGAAGGGTTTCTTGGCCACGCCGATCGTCGGCAGTCCGGTGAGGACGCCGAGGTGGCTCGCCAACCCGAAACGGCGCGGGTGGGCGAGGCCGTAGCCGTCACACACGACCAGGCCGGGGTCTCGGTCGAGAGCGTCCAGAGCGGCCAGGACGGTGGGCACCTCGCGGAAGGCGAGCAGACCGGGCACATAGGGGAAGGACACCTCGCCCACGGCCGTGGCCTCGGCGACCACGGCGAGCGTGGCCGCGTCCAGCACGACGGCCGCCGCCGCGACCACACCGCGCTCGTCGTCGTAGGCGACGTCGACCCCCGTCACACGGCCGGTCCCCGGTGGCGGCCCCGGCTCG
This sequence comes from Streptomyces sp. NPDC046931, assembly GCF_040644655.1. Classification (NCBI taxonomy): domain Bacteria; kingdom Bacillati; phylum Actinomycetota; class Actinomycetes; order Kitasatosporales; family Streptomycetaceae; genus Streptomyces; species Streptomyces sp. NPDC046931. The sequence goes on from NZ_JBEYWX010000020.1 coordinate 39,560, forward strand.
TCAAGGACCACCCGGCCGCGCAACTCGTCCTGCGCGGCCCGGGCTTCTTCCTCGGTCAGGGGCCGGCCCGCGGGAATGCGTACGTTCCTCATGGTGGTGTCGAGCGTACGGCCCCGCGGCACGGTCTCACTTGCCCAGCGCGCGCTGGAGCTCGCTCTTGTTCATGTCCGAACGGCCCCGGATGTTGCGCCGCTTGGCCTCCTCGTACAGCTGGTCGTACGTCGGCCCCTGGGAGCCGTGCCCCGAGCGCTGTCCGCCCCGCTTGCCGGACGACATGTCCTGGGTGGACGTGCGGCTGGCGGTCCGGGACTCGCCGGAACGGGCGCGTTCCTTGTTCACGGTGCGGGCCGCGATCTCCTTGGCGCGACGCGGGCTCTCCCCCCGGTCCAGCGCGCTGTCCTTGATGTGCTCGTACTGACGTTCCCGCTTGGGACTGGAGCCGCGTGGCATGACCGGTCACTTCCTCTCGGTGCTGATTCGTCCGAGTACCCGTTTTCGCCGGGATCACCGTCACTCCAGGCGGGCCACCCGCCCCTTCTCGCCGGAGGCCCAGCAGCCCCGGTCGGGGGCGCAGTTCACGGTGTCGTACGAGCCCGTGTCGACGGTCCTCCAGCTGCGGCCGCCGTCCGTGGTGAGGTCGGTGCCGGTCGGGCCGACGGCGAGCGCGGCCGTGCGGCTGTGCGGGAGCCAGGTGACACCGGAGCGGTAGGCCGCCGGGGGCTCGGCGGCGGGCGCCCAGGTGCGTCCGCCGTCCCGGCTCAGCGCGGCGGACCGCGGGGACGGCTGGTCGGCGCGGTAGTCGCCGCCCACCGCCAGGCCCAGGGTGCGGTCGCGGAAGGCGAGCGCGAAGACGCCGCGGGCCGGATCGCCCGCCGGTACCGGTGTGCCGGCGGCCGACCAGGTCGCTCCCCGGTCCGCGGAGTGCAGCACGCACGCGTGCGCGCCGCCGCCCGTGGCGAGCCACACGTCGTGCGGCCCCGAGGCGACCAGGCACTGGCCACTGGCCGCGAAAGCGGCCTCGCCGTCCTGGGCGGCGGGCATCCCGGCGCCTGGCAGGACCGTCCAGGAGCGGCCGCCGTCGCGGGTGGACAGGAGGCGGAACCTGCCGTCGACCGGGTCGCTCACGGCGAGGCCGTGGCGCCGGTCGAAGAAGGTGAGGCAGTCGTAGAAGGCCTTGGCGTCGGTGTTGCGGAACGCCTCGGTCCAGGTCCGGCCGCCGTCCCCGGTGCGGAGCAGCCGGGATGCCTCTCCCTCGCCGATGGCCAGAACCACCGCGTGCCCGGAGTCGAACGCCTCGATGTCACGGAACTCCTGATCCCCGCCGCCTGGCGGGGAGACGTCCCGCCAGTGGGCGCCGCCGTCCGTGGTGCGCAGCACGGTGCCCTTGGACCCGGCCAGCCAGGCGGTGTCCCGGCTGACCGCCGACAGCCCCCGGAAGCGTACGTCCGTACCTGTGTCCTTCAGCTGCCAGCGCGGCACCGGCCGCTGCGCGCCGTGCGCCTGCGCCGGTGCCGCCGGCAGGGCGGCGAGAACCGCCGCGCACACTCCCGCGGCCACCGTGCGGCCCGTACGTCTCCTGTTCCCCATGCCCGTCATGGCGCGCGAAGCTAGCCCAGTCCCCCGGTGCCGTCCAGACGGCCCCGGCCGGGAACCGTCCATCCGCGCCCGGTGTCCTCTCCGGTGTCGCCGAAGACCGCGGGACGGAAAGCGATCCGCATCATCCGCCTCAGGGGCATGGTCTCGGTGACACAGGTCACTCGCCGTTCATGTGCACGGATTGGCCGATTCCATCGTCTCTTCAGGTGCCCGGCCCATCCACCCGAAGTCCGTCCAGCCGTCACAAGGGAGCAGGCGTTGTCCACCGTCATCGAGCAGCCCGTGGAGGCCCGTCTCGTCGCCGCCGCGCCGCGGATGCCGAGCATTCCTGCCGTGCTCCACTACGACCGGCGCGATCCGTTCGCCGTCCGCATGACCTTCCCGGCCCCCGCCACCCTGGAGGGCGTCGAGGTCTGCTGGACCTTCGCCCGCGAACTCCTCACGGCCGGCCTGGAGAGCCCCGAGGGACACGGCGACGTCCGTGTGCGGCCCTACGGCTACGACCGCACCGTCCTTGAGTTCCACGCGCCGGAGGGCACCGCCGTGGTGCACGTCCACTCGCGCGAGGTCCGGAGTTTCCTGCGGCGGACCACGGAGCTGGTGCCGGTCGGTCTGGAGCACCTCCAGGTCGACCTGGACCACGATCTGGCGGAGCTGATGCGGGACGCGTGCTGAACTCGCCCTGCCGACGCGGGTGTTGAAGTCCACGCCCCCCCGGTCGATGCCGTAGGGGTCAACGGCCCGTGCGGAACAGCCCGTTCAGCTCGCCGTAGGCCAGCCCGCCCGCCCAGGTCTCATAGGTTCCCGCGTCCAGCAGCTCCCGTGCGGCGCGGTGCACCAGTCCGTGTACGGCCTGGGCGATGCCCGGCCCGGCGCTGACCCGGGCGACGCCGAGTGCGGCGAGTTCGGGGACCGGGGGCGCGCCGGGCCCGGCCATCACGTTCAGCGGCCCCTCGATCCCCTCGGCGAGCGCCTTCACGGTCACCGGGTCGACGACCCCGGGCACGAAGACGCCGTCCGCGCCCGCGGCGAGGAATGCCGCGGCCCGCTCCAGGGTCTCCCCCAGTCCGCCCGCGCCCCTCAGACAGGTGTCGATGCGCGCGTTGACGAACAGCGGCACCCCGGCCTCGTCGGCGGCCTCCCGCGCCGCCGCGATGCGCGCCGCCTGCTCCTGGACCGGACGCAGCGGGGCGCCCCCGCCGTACAGGCCGTCCTCGATGTTCACGCCGACGGCGCCCGCCGCGAGCACGGTCCTGACGGTGTCGGCGACGCCCGCCGCGTCGTCCGCGTAGCCGGTCTCGATGTCCGCACTCACGGGTACGGCCACCGCGCCCGCGATACGCGCGAGGGCCGCCAGGGCGTCGTCGCGGGAGAGCCGGTCTCCGTCGGCGGTGCCCAGTTCCCAGGCGAGTCCGGCGCTGGTGGTGGCGACGGCCGCCGCGCCCGCCTGTTCGACGAGTCGTGCGCTGACGACATCCCAGGCGTTCGGCAGGACGAGAGGCCGGCCGGGAAGGTGCAGGGCGCGGAAGGCCAGGGCCTGCTCGCGCGGAAGAGTGCCGTTGGTCATGGACCGAGCCAACCAGCCGCCGGGGGCGGTCGCCGGCAGGAATCCGACGAGTAGGTGTGCGTACGCCTCCGGGATGTCAGCCGCGAACACGGGTGGGCGTCGCGGCGGCGCCCGGCCCCGACGCGGTCGTACGCAATCCGTGCAGGACCCTCTCCAGCGCCGGAACGGCGCCACTGCCGCGCTCGGTCAGTGCCTCGATGCGCTCCCGGTGCCGGTCGCCGTCGGCGGGACTCACCACCGTGCGCAGTCCGGCCGCGGCAGTCAGGGCGGCCAGGGCCGCGTCCTGCTCCGACACCTCGGCGACGGGTACCGGGCCCGTGAGCGTCCTGTGCGCCTGCCGTTGCAGCGTCTCCACCGTCTGCGCCCGCTCCAGCTCGTACTGCGCGGACCGGAAGAGCCCGAACACCCTTCTGCTGCCGGCGCGCAGCACGCCGGCGGCGGCGAGCTGGGCGCGGACGGCGTCGAGGGTGACGCCGGCGTACCGCGTCACCCAGGACTCCCAGGCGCGCGGCCAGGACTCCGCGACGAGTTCGAGAAGCCCGTCGAGGACGGGATCGCCGCTGTGGGCGTCGAGATCACGCGGGGTGGCCGTGCCGGCCACGTCGACGAGCAGTCCGCGCCCGGCCAGCTCGGCCAAGGCACCCGCCCGCACCAGGTGGTCGAGCCGGGTGTCGCAGCCGGGGCTGCGCCCGGTGGTGTCCCAGGCCAGCAGATACAGCCGGGCGGGCAGCGAGGGGAAGCTGTCGGGCACGGGGGCCTCCTCGGGGAGGGCGATGGGCTGAGGGGATGCGCGGGCGGTGTACGAGTCGGGTTCGGTGCGCATACGGGTGCCCGGTCCGGACCGGAATACGGCTGTCCGGAGACCGGCGTTAATCGCGTTGACTCCCCCCGGGCCCGTTCCTACCGTGGACCACGGTCCTGTTGCCGTCGATAGGAGAAGGACGTTGCTCGTCTGAGGTCCTGAGACACCGCGTCACACAGCACTGTCCGTGTCTGTGTGCGTCGCGTGCGACCTCGGCGTACGAGCCGTCCTCCGGTGCGGGGCCCTTTCCGTGTCCGCGGACCGTCGCCCCCTGCGGTGTCTCCCACGCGTCACCCCACCACACTCCGAGCGGTAGCGAGGCCCGTATGTCACACATCTCTGCCATCACCTGTACGTCCCTGTCCTTCTCCTGGCCCGACGGCACGCCTGTCTTCGACGACCTCCAGCTCGCGTTCGCCCCCGGCAGGACCGGGCTCGTCGGCCTCAACGGAGCGGGCAAATCCACCCTGCTGAAGCTGATCGCCGGTGAACTCGTCCCGTCGGGCGGCACCGTGCGCGTCGCCGGAGAGGTCGGTTACCTTCCGCAGAACGTCACCCTGGACACCGAGTTGCGGGTGGACGAGGCGCTCGGTATCGCCGCGGCGCGCGCCGCGCTGCACGCCATCGAGAGGGGCGACGCGGCCGAGGAGCACTTCGCGACCGTCGGCGACGACTGGGATGTGGAGGAGCGCGCCGAGGCGATGCTCGGCGAACTCGGCCTCGGCCACATCGGCCTGGACCGCACCCTCGGGGAGGTCTCCGGCGGCGAGTCCGTCCTGCTGCGGCTGGCCGCGCTGCTGCTGCGCCGCCCGGAGGTGCTGCTGCTCGACGAGCCCACCAACAACCTCGACCTGTACGCGCGCCGGCGGCTGTACGCGGCGGTCGAGGCGTGGTCGGGGGTGATGGTCGTGGTCAGCCACGACCGTGAACTCCTCGACCTGGTGGACCAGATCGCGGACCTGCGCTCGGGAGAGGTCGTCTGGTTCGGCGGCACGTTCTCCGCCTACGAGGAGGCACTGGCCGTCGAGCAGGAGGCGGCGGAGCGCATGGTGCGCGTCGCCGAGGCGGACTTGCGCAAGCAGAAGCGGGAACTGGCCGACGCCCAGGTCAAGCTGGCCCGCCGCAAGCGGTACGGCCAGAGGATGTGGGACAGCAAACGCGAACCGAAGATCGTCATGGGGGCGCGCAAACGGGCGGCTCAGGAGTCCGCGGGCAAGCACCGCATCCTGCACGAGGGGAGACTCGCCGAGGCCAGGGACAGGCTCGACGAGGCGGCCGGTGCGGTACGTGACGACGACGAGATCCGTATCGACCTGCCGTACACGGCGGTACCGCCCGGGCGGTCCGTGCTGACCCTCAGGGACCTGGAACCGACGTACGGCGCACGGGTGGCGGGCAGCCTCGACCTGCACGGTCCCGAGCGGATCGCGCTGATCGGGCGCAACGGCGCGGGAAAGACCACCCTGCTGCGGACGATCGCCGGCGAACTGGAGCCGGTGGCGGGCGAGGTGAGGGCACATGTGCCGCTGCGGTTCCTGCCGCAGCGGCTGGACGTCCTCGACGACGGGCTGACGGTCGCGGAGAACGTGGCCCGGTTCGCGCCGGGCGCCACGGACAACCGGATCCGGGCGCGGCTGGCCCGCTTCCTGTTCCGCGGCGCGCGCGCCGACCAGCCGGCCGGGACTCTGTCGGGCGGCGAGCGCTTCCGTGCCGCCCTGGCCGCGCTGATGCTCGCCGAGCCGGCACCGCAGCTGCTGATACTCGACGAGCCCACCAACAACCTCGACATGGCGAGCGTGCGGCAACTCACCACGGCCCTGGAGTCGTACGAAGGCGCCCTGATCGTGGCCGGGCACGACCTGCCGTTCCTGGAGTCGATCGGCATCACACGCTGGCTGCTCCTCGACGGCGATCTCAGGGAAACCACACCGGAGACGGTGGGGCGCCCGGGGTAGAGGCGGGGGCGCGGGGCCCACCGGGGGTGCGAGGCCGGCGGCGGCCGGGCCCCCTCAGGGTTCGGACGTAGGCGGGGAAGGTCCGGGGTCGCCGGGTGCCCCGGGAGCCGCCCAGCGGCCGCCGGGCCCCACGGCGCAGGCCGGGAGTCACGCCGTAGCTCCCGGGCCTCACGCCGTGGGGCCGGTGGCCGTGTTGCCCGCGGACGGCGTCACACGCTCCGAACCGGTGTCCGGCGCGGGCCCGGATCCTCGGCGGCCCGGGGAACAGGGGCGGCCGACGCCATCGGCCGTCCCCCTGCGCACGCGGCGAGACCCGCAGACCCCGGACGTCCTCTCGGATCGCCGGTAGCCCTGGGCGGCCCCTTCGCAACACCGGACGCCACGGCCATCCCCTCACAACACCCGAAACGATGGAGGCGGCGCGAAGACCCGGTAAGCCTGAACGCCCACCCGGGAATACCCCGTCCACCGGGGGTATCCCTGGTGATGCGGGGGCCGCAGGTGCTCCCACGTGCCGCCGAGAGACGCGGGGCGTCGTGTGGCGGGGCGCTTACCCGGGGCTTTGTCCCCGGGGAACGGCCCTGCATGATGGCGGGCGACATCATCAGCCGAGACGGAGTTCCACGTGCCCAGCAAGAAGGCCCTCATCCGCCGACCGAGCCCCCGCCTCGCCGAGGGTCTGGTCACGCACGTGCAGCGGGAGAAGGTCGACGTCGACCGCGCGCTCGAGCAGTGGGAGGCGTACGCGGAGGCACTGCGCACCCACGGCTGGGAGACCATCGAGGTGGAGCCCGCCGACGACTGCCCGGACTCGGTGTTCGTCGAGGACGCGGTGGTGATGTACAAGAACGTCGCACTGATCGCCCGGCCCGGCGCCGAGTCCCGGCGCGGGGAGACGGCGGGCGTCGAGGAGGCGGTGGCCCAGCTCGGCTGCTCGGTGAACTGGATCTGGGAACCGGGCACCCTCGACGGAGGCGACGTCCTCAAGGTCGGCGACACGATCTACGTGGGCCGCAGCGGCCGCACCAACACCGCCGCGGTCAAGCAGGTGCGCGCGGTCTTCGAACCGCTGGGCGCCCGGGTGGTCGCCGTGCCGGTCACCAAGGTGCTGCACCTGAAGTCGTCGGTCACGGCGCTGCCCGACGGCACCGTCATCGGTCACGTACCGCTCGTGGACAAGCCGGCGCTGTTCCCGCGCTTCCTGCCGGTGCCGGAGGAGTCGGGCTCGCACGTCGTACTGCTCGGCGGCGGGAAACTGCTCATGGCAGCCAGTGCCCCCAAGACCGCCGAGTTGCTCGCCGACCTGGGGCACGAACCGGTCCTGGTGGACATCGGCGAGTTCGAGAAGCTCGAGGGGTGTGTGACCTGCCTCTCCGTGCGCCTGCGCGAGCTGTACGACTGACGGGCCGAGCGGCCTCCGCCTTCGGCCCCGTGCCCCCGCGCACGCGGGGTCTTCGGCATCCCGGCGGCATCCGCCGTCCCGTCCGGGCCCCTATGACACCCCCCGCCGACGAGCCGTTCTTATGGCGGGCTTAACCTACGGGTTCGTAACCTACGACCTCGTAGCCTACGATCCCGTAGGTTCCGGCGCCGCTCGCCGGTTTGTTCAGCGTCCCCCTGGAGTTCCCGTGACGATCCCTTCTCCCCACCTCGGCAGCCCCTCCGCCTGGACCGACGCCCGGCTGTTGTACGCCCTGGAGGAAGTGGTCGAAAAGGAGTTGAACCGCCATCTGAAGGTCGCCAAGGACTGGATGCCGCACGAGTACGTGCCCTGGAGCGACGGCCGCAATTTCCCCGGCTTCTTCGAGGACGGCACCGCCTGGGAGAAGGAGCAGTCCAAAGTCACCGATATCGGCCGGATCGCGCTGGTTGTCAACCTTCTGACGGAGGACAACCTCCCCAGCTACCACCACGAGATCGCCACCCTCTTCGGCCGTGACGGGGCCTGGGGGACCTGGGTGCACCGCTGGACCGCCGAGGAGGGCCGGCACGGCATCGTGATGCGCGACTATCTGCTCGCCTCGCGCGCGGTCGACCCCGACCAGCTGGAACGGTTCCGTATGGCCCACATGAGTGAGGGCTTCGAGTCGGACAACCGGCACTCGATGCTGCACTCCGTCGCGTACGTCGCCTTCCAGGAGCTGGCCACCCGCATCTCGCACCGCAACACCGGCCACCAGTCCGGCGACCCGGTGTGCGACCGGATGCTCGGCCGGATCGCGACCGACGAGAACCTGCACATGGTCTTCTACCGGAACCTGCTGAAGGCCGCGTTCGAGATCGCGCCCGACCCCACCATGGAGGCGGTCCGGGACGTCGTGGTGAACTTCCGCATGCCGGGTCACGGCATCCCCGGCTTCGAGCGCGCCGCCGCGCAGATGGCGATCGGCGAGGTGTACAACCTGCGCATCCACCACGACGACGTCATCCAGCCGGTGCTTCGCCACCTCAAGGTCATGGAGATCGACGGGCTCGGCCCCGAGGGCCGCCGGGCCCAGGAGGAACTCGGCCTGTTCCTCGGCGGACTCGACGCCGAGGCCCTGAAGTTCGACGAGAAGCTCGCGGCGCGCAAGGCCCGGATGGCGGCGCGCGCGGGCGAGTAGCGCGTCGTCCCGGGCGCGCCCGGGACGACGCCGTAACGATTCAGCAGTAAACGCCAGGCCGCGCCACCCTTTTGCCACGGAGAGCCATCCATCAGCATGAATATGCCGGTTGGTGTTCCCCCGCGGGCATTCCCCGGTCCAGTCCCCGTATGACGCCTGGTCGGGCCGGGTGGCCCCTGGAGCTGCTCATGATGAATGCGATGTGGAAACACGACGTGGAGTGGCTCGCCGCCGCCACGCCGGCCTCCCGGGCGGGAGAACGGACCTGGCACCCGGGCGACGGAACGGTGCTGATGGAGGCCGGACACCACTGGGACCTGGTGAGCGTCCCCCGCCAACTCGGCCTGCTCACCCTGGACATCCTGTGGTACGACCCCGTGCGCACGCCCGGACCGACGCTGGTGGACTCGGCGGCACAGCGGGTGGGCTTCCTCGTACCACCCGATCCGGCCTGCCACTGGCACGGGGAGGGACTGCGTCATGCGAGCGTGGGGTCATGGGTCGCACTGCCCCCGCCGGACCGGCCGGCGAGCCCGCTGGAGTGGATCGTTCCCCCCGACGCAAGCGGGGCGCTGCACTCGCCGCTCATACTGCGGCTGGCCCTGCGCGAGGCCGGCGAGACCCTCGCCTTGCTGGAGCCCGCCAGCGAGGACTAGGCCCTGTCGTCCGCGCGACACCCCGCGACGGCACCGCGTGCCCGCGGTGCCGTCGCGGGGTGTCCTACGCGGCTTCGTAGTGGTGCGCTTCGGCTCCTCGCCACTTCACCCACGCGGGATCGTCGAGCAGGTCCTCGGTGTCGGGCAGGCCTGCCCGGCCCAGGAACTCGATCACATCCTCGTCGGAGAACGCCAGGCCGAGGCTCTCCCCGCGCGCGGTCACCCGTCGGCCGCCGGTGCCCGACGGCGGATGAACGGTGACAGGAGCCCGTCCGGACATGTCTCCAGCATCGTCCCGCGCGCCCGCACGCGCATCCGGACCGGCCGCGGGCCCACGCCCCGGGCTCGCATAGAAGCACGCCGCCCTCGCCCCCGCGTTCCCCCACGGCATCCGGGCGCCGCTCAGCGGGCCGGCCGGACGGATCCCACGACGGGCCGGGGGGACCTCTCATCCGTTCTCCCGTCCGCGCCGCAGTTGCAGCCGTTCCTTCTCGGACAGCCCGCCCCAGACGCCGAACCGTTCGTCGTTGGCGAGCGCGTACTCGAGACACGCGGAACGGATCGTGCACAGTCCGCAGATTCGCTTCGCCTCCCGCACCGAACTGCCCGGCTCCGGGAAGAAGAAATCGGACCCCGTCTGCGCGCACAGCGCCTGCTCATGCCAGGCGATGTCGGACACAGTGCTCGCTTCGATGTGCATGCCGAGAGCGTGCCGCGCAGCGAAAAACGTCCGATCAACGCGAGATCAACGCCTCGGCCGTGGTCTCGCCCACGGCTCGGACGGGGTCGTCCACGACCCCCATGGTGGCCCGGTCTCATACGTCGACGCACGACGGCGCGCGGCGCCAAGGCCAGTGAGGCCCACCACGCAGACCACTCTACCGGTCACCGACCGTCACGGGGGCCCATCCCGTGGTTCCGGCGGCGATTGTCAGTGGCCGGTGGAAGACTCGGCAGTACAAACGGGAACCCTCGAAGGGCCTTCGAAGGAGGGCAGCCATGCTCACCACCCGCTTCGTCGACGGCGCCCCGAACTGGCTGGATGTGGGCACCCCGGACATCGACGGCGCCGTCTCCTTCTACGGCGGTCTCTTCGGCTGGCAGTTCGACTCGGCGGGCCCCGAAGCCGGGGAGTACGGCTTTTTCCAGCTCTCCGGCCGGACGGCGGCCGGCTGTATGGGGATCACCGAGGAGCAGGGGTCGCCCTCCTGGACCATCTACTTCCAGAGCTCCGACGCGGAGGCCACGGCGAAGGCGGCCGAGCAGGCCGGGGGCAGCGTGCGCGTCCAGCCCATGGACGTCATGGGCGAGGGCCACATGGCCATCCTCGCCGACCCCGCGGGCGTGCCCTTCGGCATCTGGCAGCCGGGCCGGACCAAGGGCATCGAGGTGGCCGGCTCCCCCGGGGCGCTGTGCTGGGTCGAGCTGTACACCCCGGACATCGCCCGCGCCGCGGCGTTCTATCACCGGGTGCTCGGCTGGGAGACCGAGGGCGTGCCCTTCTCCGGAGGCACCTACACCTGCATCAACCCCGAGGGCGCCGGCCAGGACGCCATGTTCGGCGGTCTCGTACCGCTGGCCGACGATCCCGTGGAGGCGGGGTCCGGCGCGCACTGGCTGCCCTACTTCGCCGTCACGGACACGGACGCGACGGTGAGCAGGACTCAGGATCTCGGTGGCACCGTCCGGATGCCGGCGACGGACCTCCAAGGGGTGGGCCGCGTCGCCAGGCTCGCCGACCCGTACGAAGCGCGCTTCGCGGTGCTCAAGAGCGCCCAGGGCTGACCCACCGGGGCGGCCGAGCGGATGGGGACGCGTGGGCATGCACGCCTCATGCCGAGGCGCGCCGCACCAGGGTCGTCGGCAGCACCACGCTGGACGGACCGTCCCCTGCGACGGACGAACCGCCCGGCTCCGGCGCGCCGGTGCCCCGGTCCAGACCGCTCAGCAGCAGCCGCGCCATCAGCCGCCCCATCTCCTCTATGTCCTGACAGACCGTCGTCAGTGGCGGGTCGGTCTGCTCGGCGACCGGCAGCATGTCGTCGAAGCCGATGACGGCGACGTCGTCGGGCACCCGGCGCCCCAGCGCGCGCAGCACACGGAGGGCACCGGACGCGCTCAGGTCGTTCGCGGCGAACACGGCGTCCAGGTCCGGGCAGCGCTCCAGCAGCCGGCGCATCGCGCGTTCACCGCCGGCCGGGGTGAAGTCCCCCTCGGCGATCAGCCGCGGGTCGGCGTCCCCCATGACGTCCCGGAACCCGTCGAGCCGGTCCACCGCGGACGTCTGGTCGAGTGCGCCGGTGATGTGGGCGATGCGGCGGCGGCCGAGACCCACCAGATGGCGTACGGCCTCGCGGGCGCCGCCGCGGTTGTCGCTGTCCACGTACACGGCACCGCTGGTGCCGTCGTCCCAGCCGGGCCGCCCGCCGAAGACCGTTGGCACCCCGGCACGCTGCACCAGTTGAGGCAGTGGGTCCTCCAGGTGCAGGGAGAAGACGAGGGCGCCGTCGACATGGCCGCCCGCAAGGTACCGGCCGACCCGGGCGTGGTCGGCGCGCCCTTCGGTCAGCAGCAGCACGAGCTGGGAGTCATGCGCCGTCAGCTCCCTGCTGATCCCGCGCAGTTGAAGGGCGAAGAAGGGATCGGCGAAGACCCGGGTCTCCGGTTCCGCGACGACGACGGCGACCGCGTCGTGCCGCTTGGTGACGAGGCTGCGGGCGGCCTGGTTGGGTACATAGCCGAGTTCCTCGACGACCTGGCGTACACGCTCCGCGAGGGGCTTGCGCACACCGTCCCCGCCGTTGACGACCCGGGACACGGTGGCCCGCGAGACCCCGGCCCGGGCGGCGACGGCCTCCAGAGTGGGACGCGGCGCGGTCTCGGTCACGTGGGCCCCCTCCCTCGGCGTTTGCGGATCAGGATAGCCCGCGTCCCCCATCTCGCCGGGAGTGCTCCGGCGGCCAGGGACAGCCGGTATCACGGAACGAGCCTCAGGCCAGTGGGAGTTGGTTCATCCGGGTCGTCCGGCCTCCGGCGTCCGGCCTGGGCGTCCGCTATTACTCCCCCTCACCCTCGCCCTCACCGTTGCCCTCACCGTTGCCCTCGCCGTTGCCCTCTCCCTCGTCCTCGTCCCCGTCCTGGCTCTGCTGCTGGTGCTCGCGCTGATGCATCTCATACGTCGGAATGGTTCCGTTCCGGTCCTTCACCAGGAACAGCCCGGTCATTCCCTTGTCGGAGTGGTGCTGCACATGGCAGTGGTACATCCACGCGCCCGCCCCGACGCCCTCACCCGCGATGACCTGGAAGCCGAAGGAGTCCCCCGGCCCCACGATCCTGTTGTCGATGACCGGGCACGTATCGTGCGGTCCGGCCAGGATGCCCGTGCGGTTGTTCGCCCAACGGTGGCCGTGCATATGGAAGGTGTGGTAGAAGTCGCCGTGCGTGATCATCACGAACTCGACGCGGTCCCCGAGCGCCGCCTGGAAGTTGGGGCCGGAGTGCGGGGGGCGGTTGTTGATCGACGTGTTGTTGAACACGATCGTGTGCGTTCTGAGGGGAAGGATGTCGCCCACGCGGCGCACGATCACCGGCCCGTACAGGCCATTGCGGACACCGCCGGTGCCGTGGTCCGAGCCGACCATGTGGTCGTGGTAGTGCCAGTAGCCCGCGCTGCCCTCCCGCCAGGTGCCGTCCGCGCGGCGGCCGGGGGCGTGGGTGCGCCAGATGTAGGTACGGGTGCCGCCCGGCTGCACCCCGCTCCAGCTCCAGCGGGTGCCGTCCTGGTAGATCGTGTAGTCCAGACCGTGCACATGCAGACTCGCCGTGACATCCATCGTGTTCACCAGCTGGACGTACGCCGTGTCGCCCTCGGTGAGCTCGATCAACGGGCCGGGAACGGTCGCCTTCCCCCGCTGCAGGCCGTAGCCCATGCGCCCGTCGCTGAGCTTCTCGGCGTACAGCGTGATGCGCCTGATCCGGCCGCCGGCAGGCGCCGTGCGCAGTGAGGTACCGACGGCCTCCGGGGCCGCGGACAACGACGTCGCGACGGCCGCACCGCCCAGCAGCATCCGGCGGTTGAAGCTGCGTCTGTCCATGCCGGACTCCCCATCCTTTACGGAGTTCACGGAGAAGAGCCGCTGAGACGAACCGGGACGATAGCGGCACTGCGTGAGCTTATCCGGATAGAGGACAGATATGTTGTATTGCCTTCATACCGGCGGGGTGCCGTCCCGCCGGGCCCGGCTCGGCTGGACCCGTTTCGGTTCGCCCGGCATCTTCGGATACTCCGGCGGATAGGGCAGATCACCGAGACCGTGGTCGTGCTCGTCCCGGCGGGCCAGGTCGAGGAGCAACTCCAGGGAGAACGCGTGGTCGTCCATGTCCGCGTGGACGTCACCGAGCCGGGCGAACCGGGGTGGCATGGACGCCAGGTCGAAGTCGTCGGGCACCGCGTCGTCGACCTCGTCCCAGCGCAGCGGCGCGGACACCGGGGCGTGCGGCTTGGGACGTACGGAATAGGCGGAGGCGACGGTGCGGTCGCGCGCCGTCTGATTGTAGTCGACGAAGATCTTCTCGCCCCGCTCCTCCTTCCACCACGCGATGGTCACGTGCTCCGGCATACGGCGCTCCAACTCGCGCCCGACGGCGATGGCGGCACGACGCACCTGTGTGAAGGTCCAGCGCGGTTCGATGGGCACGAAGACGTGCAGCCCCCGGCCGCCGGACGTCTTGGGCCAGCCGCGCAGACCGCCGAACTCGTCGAGGACGGCGCGCAGTTCATGGGCGGCGCGCACGGCGTCGGCGTAGTCGGTGCCGGGCTGCGGGTCGAGGTCGATGCGGAGTTCGTCGGGATGGTCGACGTCCTCGCGGCGCACCGGCCACGGATGGAAGGTGAGCGTGCCGTACTGCGCGGCCCACACCACGGCGGCGACTTCGGTGGGGCACATCTCGTCGGCGCTGCGGCCGCTGGGGAAGGTGATGTGGGCGGTGGGAATCCAGTCGGGCATGTTCTTGGGCGCCCGCTTCTGGAAGAAGAACTCACCGGTCACGCCGTCCGGATAGCGCTCCAGAGTGGTCGGCCGGTTGCGCAGGGCGCGCAGAATGCCGGGGCCGACGGCACTGTAGTACTGCGCGAGGTCCAGTTTGGTGAAGCCGCGCTCCGGAAAGAAGATCTTGCCCGGGCTGGACAGCCGTACCCTCCGGCCTGCCACCTCCAGCTCCACCGCATCACCCATGCGAGCCACGGTAGGCGCACGGGACAGACCCCGCACACCGGGCGCAACGTGCCGCGCTGCCACGAACTCGACAAGCGGGTGCCCGGGTCCGCTCCTAGAGTCAAAGCCATGGATCTGCCGGTGATGCCACCCGTCAAGCCGATGCTCGCCAAGCCCGTGGCGAAGATCCCGCCGGGCATGCAGTACGAGGCGAAGTGGGACGGGTTCCGGGCGATCGTCTTCCGTGACGGCACCGAGGTGGAGCTGGGCAGCCGTACCGGAAAACCGCTGACGAGGTACTTCCCGGAGCTGGTGGAGGCGCTGCGGGAACGGTTGCCCGAGCGGTGCGTGGTGGACGGGGAGATCGTGATCGCCCTGGAGGGGCATCTCGACTTCGACGCGCTGACGGAACGGATCCATCCGGCGGACTCCCGGGTACGCATGCTCGCGGAGAAGACCCCGGCCTCGTTCGTGGCGTTCGACGTGCTGGCGCTGGGCGACCGGTCGCTGCTCGACGTTCCGCTGAGCGACCGCCGCCATCTGCTGGAGAAGGCGCTGTCGTCGGTGACACCGCCGGTGCATCTCGCGCCCGCGACGACGGACCGCGCGGTGGCCGAGGAGTGGTTCCGGCACTACGAGGGCGCGGGGCTGGACGGAGTGATCGCCAAGCCGCTGTCCCTGCCCTACCGTCCGGACGACCGGGTGATGTACAAGGTCAAGCACGAGCGCACGGCAGACGTGGTGGTGGCGGGCTACCGCTTCCACAAGAGTGGCCCGGTCGTGGGCTCACTGCTGCTCGGGCTGTACGACGACCAGGGCGTCCTCCAGCACGTGGGGGTGGCCGCCGCGTTCACCATGAAACGGCGCGCGGAACTCGTGGAGGAGCTGGAGCCGCTGCGGATGGAGGACGTGGGGAGCCATCCGTGGGCGGCCTGGTCTCAGGAAGCGGCGCACGAGACGGCCCGGTTGCCCGGTGCGCCCAGCCGCTGGTCGGGGAAGAAGGATCTGTCCTGGGTGCCACTGCGGCCCGAGCGGGTGTCGGAGGTGGCGTACGACCACATGGAGAAGGGCGTGCGCTTCCGGCACACCGCGCGCTTCCGCCGCTGGCGTCCGGACCGCACCCCCGAGAGCTGTACGTACGCCCAGCTGGAGGAACCGGTGCGGTACGACCTCGCGGAGATCCTGGGCACTCCCGGCTGATCCTCCGGCAGGCATCGGCGGCTGGCGGAAGGCTTGTTACGCCCGGCGGCCCAGTCGGCGTTCGATCGCGGCCGCGGCGTCCCGCCGGGCGCAGGCGAGTGCCGCCCTGGCGTCGTCCGCAGAGCCGAGCCCCAGGGCCGCCGCGATCGCCTCCCAGGCGACACCGCCCTCCAGCAGCGCCTCCACCGCGGCGCCGACGGCGACCACCGTCTCCCGGCGTGCCCGGTCGAGTTCGGCGAGCGTACGCAGCAGGTCGGGTGCCGTCACGGCGTCCGACAGTCCGCTCCGCGCCCCGTGCCGCGCCTGATCGGCCGTGACCCACCAGTCGGCGGCGGAGTGCGGGGAAGAGGTGACGAGTGTCCGGTCCACGGTGGTGCCGCCTTCCTTGCCGGGTACGCAGTGGGGCTGTGCCGTGGCTGCCAGTCTAGGTCGGCGATCCGATAGGCGGTGCTTTCGGTCCGCTGAACGGACCACAGTACGAGGCATCGGGTTCTCGAGGCCCGGGGTGTTCACGCCTCGAACGGCAGCCCCGCCCGGGCCACCTCCCTCGCCGCCCCCTCCAGAGCGTCCGCGAAGCGCCGTACGCGCTCGTCACCGAACCGGGCACTGGGCCCGCCGAACGACAGGGCCGCCACCACGGCTCCTCCCCGCCCCCGTACCGGCACGGCCACCGCCGACAGCCCCTCCTCGCGCTCGCCGTGGCTGACGGCGTAGCCGCCGGGGCGTGCCTCGTCGAGCCACGCGCGCAGCGTCTGAAGGTGGGCGATACCGTACGGGGAGGTCTCCGCGACACGCCGCAGCAGGGACTCCGGCGCGTCCAGCAGCAGCGCCTTGGCGACGCCGCCCGCCCACAGCGGGAGTTCGTCTCCGACCCGGACGACCTCTCGCAGGCTCTGGGGGCTTTCCTGCTGGGCGACGCAGACGCGATGGATGTCACGGCGCACATACAGATGCACCGTCTCCCGGTGCTCGGCCACGAGGTCGCGCAGGATCACCCGGGCGGCGGGCGGCAGCCGCCAGACCTGTTCCGCGAGCCGGGACCAGCGCAGCAGGGCGGGGCCCACGAGATAGCGGCCGTGCTCGTCGATCCAGAGCAGTCCGTTGGCCCTGAGCGTCCCCAGCAGACGCAGCACGGTCGTCTTCGGCAGGCCGGACGCCGAGACGATCTCGCGGGCGGACAGCGCGGGGCGGCTCTCGTCGAAGAGGCCGAGGAGGTCGATCGCGCGCTGCACGGTTCTCATCCCCGCGGGTTCGGCCTCGGCCGCCATGGCTGACCCTCTCGACTCCGGACCGCCCACGACCCTGTGGACGTCTCTGCACCCGCACGGTACTCCGGCGCGTTCCGCGTGGCGGACCTCCGCGCCGCACGGGTGACCTGGGCCGACCGCTGCCCTTGCTTTCTTGTCGCCCGCTGCGGACGGACACTCCTCCCGAAGCGGCTACGCCCCGCGTACGCCGATGCCGCCGGTTTCTGCCGGTGAGCCGCCGGCCGGCGCCCCGTGGGCGCCGGCCACGGAGGTCACACAAGCCCCCGGTCGCCCTCCAGTGCCTCCTGTGCCCGGGCCGCCAGCCCGTCGGCTCCGCAGGCACGGGCCAGCGTCAGCCCTCTCCTCAACTCCGGTGCCGAACGGATGGCGAGGCCGTATTCGACGCGCGCCGCCGCGTGCTCGTAGGCGCAGGGTGACGCCTCCAGATACGTCACCGCCCGGGCGTACAGCGCGGTGGCACGCTGGCCCGTCTCCAGGGCGGCGGCCACGCGAAGGGCCTCACCGATGGCCGTGTCGGTGCCGAACAGCTCCGCCTGCCGGCGGGAGGTCACGGCGAGTTCGGCGGCACGGCGCGGATCGTCGTTGGCCAGCGCGCGGGCGAGGTCGCCGGCCCAGGGAGCCAGCACGGTGTTGTGCCCGCGCCCGGCGGCCGCCTTCTCGGCGGCCTCCAGCTCGCCCACGCCCTCCTCGGTCCGGCCGACGGCGAGCAGCAGCCGGCCGCGGACACAGCGGGTGTCCGGCAGCACGATGGTGGAGGGGTACGGCGGCGCGAAGCCGTACCGCTCGGCGATCGACCAGGCCTCCTCGACATGCCCGCGGGCGAGCAGGGTGTCGACGAGTCCGCACGTCGCGGACCAGTACAGGGGCAGTCCGCGGCCGACGCGCTCGGCGAGGCGCAGGGAAGCGTGCAGGGAGGATTCCGCCTCCCTCAGGCGGCCCCTCCTGCGGTGCGCCAGTCCGACATAGGCGTGGGCCAGGGCGAGGTGGCCGCCGCTCCACCCGGCGGATTCGTATGCGCGCAGGGCCTCCGTGAACAGGCTTTCGGCCCGGTCGAGGCGGTCGGTGTAGGCGTAGGCGCTGCCCAGCATCAGCAGCAGTTCGATGCCCCACTCCGTGTCTGTCCAGCCGAGCCCGGGGGCGAGGCGGCCGTTGACGAGGGCGCGGTCGCACAGTTCCACGACCTCCTCGGCGTTCTCGCCGTGGGTCATCGCGTCGAAGCCGCGCAGGATGAGCAGGGCCCGCTCGGAGTTGTCCTTCCCGGTGCAGGTGCGGGCGAGTTCGGCCAGCTCCTGTGAGCGGTCCGGGGAGTCCTCCTCGGCCGCGTGGACGCCCTCCCACATGTAGTGCACGGCCTGTAGCCGCATCCGGGAGGGGCCGGGTTCGAGCCGGGCGGCCTCCGCGTCGACGGTGCGGACCGCCTCGTCCAGCTGGTCGTTGTGCAGCAGGGCCTGGGAGAGGCGGTAGACGGCGCTGACCCGCACGTCTCCCTCCAGCCCGGGCATGGCGAGGGCCGCCTGGAGGTAGTCGATGGTGGTGGCGGGTGAGGTCAGCAGGATGGCGCAGCCCAGCTCGTAGAGCACATGCGGGTGGACCTCGGGCAGCGGTGGCTCCAGCAGAGCCCGCTCCAGGCAGCGGCGAGCCGCCTCGGGGGCGCCGACGGCGAGGTGTTCGCGCGCTGCCTCCCGCATCTGCTCGACGAGTTCCTCGTCGTCGTCGGGATGGACCTCGAGGAGGTGGCGGGAGGCGGCCGCGGCGCCGAGTCCGGAGTCGGTGACGACCTGTGCGGCGATGCCGTGCATCGCGGTGCGCAGCCCGTCGGGGATGGAGCGGTAGACGGCGCTGGCGATCAGCGGGTGCACGAACTCCAGCTCCCCCTCGGCCACCTGACGGCCCGCCGGATCGGGCTCGGCCAGGATGCGGGCGGCGCCGAGGAGTTCGGCGCAGCGCAGGGCGTCCTCGCGGCGCATGGTGGCGAGCCGGGCCACCAGGTCGACGGTGATGCCGGTCCCGAGGATGGCCGCGGCCCAGGCGAAACGGGTGGCTTCGATGCCGAGGCTCTCCAGGCGGGCGACGAGGCCGTTGCCGCGCGCCGAGCGGTTCAGGACGCGCAGCTCCGCGGCGGACGCCTCGACCGGTTCCAGCTGGCTGTCCTGCACCTTGGCGAGGAGTTCGACGGTCTCGTACGGATTGCCGCCGGTCACGGCCCACACCTCGCGGCAGAACGGGGCGTCGGCGTGCGTGCCGAGGGAGGCACGGGTGAGTCCGGCGGTCGCCTCGGGCGTGAGCTCGCTCAGGGTGTTGACCGGGTGGCGGGCGGCCGCGGCGATCGTGTCGAGGTGACGGGCGCTGGCCCCGGTGACCTCGCCGGGGCGGAGGGCGACCACGACCAGCACGCGCAGGTCGTCCAGACGCTCGCAGAAGGCGGCGAGCCAGTGGAGGGTCTCCTGGTCGGCCCAGTGTGCGTCGTCGATGAGCAGGACGAGGGGCCATTCCCGTTTGGCGAGCCGGGAGACGGCGACGACCAGGCCGTCGCACACACCCTGTGGGTCGGCCTGCCGTTCACCCGGCTCCGTTATCCCGAGGGCGGGGCCGGCGACGTCGTACCAGTCGCCCAGATACTCCCGCGCCTCCTCCGGCATCAGGGACAGGAGCGCGGGCTGGAGCAGTTGCCGTACGACATTGAAGGGGACGGACGTGACGGTCTCGCCGCCACGCGCCGACCACACCGTGCAGCCGCGCCGCTCCGCGATGCGGCGTGTCTCGGTGAGGAGCGCGGTCTTGCCGATGCCGGCCTCCCCGCCGAACACCAGCAGGCTCCCCGACGCGGAGGGCGATGTGTCGTCGCGTAAGGCGTCCACAGCCTCGCTGACGACGGCAAGTTCCGCGTCGCGTTCCCACAGGGAAGCCGAGGCGGCCGTGCCGGGCCGTGCCTCCGTCATCCCGGTACCTCCCCAGGTCGCCCAAACGACGTACAGGCTCGAGCCTAGCCCTCCCCGGGCTTCGGCGGAGGCGGGTCGGGGCACCTGTTGCCGTGATGGGTGACGCGCGATGTCCTGGGACGACGCGAAGGGCCGCCGACCAGCCGGGGAAGGGCGCCGCCGGTCAACTTCTCTTAAAACCGGCCCCCGAGCGGACGCTGACGGTCCGCCGGAACCGGGACGGGCGGTGCGGACCGGGCGCGGGCTGGGCGATCCGTCATGTCCCGGGCCGCATTCCGCTCCGTGGGCCGCCGGCCGGCCGGGGGCTCTCATCCCTCTTTCACGCATGCCTCCTACGGTGGTTCCATGACGCAGTTGACTCCTCCCGGGTGGTACGCCGACCCGGGGCAGACAAGTGACGGGCCCGCCACCGAACGCTGGTGGGACGGCAGGGCGTGGACGGACCGGACCCGTCCTGCGGGTCAGGCCGCCGCATGGGGTCCGCCGGCGCAGCCGCCGGGCGTCGGCGCGTATCCGGGCGGACCGTTCGGGGCCGTGCCGTATCCGGCCCCTCCGCCCGCTCCGGCTCGGCGCGGGCTGCGGACCGGGATAGCCGTGGCGGCGGCGGTCGCGGTCCTGGCGGGCATAGGCGGCGGTGTCTACGCGCTCACCGCGCACGACGGCGGCGGTGACTCCTCGCGTGCCCAAAGGCCTGGGGGCCCGGGCGGATTCGGCGGTCGGGAGGGCCAGGGCGGACCCTTCGGCGGCCCCGGCGGGCCGGGCGGCTCCGGGGGCTCGGACGGTCCGACGCCCGCACCCGGCCGGTCCGGCCAGCCGGGGACCGGGGACGGGTACGCCATCGATCCGTTCAACGGCATCGGCATCCCCGTGCCGGACGGCTGGCGCGGCGGCACCATCGGGGGAGGGGCGGCGATCCAGGCGAACGGCCAATACAAGTGCCCCGGTGACACCTCGAAGACCTGCAACACCGGCGGGGCGTACTCGGCGTCCGCGAAGTCGAAGGGGCTGACGGCCACCACGGCGGAGGCCGCGGCCAAGCAGGACATCGCCAAGAACGCCGAGGAGTCCTACGGCGGCACGTCCTACGGTGGCATCACCTCGCACCAGGAGCTCGCCTCGAAGGCGGTGACGGTGGCCGGGCAGAAGGGCTACATGGTCCGCTGGAAGGCGGTGACCGGCAAGGGTGCGGACGGCTATGTCGAGTCGCTCGTGTTCCCCTCGCCCGCCGGCTCCGGACGGCTCGTCGTCGTCCGGTTCGGTATCGACATCGGCTCGAACGCGCCGAAGCCGTCCGTCCTGGACAAGGTCGCCGAGGGCATCGAGGCGGCGTCCACGCGCGGCGACGGACAGAACGTCTGAACCGGCGCCACGGCCCCGGCCGGACTCGTGACGGGGCCGGGTGGGGCTCCCCTCCGCTCAAGAGGAGCCCCACCCGGCCGGGGTGCGCGCCGCCCCCGTCCCCACGGTGCGGCGCGATCAGGCCGGCGTCCGGTCATCCCACGGACGGCGGCCCGGTCTCTAGGTGATTCCCAGCGACGGGAGTACCGCCGCCTCGACGAAACGCTCGAGGTACTCCTCGTCCGCGTACTGGCCGTCCA
Source organism: Streptomyces sp. NPDC046931 (assembly GCF_040644655.1). Classification (NCBI taxonomy): domain Bacteria; kingdom Bacillati; phylum Actinomycetota; class Actinomycetes; order Kitasatosporales; family Streptomycetaceae; genus Streptomyces; species Streptomyces sp. NPDC046931. The sequence continues at coordinate 60,957 of NZ_JBEYWX010000020.1, forward strand.
GCATCGGGCGGGCGCGGAGCACACCCAGCAGCTGGGCGGGGATGTATTCGAGGGCAGGGTGGTCGGCGCGCACCTCGCCGCGTTCCACCCCGCGCCGCAGGATCTCCTGGAGCGCCTTGATCTCTGGCTCGACGATCGCCTCGCGCAGCGCCTGGGCGAGTTCCTGGTCCTGCATGACGGCGGGGCCGAGGGCCTGGACCAGCTTGGTGTCGCGGCTGGACCACGCGGCCGCGGCCCGTGCGGCGGCGCGCAGGTCCCCGGCGAGGGAACCCGTGTCGACGCCGGCGATCCGCACACAGCGGTTGGACCTGAGGGCGGCGGCGACGAACTGGGGTTTGGTCTTCCACTGCCGGTACAGCGTCGACTTGCTGCACCGCGTGCTGGCGGCGATGCCCTCCATGGTGACCGACTCGTAGCCGCATTCACGGATCTGTTCGAGCACGGCGTCGAAGAACTCCTGCTCGCGCTCGGGCGTGAGCTTGGAGCGGCGCGAGGCGGCAACCGTCTCCGGTGCGTTCGCTGCCTGCGACGTCATGGCGTGGTTCCTCCTCCGTCGTAGTCCCGGCCCGTGGGCCGCTTCACACCAGTATATCGATACGCGAGTGTACCGGTACGCAAACGTATCGGTACACTGACGTATCGATGAGCCTTGGACAGGATCCACTCGTCTGTCGAGTGGACCCTTTCCTGGGCTCACCACGCACCACCGGACGCAAGAGAAGTCAGCGAAGGGGCCGGGGGATGGATTCCCGAACCGAGCCTGAAACAGAAGGGGCAGCCGCGATACGCCGGCCGCCCCTCCTCCGTGAGCTCCTGCTGGTAGCCGGGCTCTTCCTCGTCTACAAGTTCGGCCGGCGGCTGGCGAACGGCCACACCGCCGAGGCCTACGCCGACGCGCACCGCGTGTGGCACTGGGAGCGCACCCTGCATCTGCCGGGCGAGGGGGCGGTGCAGTCCGCGCTGCTGCACGGCGACACCCCCGTCCGCGCCGCGAACCTCTACTACGTGGCCGTCCACTTCACGGCCACCGCCGCCTTCCTGGTCTGGCTGTACATACGGCGCCCCGCCCACTACGTATGGGCCCGGCGGGTCCTCGCCCTGGTCACCGGCGCCGCGCTGGCACTCCACCTGACGTTCCCACTGGCCCCGCCGCGGATGCTGGACGTGGCTCACCTGATGGACACCGGGCAGGTCTACGGCCCCACCGTGTACGGGGCCGAGCCCGAGACCGACTCGATGGCGAACCAGTTCGCCGCCATGCCGTCGCTGCACTTCGGCTGGGCCCTGATGGTCGCGATCGGCCTGATCGCGGCCACCCGGTCCCGCCTGCGGTGGCTGTGGCTGCTGCATCCGCTGCTGACGCTCGTCGTGATCGTCGGCACGGCGAACCACTACTGGCTCGACGCGATCGTGGCGAGCGTGCTGCTCGGACTCGCGCTGGCGGTGGTCCGCACACCGGCGCCGGCCTCGGACGAGGTGTCCACGGCGGCACCGCGCACCGTGCCCGCGCCGAGGCCGGCCGAACCCGCGACGGCCGCCGAGCGCTCGACGCCCCGGAACGACACGCCGTCCCCCCGGCTCCCGGCCTCCTCGAGGGACACGCCGGCCGTCGGGCCCTCGGCGGCCGAGGGCCCCGGTCTGGTGGGGGCGGGCCGATGAGCGCCGCGCTCCTCGCCGTCGTCCTCTCCCTGTTCTCCGCCGTGGCCTACGCGGCCGCAGCCGTGGCCCAGGAGCGGCTTGCCACCCGCGCCCCGGGCGTGGGCGCACTGCGGCTGTTCACCCACGGCGCCTGGTGGTGGTCGGTGATGCTCAACGCCTGCGCCGCCCTGCTGCATGTCGCGGCCCTCAAGTTCGGCCCGCTGACCCTGGTCCAGCCGCTCGGCGCGCTCACCCTGGTCGCCGCTGTGCCGCTCGGAGCACGGGCGGCGGGACGCCGGGTCGGCGCACAGGAGTGGCGGGGCACGGCCCTGACCCTGATCGGTCTGGCCGCACTGCTGGTGACGGCGTCCGGACCCGAGCCCGACGACGTACTGAGCCTTCCGCAGGCACTGGCCGTGGCGGGTGCGACCGCCGCTCTGATCGGTGCACTGGCCCTCCCCCACTCCCGGCTGCACCCGACCGGGGCGGCCCGCCCCGGCCTGCGGTATGCGACCGCCTCCGGCTTCGCGTCGGGTGTCGCCTCGGCGCTGACCCAGACCGTTACGGTGGCGGCGACGGACCGGTCGGAGCCGGTGCTCGGTGCGCAGGTCGTCGTGGCGGCGCTGCTGGTGGCGGCGTTCGCGACGGGCGGTCTGCTGCTGTCCCAGACGGCCTACCGGGACGGCCTCGGCGCGCCGCTCGCGGTGGTGACCCTTGCCAACCCGGTGGCGGCCGCGGTGATCGGCCTCTGTCTCCTCGGCGAACACCTCCAGGGCGGCGCGGCCGGGCTGCTGCTGACCGTGGCGGGCGTGGCTCTGGCGTCCTGGGGCGTGGTGACACTGTCGCGGTCATCCCCCGCCCCGGCGGCGGGGGATGCCGTGCCGTACACACCCCGCGGGGACCCGGACCACACGGCACCGGTCCCCTACGGGCCTTCCCTGGGCTCGGTGCGTTAGACGAGTACCGACGCCTTCGATGGTGCGGACGCCGTGCTGTTGCGGTCGAGCCGGCCTTCGAGGGTGTCGTTGACCGATTCGATCAGCTGTCTCACCGTCTTGATCCGGGCTTCTCCCGTCCGCCAGGCCGAGCAGGCCGGGCCGGTGGGCGGCAGGGCCGGCTCCGGGCCGGTGGTGCGATCATGGTGGCACCGGCCCGGAACCGGTGTGCCGGCGGGGCGCCGTCTCAGAAGAGGTGGCTGTTCACCGCCTCACGCGACAGACGGCGTGCGCCGCTGACTTGGGATCTGGCCGAGGCGCCGCGAGCACATCGGGTCGGTGCACAGTGATCCGTGGGCCAGGGCGGAGACGATCGCGGCCTGTGTCCGCGTCTGCTGTCCCAGCTTTGCCACGATGTTTGCGATGTGCGCTTTCACCGTGCGTTCTGCGATGCCCAGTTCCCGGGCGAGCTCACGGTTGCCCTGTCCCGTCCCCAGCAGCAGGAACACCTCTCTTTCTCTTGCGGTCAGGCTCTCCAGCAGCCATACGCGGGGCTCGGGACTGTGCCCGGTGCGCCGATAGGGGCAGGCCGTGTCTCCCGCGTCGGACCGTTTGGTCATGTCGGCCCTTCCTGGTCGCAGCGTTTCCAGCAGACCCCCGTGGCCTGGTTGCGGCAGCGACCGAACCCCAACCTACCCGGGCCGTAACCGGTCACTCATGCCCTTAACTCGTGCCAACTTGACCATTCCCGAAGGGCGTTGCCCGAAGGTGAGGGGTCTGTTCGTGCGTTGCCCCAAGAGACAATTTCCCTCAAGTGTTCGAGTTCCTAGGCTCCTTGACAGCCACAGGGAAGCAACGAGGGGAACACTGTGAGCAACCGCACCATGGGTCGCATGGCCGCCACTGTCGCGACCGCTGCCGGTGTCGCCGTCCTGGCCCCGGCCGCCGCCCAGGCGCAGCCCGCCCGGACCGACACCGTGGTGAGCGTGCGGGCCACGGCGCAGAAGCCCGCTCACCTCACCGTCGGCTCCTACCAGGCGTACCTGAAGAGGAACTGGGCGAAGGGTGGCCGTGATACGGCCGTGAAGTTCGCCGGACTGACGCCGAGGCAGCAGCGGAAGTTCTTGCGCCACCTGGAGAACCGGGACGTCTACGAGGCGCTTCGGAACCAGGTCAAAGGCAGCTTCGGCATGCCGCTGCACACCGTCGCCCCGTACGACAAGGACATCGCGTTCGTCACCGACGTCACCACCCGTATCGCCAAGGACGATGCCGGGACGCTGACGGTGCGCTTCTCCGTGTCGGAGCGGATCTTCAACATCCCGGTGACCACCGAGACCATCACGGTCAAGGGCGCCACCCAGGGCGAGGGCAAGTCGAAGAAGGCCGTCACGACGGCCGAGTTGAAGAACGTGAACGCGGCTGTCGCGATCACTGCCGGTCCGGCCCGTGCCGCCTCCAAGGGTGCCGTCACCCGCGGTTCGGTCACCTGGACGGCCAAGCCCCAGGTGAAGGCGTTCGGCGCGAAGAAGGTCGTCAAAGAGCAAGGTGCGGCGGCTGTTGCCGTCAAGACGAATCGTTACTTCGCGGCGTCTCTCACCAACGGCTAGTCCTCACTTCCCCCGTGAGGACGGGGTTCGGCACCCGCTGGTCACCGCGGTGCCGCACCCGTTCCTGCTCCGCACCATCTAGGCGAAGGAAGAACGGAATGAATCTGCGCACGCGGATGAAAACCGGACTGCTCGGTGTCACTGGCGCCGCCTTGCTCGTCGGTGGACTGACGGCCGCTCACCCCGCGACCGCTCAGCCGGCTCCCGCGGTGAACTCGCTCAGCGGGATGAAGGTGAACGCCGTGAAGACCGTTCACGTCAACGCGGCCGGGGTCAGCTGCAGGATCGGCTACATCACCATCACCCGCACCAGCATGTGTCTGGACGTCAGCGCCCGCGTGGACGTGCTGCGCAACGGCAGGCCGGTCGGCAACGCCACCTTCGAGGTCAAGCACTCCATGACGCTCAAGACGAACAAGCTGAAATGGGGTGAGAGCTTCACCGTCGGCAAGGCCAGGCTCGTCAATGCCTCCGGGATCAGCGTCAGCGTCGCGGTCGGCGCCGGCAAGGGCGTGAAGACCAGCGTGAAGTTCCCGCAGGGATCCAGGCTGGGACCGGCTCACAAGGGCACGGTCAGCTACTCGGCCAGTGTGAAGAAGCACAAGCAGCTCAGCAACCCGGCCTCCTACCGGTTCACCTTCACCAAGCCCGGCTACACCATCGGGACCGGCGGCTACAAGTCCGCCAAGTTCCGCTGCGACGACACCTTCTGGTCGCGGGACAACACCAGGCGGGTGAAGAACCCGGGCTGCGTCTTCCCCGGCTACGCGCCCGTCTTCGGCCTGTCCCGGTCCGACTCGAAGGTGAACGAGTCCGCACAGCACATCCTCGACGCGCAGCGGGCGATCACGGGGCACCCGGGTGCCTCCTCGCCGCTGCACCGCATCACCGACGAGAGGACCATCGACAAGCACCGTCGGGCCATGTGCGGGCGCACCCACGCGCCGAGCGGCAAGGACTGCGACGAGTACCCCTTCGCCGCGACGAAGGAGGGCGGCAACCCGCGCCGCGGCAGCATCCGGGTCATCTCCGCGAGCGACAACCGCACCGCCGGCGCACGCCTCGGCGGCTTCTACAAGAGCCAGCGCGTTCTGAGCAACGACGCCTACTACGTACAAATCAAGTAGGACTGTCACACCGCGTCAGTAGCCTGGGTGCCGCCCCTCTCCGGGGCGGCACCCGTGCCTCGTATCCGGGTACAACGAGACGGAGTTGAAGCAGGCGTGACGACTGAGACCGCAGACCTCTACGTGGAAGACCACGATCTGCAGATCGACCCCCAGTGTGAGGGGATCATGGCCTTCCCCGAGCACTCCGACATCACCAACGGCATCGTCGGCTTCCACCAGGACTTCGGCACCATCCTGACCGGCTTCGAACGCGGCTGGTGCCACGTGACGGTCCAGATCTGCCCGGAGCCTCCCGCTCTGGACGCGGCGGATTGGGACGACGTACTCGATGTCTCGGCCGACTTCGCCCGCGGGCAGGCCTTCATCGGCAGCTACGACAAGGCGCTCACGACCAACCTGGCCTTCGACGGCCCCGGGACCTACCGGCTCCGCGTCCATGCGCGAGGCCGGGCAGAGGTGAAGGACGCGGCGCTTCCGCGCCGTCCCCGACCGAGCAAGACCAACCCCGCGCCCGAAACGTACCTGGTGCAGGTCTGGAAGGCCGCCGCCGGCCCTGAGGAGGTCCACAAGGGCAGCGGATACCCCGGACTTCCCGCCGCCGAGTACACCGGCCCGACCCGCTCCGCCTACAGCCCGGAGGCCGACGCTCCGCAGATTCGTGCCGGGAGCGGCGGGATCGTGCTCGTCCGTACCTGCTTCACCGAACCCGGCGCGTGGCAGGGATTGCTCGGGTTCATCGGCAAGGGGGGCGAGGGGGGCGACCCCATCGATGTAACGGCCGTCGACAAGCGTGCGTATGAGGGGCTGAGCGGGGAGCAGCTGCGCAGTCTGGTGGACCGTGACGAGGACGACTGGCCCTACCACCCGGTTCTTCTGGTCGCGGACGAACGGGCCCTTACCGCGGGCGACTTCCCGCTGCTGGCCGTCGACAACCCGCCGGGCGATCCTGCTGCCTCGTTCAGGATCACGACCGCCCACCTGGAGAGCTTTGTGGTCAACATGGAGCTGGGCAACACCAGCTTCTTCGAGTGGTCCCGTGATGCGGGCGAAGACGGCGTCTATGCGGGCTGAACCGAGCGGCTAGGCCACGGTCAGCCTGGGTGGCCGACCACGCCACGGCGAGGTCTTCAAGTGGCCGTCGATGTACACCTACAGTGCGGTCAAGAGGGTGTCCGACTCGGTCGTCACAACCCGATGTGGGACACCCTCTTTTCGCCGGTTCCCGGGCTCAGCCCCAGCCCCGGGCGTCCTGCTTGAGCGCGGTGTCCACGGTCAGCGCCGTCGCGACGACCAGGCTCAGCAGCGGCTCGGGCAGCTGGTAGTGGATCTGCAGCACGTAGTTGTCCGCCGTGGTGAACATCGTCTTCGCCAGACCCTCCCACGTCTTGGTGATCCGGGCGACCTCGTTCTCCGCGTGGTCGACGATCGAGAAGTTCCAGGCGCGCCAGTTCTCCGCCTTGATCGCGCCGACCTGCCGGCCGTCCGCGTTCATCGCGAAGTTGATCTTCCCGAACATGTTCTGCTGGACGATCTCGCCCACGCGCTGCCCGTCCGGACGCTCGATCACCACCCGCGACTTGAAGATCTTCGCGGGGCGGACCAGCACGAGCTGCGGCTGCCCGTGAGCGTCACGGATCTCCAGCTTGTGCGTCATGAACTGGTCGAGGCTGGAGACGAAGCGCAGGACCTTCTTCAAGGCGCTCTGCCCGACCTCGGTGACCGAACCGAGCTGGTTGCCGTTCTGGTCGTAGACGCTGTACTCGTTCGTCAGCTCGATCAGCTTGGCCTTCTGGTTCACGACCAGGACCGGTTCGCTGAACAGCGAGCCGCCGCCGGCTCCGCTCGGGGCGACCCCGGCCTGCTGCCGCACCTGACGCAGGACACGGGGGTCGGGGGGCGCGGCCTGCTGGTCCGCGTGGGTGTGCTCGGTCCACTGGGCGCCGTCCCAGTACCGCAGGGTTCCCGCCGCGCCGTTCGGATCCGGGTACCAGCCTGAAGGTGTGTTCGATTGCGTGGTCACCGGGGCACACTACCCCGGGACCACCGCCGCGCCGCACGCGGCGGCAGCGGCGGTCCCGGGTCCGGGTCACCCGGCGTGGATCGCCGGGTCACTCACGCCCGGCCGCCCGTTCTCGACGTGTCCGCAGAAGCGGCGCAGGAAGGCGGGATCGGCCTCGGACGTGACGGTGAGGTCGTACCAGCGCCTGCTCGCCCCGAGGGCGAAGGCACGCCGCACGGTGGCTCCCGCGCGTACCGTGACCGCCTGCGCATGACCGCCGTACCCGCAGACGACCTTGAGCCGGACCGTGCCGGAGCCCTTGTTGGTGAAGGTCAGCTCGACGTCCTCTCCGGTGTGCCGTGCGGTGACCTCGGGGCCGGCCGTCCTGTTCGGCCCCTTGAAGACGCGCAGGAAGCCGTTCGGGCCGTGCACGGTCAGGTCGTAGGAGCCGCCCGAGTAGGCCGAGTTCCAGGTGTCCGAGACGGTCTTGCCGGCCTCGGTGGTGTAGGTCCACGGACCGTCCGTGCGGTTGCCGGACGTGACGAGGAAGGCGGCGCCGGTGTGCGGGCCGGAGGCGAAGGCCAGGGTGAACTTCCCGGCCGCGGTGTCCGCGGAACCGTCCACGGCGGGCGCGTACCTGAGCGGGCGGGTGGGCCGCAGGCCGCTCTCCTGCTTCGGCAGTACGGGGTTCGCGGGCGGGGTCGGCACATAGTCGGGGTGCCGGTCGCGGTCCGGCGGCCGGTAGCCGTCCGTGGCCGGCAGGGACACCGGCTCGGCGTCCTTGCGGGAGAAGTCGAACGCGGAGGTCAGGTCACCGCAGACCGTGCGTCGCCAGGGGGAGATGTTCGGCTCGTGGACGCCGAAGCGGCGCTCGATGAACCGGATGATCGAGGTGTGGTCGAGGGTCTCGGAGCAGACGTACCCGCCCTTGCTCCACGGGGAGACGACGAGCATCGGCACGCGCTGCCCGAGCCCGTAGGGGCCGGCCGGGCGGCTGCCGTCGCCCTTGAAGACGTCGGGGCCGGCGTCGACCGTGGACTTGCCCTGTGCGGCGGAGGCCGGCGGGAACGGCGGTATCAGGTGGTCGAAGAAGCCGTCGTTCTCGTCGTACGTGATGAACAGGGCCGTCTTGGCCCACACCTGCGGGTCGGAGGTGAGCGCGTCGAGGACCTGGGAGACGTACCAGGCGCCGTAGTTGGCGGGCCAGTTGGGGTGCTCGGTGAACGCCTCGGGGGCGACGATCCAGGAGACCCGCGGCAACTTGCCGGACGTCACGTCGGCCTTGAGCCCGTCGAAGAAGCCCTCGCCCTTGCGGGCGTCGGTGCCGGTGCGGGCCTTGTCGTAGAGGGCGTCGCCGGGCTTGGCGTTCTGGTACTGCTTGAAGTAGAGCAGCGAGTTGTCGCCGTAGTTGCCGCGGAAGGCGTCCTGGATCCAGCCCCAGGAGCCGTTCGCGTCGAGGCCGTCGCCGACGTCCTGGTAGATCTTCCAGGAGATTCCGGCGGACTCCAGGCGCTCGGGGTAGGTCGTCCAGCTGTAGCCGGCCTCGTCGTTGCCGAGGACCGGGCCGCCGCCCTTGCCGTCGTTGCCGGTGTAGCCCGTCCACATGTAATAGCGGTTCGGGTCGGTGGAGCCGATGAACGAGCAGTGGTACGCGTCGCAGATGGTGAAGGAGTCTGCTAGCGCGTAGTGGAAGGGGATGTCCTCGCGGGTCAGATAGGCCATCGTGGTGGCGGACTTGGCGGGCACCCACTTGTCGTACTTACCGCCGTTGAAGGCGGCGTGTCCGTCGTTCCAGCCGTGCGGGAGGTCCTGGATGAACGCGAGGCCCAGGTCGTCGGCATCGGGGTGGAAGGGCAGGACGTCCTTGGTGCCGTCCGACTGGTGCCAGACCGGCTTGCCGTTCCGAAGGGTGACCGGGCGCGGGTCGCCGAAGCCGCGGACGCCTCTCAGCGTGCCGAAGTAGTGGTCGAAAGAACGGTTCTCCTGCATCAGGACGACGATGTGCTCGACGTCCTCGATCGTCCCGGAGCGGTGGTGCGCGGGAAGGGCCGCGGCACGCTCGATGCTGCTGGAGAGCGCGGCGAACGCCGCGGTGCCGCCCGCGAGTTGGAGGAAGCGGCGCCGATTCACTTGAGGCATGACGGGGTGACCTCTTGTCCTGAGCGGGGCATGTGACGCCCGTTGGTGAGGGAACCTGCGCGAAGCGAGTGTTCCAGGCACACCAAACGTCAGGAAAGGGTGCGATGGCCCCCATGTGAAAGTCGCCGGTACGACAGATGTGACCCGCGCCGAGGCCTACCCGGCTCCCGCCCTCCGAAGCGGACACGATCACCTCGGGCGCCCGGCCTCCGGTGCCGCGGTCACGGGCGGGCCTTGCCCGGCCGGGCCCGCGCGGCCCGCTGCCAGGCTCCCGGCAGCTGCTCCTCCCGCGCGCTCGCCGCGGCCCTCTCCTGCCCGTGCAGCAGGCCCCAGGTGAAGGCGGACTCGCCCGCCGTGTGCGCCGCGACGGCCAGGCGCCGCAGCGCGTCACGGGCGACTACGGCATCGTGGTGGTCACCACTCACCTTCTGCACCGCCTTGACGCGCTTGCCGAGACGGCGGGCGGGCTTGCCCAGGGCCGGGCGGGCCGCCTGGGCGCCGTACCGCAGCCGTTTGGCCGCCTTGCGGGCGTCGTGGATCGCCGCGTCGCGTTCCGGACCCGGCGGCAGCTCCAGCGCGGGGGCCATGCGCCGCCGGAGCCGGTCGTACTCCTTCGCCAGCGCCTTGGCCATCACCTTCTCCGGCGGCCTGGCGGCCTTGGCGCGCAGCGGCGGACGGGTGGTCAGCGCGTGCAGCCGCTCCAGAAGAGCCGTGTAGCGGGGCGAGGCCAGGGCATCGAGCGTGCGTCGGCGAGCCGCGGCCCGCTGCGCCGCGTCCCACGCCGTGAGCCGTGCGGTGACGGGGCCGAGGAGCAGTTCGCCGGGCAGTTCCAGGAAGGCCCTGCGCAGACGGTCGGCGAGCACTTCGTGGTCGCGCTCCGCTCCCAGCTCCGAGGCCAGCCACTTCAGTTCGCCGCGTACGGGGTCGGTGGCCTCGCGGTCCAGCACGGAGCGGTAGGACCGCAGAGTGCCGCGCAGCCGACGGCAGGTGACGCGCATCCGGTGCACGGCGTCGGGAGTGCCGCGGCGCACGGCCGGATCCAGCTCCACCAGTGCCCGCGCCTGTGCGCGGAGGTAGGCGTACACATGCTCGCCGGCGGAACCGGGGACGACCTCCGGGGGAGGGTCCTGGGCCCCGCCTACGGCCGGTGCCGTCTCGGCCAGAGCGCGGGCCGCCTTGGACGGGGCCTCCGCGCGGTCGACGCCCTGCTCCGCCAGTACCTTCTCGATACGGTCGAGCAGTGCGGGGCCGCCTCGCTCGGCGAGTTCGACCTCCATCTCGGTCCACACGGCGTGACCGCCGCCGTCGAGCAGCGAGTCGGCACGGACCGTGTCCAGGCTCAGCTCGGCGAGGGTGCCGCCCTGGCGGTCGACGAGATCGTGGACGGAACGAGTCGTGCGCAGGCGCACCACCGGCCGCAGTGGTGCGCCGCGGGTCCTGGAGAGGACGAGGTCGCGCAGCGCATCCGGGATCTCCTCGGACAGCGGGGCCTGGATCTCCTCGCGGTCGTCACCGGCCAGGGGCAGCTTGAGGTGCCAGCCGGCGTCCGTACCGCCCGCCCTGCGCCGCAGGGTCGCCGAGCTGCGGGCCAGCCGCAGGTCCGCGGTGTCGTAGTAGACGGCGTCCAGGTCCTGGATCCCCCGGTCGGCCATCGACGCGACCGTCTCCACGTCGGTCAGGTCGGGCGGCCAGGAGATGTCGTCGGCCGCAGGGGCCGCGTACTTGCGTTCTGTCTCTCGTTTCGACTGGGCCATACAGTGCCCGTTGACGGAATCGGGCGGGTCAAACCCGTGCGCGGCCGCTCACCAGTAGTGCCGTCGCCCGAAGACGGCGTGTCCGAGGGAGCCGAGGAGGAACAGGATGGCTCCTATGACGACCAGGATGATGCCGATCGTCCAGAGGATGGCGATCTTCGCCACGAAACCGATGACAAGCAGAATGATCCCCAGGATGACCATGGTGTCCTCCCTGCGAGGGGTGTTGTCACTGCTGGCCACATCCCCATGAAATATGCCCGATAAGGAACGATAATTCCTATTTCTGGTATCCCCCCGGGCCTGGACCCGAAACCCGGGCGATCGGCTCTTGCGATCCCCTGCCGGGGGCCCAGCGCTCCGTCGGGTCCGGGCGGCGGTGTGCCGCCCGGGGAAGGCGGCCCCGGCTCCCTAGATCCTGCTCTCCGTGGCCGTGTCCGCGGAAAGCCGCTGGGCGACGTAGATCGGGACCACCGACAGCACCACGAGCACCGCCGCCACCACATTCACCACCGGGGCCTGCTGAGGACGGGTCATGTTGTCGAAGATCCAGATCGGAAGGGTCTCGATGCCCGGACCGGCGGTGAACGTCGTCACCACGATCTCGTCGAAGGAGAGCGCGAACGCGAGCAGGGCGCCCGCGAACAGCGCCGAGCGCACCAGCGGGAAGGTGACGTCCACGAAAGCGCGGAAGGTGTCGGCGCCCAGGTCCATGGCCGCCTCCTCGTAGGTGCCGGAGGTACGGCGCAGTCGCGCGACGACGTTGTTGAAGACGACGACGATACAGAAGGTGGCGTGTCCGACGATCACGGTGAACAGGCCGAGGCCGACTCCGAGCGGTTCCAGGACCGTGCTGAACGCCGAGTTGAGCGCGATGCCGGTGACGATGCCGGGCAGTGCGATGGGCAGGACGACCACGAAGGAGATGGCGTCACGGCCGAAGAAGCGGTGCCGGGCCACCGCGAACGCGATCAGCGTGCCGAGCACCAGCGCGGTGGCCGTGGCGCCGAGACCCGCCTTCACCGAGACCCACAGAGCGCTGCGGGCCCCCTCGTTCTCCCAGGCCGCCGACCACCAGTGGGCGGTCCACCCGGGCGGCGGCCAGCTCGCGCTGCGGTCCGGGTTGAAGGAGTTGACCAGGACGAGGGCGAGCGGGACGTAGATGACCGCGAAGCCGAGCCCGGCGGCGATGCGCAGCGCGATGCGCGTGGAGCGGGACAGTTGCATGACGAGGTACCCCTGCTGGAGGCTGCGGACTTCTAGAGGCTGCTGAGCGCGCCCGTGCGGCGCATCGCCAGCAGATACAGCACGATGACCAGCACCGGAACCGTGCCCAGCGCGGCGGCCATGGGCAGGTTGAGCTCGATGTTGGAGTAGACGAGATTGCCGATCAGCTGGGTCTTGCCGCCGACGATCTGCACGGTGATGTAGTCGCCGAGGCTGAGCGAGAAGGTGAAGACCGAGCCGGCGGCCACGGACGGGAGCACCATCGGCAGCACGACCGAGCGAAAGGTGCGGCCGGGACGCGCCCCAAGGTCGGCGGAGGCGTCCAGAAGACCGGTGGGCAGCTGCTGGAGCGCCGTGTGGATCGGCAGGACCATGTACGGCAGCCAGAGGTAGGTGAGCGTGATGACGGCCGCCGGCAGTCCGAACCCGGGTCCGTCCAGCCCGAACGGCCTCAGCATCCAGTCGGCGAGGCCGCCCTGGGACAGGATCAGCCGCCATGCGTACACCTTGACCAGGTAACTCGCCCACAGCGGGGTCAGGATCGCGACCACCAGCAGGGGGCGCCACCGGGGCCGGGCGACGCGCGCGGTGTAGAAGGCCAGCGGGAAGGCGATCACCGCGCACAGGACGGTGACCGCGAGGGCCACGCCGACGCTGCGCAGGATCACCTGGCGGAAGACGGGTGTGGTGAGCAGCGCGTGGAAGTTGTCGGTGGACCAGACCTTCACCACCTCGGAGGTGAAGGAGTTCGTCGTCCAGAAGGCGGACACGAACAGCACGCCGAGCGAGCCGAGGTAGAGCACGGCCAGCCACAGCAGGGGCGCGGTCAGCAGCAGGGACAGCCGCAGCCGCCGGCGGCGGTGCAGCAGCCCGGCGAGCCGCCGGACGGGGGTCCGTCCGGCGGCCGGCAGGGTGGCGGTCATCGTCGTGTCCTCAGCCCTTGATCTCGGTCCATGCCTGGACCCACTTCGCGTACGGCACGCACTTGACGTCCGTGCGGCCGTCGAGGCACTGCTCGATGGGGGTGTTCCAGAAGGCGACGTTCTTCCAGTAGGCCGTGTCGGCCGCGTGGTAGGTGGTGCAGAAGTTCTTGTCGCTGGTCTCGGCGCATGCCTTGGCGTTGGACGGGGCCTCACCGAAGTACTCGGCGACCTGGGCGTTGACCTTCGGCGAGATGATCCAGTTCATCCACTGGTAGGCGCAGTTGGGGTGCTTGGCCTTGGCGGAGAGCATCCAGGTGTCGGACCAGCCGGTCGAGCCCTCCTTGGGCACGAAGGCCTTGACCTTGGCGCCCTCGGACTGCGCGAGGTTGGCGATGACCTGCCAGGCGGTGCCGACCACGGAGTCGCCGCTCTTGAAGGCGGACACCTCCTTGAGGTAGTCGCCCCAGTACTCGCCGACGGATCCGTTCTGCTGCTTCAGCAGGGCGACGGCCGCGTCGAACTGCTTCTGGTCCAGCGCATACGGGTCCTTGATCTTCAGCTCGGGCTTGGTGGCCTTCAGATAGAGCGCCGCGTCGGCGATGTAGATCGGGGAGTCGTAGGCGGTGACGTGGCCCTTGTACTTCGGCGCGTCGTCGAAGACGGCGGACCAGGACGTCGGCGCGGGCTTGACCTTCTCCGTGTTGTACATCAGCAGGTTGGCGCCGCGGCCGTGCGGGATGCCGTACGCCCTGCCCTTGGCGGAGTTCCACGCCTGGAGCTTCAGGTCGCCGAAGACGTCCTTGTAGTTCGGCACGAGGGCGGTGTTGACCGGTGCCGCGTCGCCGGAGGCGATCAGGCGCAGGGAGGCGTCGCCGGAGGCGGAGACCGCGTCGTACTCGCCGGTCTTGATCAGCTTGACCATCTCGTCGGAGCTGGCCGCGACCTTGGAGTGAACCTGGCACCCGGTCTGCTTCTCGAAGTCGCCGACCCAGTTCACCTTGGAGTCGTTGGTGCCGTCCTCGACGTAGCCCGCCCAGGCGACGAGGTTGACCTGCCCCTCGGACTTGCCGAGCTTCGACTGCGCCTTCAGGTCCGGCGGGTTGAGGCCCGTGGACGAGGAGGAGCCGCCCGAGCCGGACGAGCCACAGGCGGTGGCCGCGAGCAGTACCGCGACGGCGGCCGCTGCTTGGAGGGTACGAGTGAGACGCACGACGTTCTCCATGGGTGACGGTGGGGCTGGTGTGGGGGGGTCAGCGGGTGTCGGGGACCTGGACGGCGTGGCGGCGGTGCCACTGGAGGCGTACCCGGGTGCCGCGGTAGGCGGCGACGTCCTCGGAGGAGGTCTCGAGGTTCTGCTGGAGCGCGGTGAGGCGCCCACCGGCGTCGAGGTCGACGAGGAAGCGGGTGGCGTCTCCCAGGTAGACCACTTCGGCGACGGTGCCGGTGGCGGTGGAGTGCTCCGGCTCGTCCGCGATGGCGGACTCCTTCAGGACCCGGATCTTCTCGGGCCTGATGCTGTACGTGCCCGCGGTGCCGACGATCCGTTCGGCCGCCGGGCCCTGGAGCAGGTTCGAGGTGCCGACGAAGGAGGCGACGAACGCGGTGGCGGGGCGCTCGTAGATCTCGGCGGGGGTGCCGACCTGTTCGATGCGGCCCTGGTTGAAGACGGCGATGCGGTCGCTCATCGTCAGGGCCTCCTCCTGGTCGTGGGTGACGAACACGAAGGTGATCCCGACCTCGCGCTGGAGCGCCTTGAGTTCGACCTGCATCTGCTCGCGCAGCTTGAGGTCGAGGGCGCCGAGCGGCTCGTCGAGGAGGAGCAGACGGGGGCGGCCGACGAGGGCGCGGGCGAGTGCGACCCGCTGCCGCTGGCCGCCGGAGAGCTGTGCGGGCCGCCGCTTGCCGAAGGCTTCGAGGCGCACACCGGCGAGCGCCTCGCGGGCCCGGGCGATCCGCTCGGCCTTGGGCACCTTGCGGACCTTGAGGCCGTAGGCGACGTTCTGCTCGACGGTCATGTGCGGGAAGAGCGCGTAGTCCTGGAAGACGGTGTGCACGTCGCGCTCGAAGGGCGCGAGGCCGGTGACGTCCTGGCCCGCCAGCTCGATGGTGCCGGAGGTGGGGCTCTCGAAGCCCGCGATCATGCGCAGGACGGTGGTCTTGCCGGAGCCGGACGGGCCGAGCATCGAGAAGAACTCCCCGTCGGATATCTCCAGATCGACCCCGGCCACTGCGTTGGTTCCGGCGAACTCCTTCCGCAGCCCCTGCAACCGGATCGCGCTTCCCTCCATGGACGGGAACCTTTCTGGTGCACTCTTCCGTTCTTGCCTGTGGGACGCAAAGATATGAACTCATAGTTCAAATCTCAAGACCCCCTTAAGGTAAAGGTTGAGTCAACGCACAAGGTGGTGGCCGTGAAGCACAACAGGGGCGGCGGGGCGCGAAAAGCCGTCTTCTCCCCGGTGGACACCCGGGCGCGCGTGGAGACGGTCGTCCGGCGCCTCGGCGACGCCATCGAACTCGGGCTGCTCGCCGACGGGGAGCAGCTGCCCGGCGAGAGTGAGCTGGCCGGGCAGCTCGGCGTGTCCACCGTGACCCTGCGGGAGGCGCTCATGGCGCTGCGCCAGCAGGGTCTGGTCACCACCCGGCGGGGACGCGGCGGCGGCAGCTTCGTCTCGCTGCCCGAGGAACCGGCCACGGAGCGGATCAGGCAGCGGCTGGCCGGCTGGAGCACGGAGGAACTGCGCGACCTCGGCGATCACTGGGCCGCCGTCTCCGGCGCCGCGGCGCGGCTCGCCGCCCAGCGCACCGAGCCGGACGACCTCCAGCCGCTGCGACGCACCCTGGAGGAGTTCGCGGCGGCCGAGGACGCGGCAGCGGGCAGTCGGGTCTACGGGCGGTTCCATGTGGAGCTGGCGGCGGCCGCACAGTCCGCCCGGCTCACCCGGGAGCAGGTCGCGCTCCAGACGGAGGTCGGGGCACTGCTGTGCCTCGTCCTCGGGGACGACGCCTACCGCGAAGAGGTGGCTGACCGTCATCGCTCCGTGATCTCCGCGGTGCAGAATGGGGCGCACGACTCGGCCAGGGAGCTGGCCGAGGCGTGCGTCCGGGAATCGACGGCACGGCTCATCGCGCTGCGCCTCGCCCTGTAGGATGCGCCGGCTTTCGGTCCGTGTGCGCGGGAGGGCGCCGATGAGCACGAGCCCTGGACTGATCGCCTCGCCCGAAGGGGGCGTGGCGGCACGGGTCCGGTCCGCGTTGGAGACGGTGTTCGACGCCGTCGCGCAGACACGCGCCGACACGGCGGCGCTGCTGGCACGGGTGGCCGGCCGGGGGCCCGCGACCGTGGACCTGGCCGCGCTGCGCCCGGGGCTCCATGCCCGGCTGGCCCGGCACGAGTTGGTCTCCGGGGTCGGGTTCGTGGCGGCCCCCGGGCTGCTGAGCGACGTACCGGCATGGCTGGAGTGGTGGCAGACCGGTTCCGGCGGCGACATACGGCCCCTGCTGCTCGACCTGGATCCGGCACACTCGGCGTACTCCGACTACACGCACTGGGACTGGTTCGCGCTGCCGCGTGACACCGGGCGGCGGGCGGTGGCCGGCCCCTACGTGGACTACCTCTGCTCCGACGAGTACAGCCTCACCCTGTCCGCGCCCGTGCACCTGGAGGGACACTTCGCGGGCGTGGCCGCGGCCGACGTCTATCTGCGGCACTTCGAGGCGGCCGTGCTGCCCCTGTTGCGCGCCCTGCCCACGCCCGCGCATCTGGTCAACGCCCGGGGCCGGGTTGCGGCCTCGGCCGACCCCGCGCATCTGGCCGGATCGCTCACCAAGGGACCCGACTTCGCCGCCGTGCTGGAGCGGGCGCGACCGGAGGTCTGGCGCGAGCTGCGGCTGGTCCCGTGCGACGGGATTCCGCTCGTTCTCGTCCTGGGCCGCTGATCGGGGCGACTGCCGCGGGCCCCGGCGCCGTCGGTGACCTGAACACCGACGGAGCCGGGGCGGTGAGAAAAGCTCAGTCCGACTGCGCGGGCACCACGCTGAGGTGACCCGTCGTGCGCCGGATGCGGCGCGGACGGCGCCCGGCCGGTGCCGGGCGGCGCGCCTCGCGCAGCACCAGTGTCAGCTTCGAGTACCCCATGGACTGAAGGGTCTTGGGGGTCTCCCCCACCACCCGGCAGTCGCCACTCCAGCGCGGGTCGGGGTGCAGCAGCGGCCGCACGGCCCCGTCGTGCTCCATGGCGTGCGGGCCGGTCGCCCGGATCCAGTGCGGCAGGCCCTGCCGGTAGGCGGCCTCCATGATCGGGTCCTGGGCGATCTCCCTGCGGATGGCCTGGAGCCCGTGGTCGTGGCCGTGCCGCTCCACCGCCGCCGCGAAGTGCGCCAGCATCGGCAGGCACCAGCTCGACTCGTGCTCGCCGAGGACCGTGCCCGCGTCCGGGTGGAAGAGCACAAACCGCAGGAAGTTGTCATCGGGCATGGCCGTCGGATGCGGCCCCACCCCGCGAAAGAGCGTCGCGAACGCGGTGTTGGCGAGCACGACGTCCCAGCGGTGGTCGAAGACGACGGACGGGAAGGGGACGGCTTCCAGCAGCGCGGCGTAGTCCTGTAGATACGCCCTTGCTTCCGGACTCTCGGGGACGGGCCGCGGCTGCGACCGCTGCCCTCCTGCCTGAAACGCCATCGGGAGGTCACCCCTCTTGCCCTTGCGGCCTTCACGCGGCGCCCCGATCCTGCTGCCCCGGATCGAGCCGTGTCAACTATCGTGGCATTTGGCGTCGGTTGACGGCCGAATCTCGCCACAGTTGTGGCGAGACCTGGATGTGAGTTCGAGAGAACGGCTAATCTCCGGATGGTTCCGGACGACCATGAGAACGATGTGAGAAGAGACGTAGGAGATCTGTCGGTGACGGATGGCTTCGAGGTTCCGGGCGCCACGGCGACGGGTCTGCTGCCGGCCGTCGTGGCCCGTGTCACCGCTCTCGCCGACCGGCTGGGCGTGCCGCACGAGGAGGTCTTCGGCGTCGCGCGCCTGTCGGTCGCCTCCGGCGTCCCGGAGCCGGTGGTGAAGGCCCTGCTGAGCGGAGTGCCCGCCGGGGAGCCGGATCTTCAGGCGCGCTTCCTGCAACGGCTCGACCTGCTGCGCCGCACCCGGGTCAAGCCCAACGGCCGCAAGTACACACAGCAGGAGATCGCCGACGGCGCGGGCATGTCGCGCCAGCAGGCGGGTGCCCTCATCAACGGCGACCGGCGCCCCACCATGGAGCACTGCGACGCCATTCAGCGCTTTTTCAGGGTGCATGCCGGGTTCCTCACGGCCGAGGACCCCGAGGCGCTCGCGAACGCCCTCCAGCGCTCGGAGCAGGAGCTCCTCCAGCAGCTCGCCGACCGCGAGCGCGCGGCGGCCGACACCGCCGACGACCCGCTGGAGCGGCTGCTTCAGGACCACGGTGTCCGCGGCATCGCCTGGCGGGCGGCCCAGCTGCCCACCGACCAGCACCGCGACAAGGTCGCCGAGTGGCTGGACATGCTCCTGGAGAGCGTCAAGCGGCCCGAATCCTGAGCCGGGGCAGAACCATCGGCGTCGGAAGGAGAATGCGCCGAGTGCGCGGCGAGTTGGCCGCCGGGCTCTCGCTCCCGGCACCGGCGGCACCCGCCGGCCTCCACGCCGCGCTGTGCGCGGGATGAGCCGACGCCGCGGCCGTCCCGTCCGGTTCCGTACGGCCGCCTTCCCGCCCGGCACGGCGAGCGGCCCCCGGCTCGACATGGGAGGATCTCGCCTCGGGCCGCCACGAGGACCTGCTGAACGGCACCGTGACCTAAGCGCTGGTGTGCGCCCTGGAGGACGCGTCGCCCGGCGCGCGGCAGCGGATCCCGGGGCTGCCCGCCGAGGCACCCGCGTCCGCGCAGGCACGGTCGGCCCTCGGCGGCATCCTTCTCGGTCCGTCCGTCCCGGCCCACTGCGACAAGGACATCGGGGAGGTCCGCGACGGGGCGTACCGCATCCTGGACGAGCCGGGCGGCGACGAGGCGTACGTGTGCGTCCTGCACCGGCGCGTGGACGGGACGTCCCGGCCGCTTCCCTGACAACGGGTCAGGTCGGAGCCTGTTCGCGTCCGGCACGGCTGCGCCGCCGCATGTCCTTGACGACGCGGGACCGCAGGGCGCGGGACAGCCGGGCCAGGTCCCCCGTCGTGAGGGGCGGCCCGGGCGGCCCGAGCGTCGCCTGCCCGGGCGGGGGGTCCTCGCCGACGTCGCTGTAGGTGTCGGCGGCGGCGGCGATCATCGCCGCCTCGGCGATGATGTCGGCGTCCTGCGCGCTCGCTCCACGGGCGACGGCGGCAGCGTGTGCCTCGTCCCGAATCCGGTGGTCGAAATGGCCCCGGCACGCCACGATACGGTCCGAGATATAGGTCTGACGCTGCGTCAGCCGCAGTCGGAACTCGGGTGTCCACCAGGGCAGGGGCAGCAGGGCGAGGCCGGGCACGCCGGGAACCGCCCCGACGGCCCTGGCGAGCGGGCCGAGTTGCCAGTACCGGACCGCGTCCTCGCTGCGGCGTCCGACGAGCGGAAGGATGAAGCCGACGGCGACGAGGAGGGCGCTGGGCTGGCCCATGCTGGGTGCGACACCGGTGGCCAAAAAGCCCCAGTCGTGCCCCGTCCAGCGGACGCCGATCGCCACGAGTTTGGCCCCGTCGTAGCCGGCGTAGTGCAGCAGATAGCCGAGCGCGAGGGCACGCAGGCCGATCCGCATGCTGCCGTACACGTCGCGCGACCAGCGCCAGCACAGCCGGCTGCAGGTGAAGGAGGCCACGCCGTGGGCGAGGAGATACAGCAGGATCATCTCGCGGATGTAGGGCGTGCCCGCGTAGTACAGGTCGAAGTCGGTGCGTCGTTCCACGGGGGCGTCGCCGAGCGCGTACAGGGTGACGATCAGCACCCACACCAGCAGATAGAGCGCGATGATCTGCTGTGACAGGCACCGGGTACGGCCCTTGTCGGTGCCGCCGCGCCAGTTCAGGACCAGTACGACCGAGGCCGCGGAGAAGCCCGTGAGCGCGCAGTAGACCAGTGGGGCGGAGAAGTTGGACACCCCGGTGGTCCGGTTGACCAGGATGATGGTCTGCGGCGCGGAGGTGAACAGGACGCCCGATCCCACCAGCAGCAGGGCGCAGATCGAGGACAGCAGCCAGTCCCGGCCGCGGGCGCGGACCAGGGCGGGTAACTTGAGCAGGCAGGCCAGGAGCAGCAGGCCGCCGGCGACGTAGAAGCCGAGGTTGGCCTTCATGGTGCGACGACTTCGGGCGGTGTGGTCGGACAGGGTGCCGTCTGGGCGCGTAAGGTCATGTCCCTCGGTTCTCCGGCCTGCCGCCCGCCCGGGGCGTGTCGGCGACGATGGGGGTGTGGACGGCCCGGGAGACCCGGACCAGGTCGCGCAGGTTGCCGTCGAGCGCGGTGGGGACGCGGGCGCCGGGCACGGGTTCGCCGGGTGAGCCGGTCCGGGTGGCGGCGACGGCCATGGCGGCTGCGCCGATGGCCTCGGCTTCCGGGGTGCTCGCACCGCAGGAGATCGCCCCGTTGTACGCCCGCTCGCGCACCCGGTCGTCCAAGCCGGGTCGCAGAGGGGAGATGCCGTCGCGGATGCCGGTCTCCCGCCGGGTGAGACGAAGGTCGATGTCGCCCAGCGACCGCCAGGACAGCGGCACCCGGCAGCGCCGGTCGGCGGGGTCGACCAGGAGTTTGAACAGCGGCCGGAGCCCGGCGTAGGCGGTGACGCTCTCGATGCGCGGACCGGCCGGCGGCAGGGCGTGGCCGAAGGTGACGAGGGCGACGGCGGGGGCCAGGTCGGTGCTCAGGGTGTCCCGGCGCCGTCCCGTCCAACGGGCCACGACCGCGGCCAGTTCGACCATCCCGAAGACACCGTTGAGCAGGGTGATCATCTCCGCGAGACCGGGGGTGGTGGCGTAGTAGGTGTCCAGGTCGGCCCGGCGTTCCAGGGGTGCGTCGCCGATCGCGAACAGCACCCACAGGGCGACGGTGACGGCGGCGTAGGCGGTCAGCCACGCGAGGGCCGCGCGGCGCACGTGCGCCGGTTCGCCGCCGCGCCAGTGGACGGTCAGGACGATGCAGGAGGCGCTGAAGGCGGTCACCACGGTGTACGCCGGCGGTGCGGCGATGTCCGGGATGCCCGTCGGGTGGTTGACGGCGGCGACGCCGGCGGGAGCGGACAGGGTGAAGGAGATCCCGGCCGCGAGCAGGACCGCGCACAGCGACACCGGCGCCGGGTCACGCCTGCTGTGCAGCAGCCGGGGAATCCTGATGGCGAGGCCGCTCCACAGGAGCATGGCCGTCAGACAGTAGAACCGACCGTCCACGACTCAGACCCAGAGGCCTCGGCCCAGCGAGTCCTCGATGCGTCCGGCCACCTGGCCCAGATCGGCGCGCCAGTGGGTCCTGCGGAAGGTGCGCAGGTCGGTTCCGAGCCGCAGGCCGAACATCTCGGCCTCCGCCTCGTGCCGGTCGTCGAAGCGGGTGCGGGCTGCGACGCCCAGCTGGGGCGCGCCGAGCCCGCCGAGTCTCGCGTCCCGGGAGGTGAGAAGCCGGCGCACGACATCGTCGACGGCACCGGCCTGGAAGCTGTGCGCCCGTGCGGCGGCCCGGCCCGCCGGGGTGTGGGCTCCGCAGTGTCCCTCGAACATGTGCCAGATCTCATGGCCCAGGATGACGTGCTCGTGCTCGCTGTTGGTCGTGTCGATCCGCACGGCGACGATGTCCATGTCCTCGAGATCGAGCCACAGTCCGCTCGCCGTGCCAGGCGGAAAGCTGGTCCGCTTCAGCACCACCGGACGGCCTCGCAGACCGGTGAGAATGGTGCCGAGGGCCACGAAGATCTCGTCGTCGTCACCCGGCGCGGCCTGGTCCAGGCGGGCGAGCAGTTCGGCGCTGAGCTCTTTCATCCTTTTCTCGCGCCTGGTCTTCACGTCGTCACTCCCCGGTCTTGGACGTCGGTGCCAGGTCGCCACAGTAGTCACTTCTCGGTGGTCCTCAACCGGCCTCGGAGACAAGGGCACGGGCGACGGCGCGCAAGCCGGACAAACCCATCCTGCGGATCCCTCGGAGGGCCGGCAACTCGACCGCGCCCTGGCCGAGATCGAACCCCAGGGGCGTCAGCGGGCGTGCGAACAGGCCCACTTGCGGCATGTTGCCCGGCGCCCCGTGGGGCGGTTGCGGCTCCGCTGAGCGGGCGAACCCGCCGCTTCGGCCACGGGATTGTCAGTGGCGGACGGCAAGCTGGGGGTGCGCCACCGATACGCGCGGCGACCGACCGCGTACGGGGGCGTGCACCGTGCACGTACCGCCGCGCGCCCTCCCGGGCCGCGCGGCCGATCCGGGGAGAGCCGACCGATGCCGACCGCCGTACTGACCGACCGCCAACGCGCCGCCGTACAGGCCTATCTTCGCCTCCTCCACACCGTTCGAGCGGCCTTCGACGGACCCCCGAATCCGCTGCGACCACCCGTGGTCCCGACCGCCGCCCTGGCCGAGGCGGACCGGGCCCTGGCGGAGGCCGGGCTCACGGGCACCGAGGAGGAGTTCTTCCGCCTGTGCGGACAGTGGTGTCCCTGAGCGGCCTCCCGTGGGCCGCGGCGGTCTCAGAGGTCCGCCGCGGATCGGGCGCGGTGCTGCCGCCAGGCCTCCTCGCGCAGTTCCGGGCGGAGCAGGACATCGGCGGCGGTGCACGCGAGCGCCTCCGTGGCGGCGAGAAGCACGGTGCGGGCCCGCTCGGAGGCGGCCGCCTCGGCGAACTCGGCGGTGTGGTCGGACCCCTCCTCGTTCATGATCGCCACGAACGGGTGGATGGCGGGCAGCCGGGCGCTGACGTTGCCGATGTCCGACGACCCCAGGTACACCCCGGCGGCAGGGGGAGCCAGCACGATCCCCTTCCCGGACAGGTGCTCGGCGAACCGCGCGGAGAGCACGTCGCTGTCGCGGAAGTGCTCGTACCGGACGGTGGCGCGCTCCACCTCCGCCGTGGTGCCCGTGGCCCGGGCGACGCCCTCGGCGCACTCCCGCAGCTGCTCGGCCAGGTCCTCCAGCGCCCGGGTGGTCAGCGCCCGCAGCCCGAACCGGCCCTCCGCGTACTCGGGGACGATGTTCGTGGCCCGGCCGCCGTCGGTGACGATGCCCTGCACATGGGAGGCCTCCGGCAGGCGCCGGCCGACCACGGCCAGGACGTTGAACAGTTCGACGAGCGCCGCCAGGGCGTCGATGCCCTCGGTCGGGTTGCCCGTGGGATGGGCCGCCCGTCCATGGAAGGCGACGCGGTACTGCACCTGTGCCGTCAGCGGCGCGTACCGCCAGTCGTACACCCCCGGGTGGAACATCAGCGCCGCGTCGACGCCGTCGAACACCCCGGCCTCCACCTCGAGGGCCTTGCCGCCACCGCCTTCCTCGGCCGGTGTGCCCACGGCCATCACGCATCCGTGCGCGCCGCCCAGCACCGTGTGCAGGGCCAGCGCCGCCCCCAGGCCCGCGGCGGCGATGAGGTTGTGCCCGCAGGCGTGGCCTAGGCCGGGCAGGGCGTCGTACTCCAGGAGCAGCGCGACCGTGGGGCGGCCGTCGCCCGAGCGCGCGGCGAACGCGGTGGGCATCCCCGCCACCCCGCGCTCGACCGTGAAGCCCTCCTGCGCCAGCGCGCCCGTCAGCAGCCCGGCCGCCCGGTGTTCGGCGAAGGCGTACTCGGGATCGGCGTGCAGTGCGAGGGCGGCCTCCCACACCACGCCGGCCCGCTGGGCCACCGCCCCGCGCAGTGCCTCGTGAACATCGTCGGATGTGCGGGTCACATGGCCTCCTTCGCCTCCGGATGCGGTGCCACGTCAGCGCGGGTTCCACCGTCCGGGACCGCGACACCCCGGAGTTTCGAATGTCCCGCCGGTGGAACCCGACGTGCGCCGGGACGGGCCGCCGGTGCGCCCGGATCCGGGACGGCGGCCGAACGCCGCAGGGCGACCGGAAGGGAAGCAGATGGATCACTCGCGGGCTCCCGTACTGGAGGCGCTGGAGGAGTTCCGGCGCCGAGGGGACGTGGCCTACGGCCCTCCGGGCCACAAACAGGGCCGTGGGGCCGATCCGCGGGTGGCGGACATCGTGGGGCTCGACGTCTTCCGTTCGGACGTGCTGTCCCTCAACGGACTGGACGACCGCCGCCAGTCGCAGGGCGTGCTCGCTCAGGCGCAGGAACTCATGGCGAACGCGGTCGGCGCCGAGCGGGCGTTCTTCTCCACCTGCGGCAGTTCCCTGTCGGTGAAGACCGCCATGATCTCCGTGGCCGGCCCCGGCGAGAAGCTGCTGGTGTCGCGCAACGCCCACAAGTCCGTGGTCGCGGCCCTCGTGATCAACGGGGTGGAGCCGGTCTGGGTGCATCCGAAGTTCGACGTGGAGCGCCACCTCGCCCACCCGCCGGAGCCGGACGACGTGCGCCGTCGTCTCGAGGAGCACCCGGACGCCAAAGGCATGTTGCTGATCACGCCGACCGACTGGGGCACCTGCGCGGACATCCGGGGCGTGGCGCGGGTGTGTCACGACTTCGACGTCCCGCTGATCGTGGACGAGGCCTGGGGCGCCCACCTTCCGTTCCACCCCGCTCTCCCCGCCTGGGGCATGGACGCCGAGGCCGATCTGGTGGTGACCAGCGTCCACAAGATGGGCGGTGCCATCGAGCAGAGTTCCGTCTTCCACCTCCAGTACGACCGGGTGTCGCCGGACGTCCTCAAGCAGCGGGAGGACCTCCTCGGCACCACCAGTGCCTCGTCCCTGGTGTACGCCACCCTCGACGGCTGGCGACGCCAGATGGTCGAGCGGGGACACGAACTTCTGGAGTCCGCGCTGCACCGCGCGGAGCGGATCCGGTCCATGGCCGGTGATCTGCCGGGGCTGCGGCCCATGGGCTCCGAGGTCGTCGAGGCGGGGCTCGCCGCCGAGTACGATCCCCTGAAGATCGTGATCGACGTGCGGGGACTCGGCGTGAGCGGAATGCAGGCCGCCGAGTGGCTGCGCGCCCACCGTCACGTCGATGTCGGCGGCTCGGACACCTGCCGCATCAGCGCCTCGATCACACACGCCGACGACGACGAGACCGAGAAGATCCTGCTGGACGCCCTGCGCGCGCTGGCCGAGAACGCCGAGGGCATGGAGCGGCAGACGCCGGTGCACCTGCCGGAGCCCTCGACACTGGAACTGGAGCAGGCCATCACGCCGCGCGAGGCGTTCTTCGGACCTGCCGAGAACGTGCCCGCCGAGCGGGCGGCAGGACGGATCGCCGCCGAGACGATCAGCCCCTACCCGCCGGGCGTCCCCGTGGTGGCCCCCGGTGAAGTGATCACCATGGAGGTCCTCGACTATCTGCGCAGCGGTGTCGCCCACGGCGTGCTGATCCCCGACGCGGCGGATCCCACGCTGGAGACGCTGCGTGTGGTGGCGACGCGCTGACCACGTCGTGCGGCCCCGTTTGAGCGGGCCTGCTCGCGGAACTTGTTCTCGGCACCCCTGGGGCGGGCGGGACGCGCGCCCGGACAGCAGCGGGCCTGCCCTCCCGGGACGGATCGCGGCGGCGGGGGAGGGAAAGGTCGGCCATGACAACGGTCGGTGTGGAAGAGGAGTACCTGCTGATCGATCTGGGCACCGGCTGGCCGGCGGCGCGCGGGGAAAAGGTGCGGGCCGCGGCGGGTCTCGCGCCGTTCGTCACCGACGACGAGGTCCAGACGGAGCTTCTCCAGGCCCAGGTGGAGGTGGCCACGCCGGTGTGCGCCACGCTGGAGGAGGTCGGCGGGCATCTGCTGCGTCTACGGCACGCCGTGGCGGGGGCGGCCGAGGCATGCGGCTGCCGGCTCGTGGCCAGCGGTACACCGCCGCTGGCGGAGGGCCTGCCGGTACCCATCACCGACAAGGCCCGCTACCGGGAGATGCAGCGGCAGGCGCCCCAGCTGGTGGCCGAGCAGATGGTCAACGGCATGCATGTGCATGTCGCCGTCCCCGGCCGGCAAGCGGGGGTCGAGGTGCTCAACCGCATCCGCCTGTGGCTGCCGACGCTGACGGCGATGTCGGCGAACTCCCCGCTGTGGGCGGGACACGACACCGGCTTCGCGAGCTGGCGCACCCTGATCTTCGACCGCTGGCCGGTCAGCGGCGTCCCCCCGTACTTCGCCGACGAGGCGGACTACGAGCGGCGGGTGCGGCGGCTGCTGTCGGCAGGGCTGATCGGCGACACCGGGCAGCTGTACTGGCAGGCCCGGCTGTCCGACCGCTACCCCACGGTGGAGGTCCGCTGCCTGGACGTCCAGTTGCGCGCGGACGACGCAGTGATGTTCGCGGGGCTGGTACGCGCCCTCGCCGACACCGCCATGCGCGATGCCGCGGCGGGCGGCTCCGCGCCCGAGGGCGACATGGAGTTCGTGCAGGCGGCGATGTGGCAGGCCGCCCGCTACGGGCTGAGCGAGGATCTGATCGACATCGGCGGCGGGCGCCGCCGTGCCGACGACGTGGTGTACGGGCTCCTGGAGCACGTGGAGCCCGCCCTGGAGGCGTACGGAGACACCCGGGAGGTGACCTCGCTGGTCCGGCGTCTGCTGGAGCGGGGCACGGGCGCGGAGCTCCAGCGCACGGCGCTGGCCACCGGGGGCCTGGAGGCCGTCACCGGCATGATCGTGGACGCCCTGGTAGCGCCCTAGGGACGGCGCGCTAGGGACGAGGTACGGCGATGGCTGTCGCGGCCAGCCCCCGCCCCGCCGTCCACCGGCCGTCGAAGATCTCCATGGGGTGGCCGTCGATCACCGGCCCCGGGACCAGCAGCCGCGCCCGGAAGCGGCCCGGCACACCGGGGGCGGGACCCGGGTCGATCTCTATGTCGGCCTGCTGGAAGTCGAGCCACTTCCCGGTCAGGGGGAACCACGCCTTGTAGACGGACTCCTTGGCGCTGAACAGCAGCCGGTCCCAGTGGACGGACGGGTGGCTGTGGGCGAGGGCCCGCAGCCGCGTCTGCTCGGTGGGCAGCGCGACCGCCTCCAGGACCCCCTCCGGGAGCCGGGCGTGCGGTTCCGCGTCGATGCCGAGCGAGACCAGGTCGCCGATGTGCGCCAGCGCGGCGGCGCAGTATCCCTCACAGTGCGTGATGCTGCCGATCAGCCCGTCCGGCCAGCCCGGTGCGCCACGCTCGCCGGGCAGGATGGGACGCGGCGCCACACCGAGCTTCTCCATGGCCTGTCGCGCGCAGCCGCGTGCGGCCCGGAACTCCCGGCGCCGCTTCTCGACGGCCCGCGCCACGACCGCCTCCTCCTCCGGGTAGAGGGGGACGCCGTCGCCGAGCGCGTCACGGCCGTGTGCCTCCACGACCGCGACCGACCCCGGGAGCAGCTCCTCGATCACCTGCTGGGACCTCCATCGGCAGTATGCGGCGCAGCTTTCCGGGCGGTGCCGCGCGGGGGCGCCATTCGCGGGGGTAGCCCACCGACACCTCTTCGAAGCGCACGCCGTCGTGGTGGGTGGTGCGCGGAATGTGCAGATGCCCGTAGACCATGCAGGCGACCCGGAAGCGGCGGTGCCAGTCGGCGGTGAGCCGGGTGCCGCACCACATGGCGAACTCGGGATGGCGCAGGATGTCCGTGGGGTGCCGGTCCAGGGGGTAGTGGTTCACCAGCACGGTGGGGAGATCGTCGGGGATCTCCTCGAGCCTGCGCTCGGTCTCGGCCACCCTGGCGCGGCACCAGGCCTCGCGGCTCGGATAGGGGTCGGGGTGCAGCAGATACTCGTCGGTGCACACGATCCCGGTGCCGTGGGCGTACTGAAGCCCCTGCTCCTTGGTCGTGCAGCCCTGCGGCAGGAACGAGTAGTCGTAGAGCAGGAAGAGCGGCGCGACGGCCACCGGACCGCCCGGCCCCTCCCAGACCGGGTAGGGGTCCTCGGGTGTGGTCACGCCCACTTCCCGGCACATGGCGACCAGGTGTGCGTAGCGCTCGACGCCCCGCAGCGTGACGGTGTCCCTCTGATGCGACCACAGCTCATGGTTGCCCGGCGCCCAGAGCACCTTGCGGAAGCGGCCGGCCAGCAGTTCCAGGGCCCAGCGGATGTCGGCGACGGTCTCGGCCACATCACCGGCCACGAGGAGCCAGTCCTGGTCCGTGGTGGGCCGCATGCGCTCGACGAGAGCGCGGTTCTCCGGATATCCGATGTGCAGGTCGCTGATGGCGAGCAGCTGTCCACGGCCGTCCGTCGACTCCACCCTCGCCCCTTTCGAGATCCGAACAGGAACACAAGAGCACACCGGGCCGCCGACGGACAAGAGCGACCCGCGAGGGCTGCGCGGGCGCCCCGGAAAACGGCTGGTTTCCTTCTGTCCACTGCCCGATCGCCCGGGAAACGGCCGGTCTCCGTCAGCCCGGGAAGCGGGGGGAATCCGTAATACGCGCGTAGCCCTGGGAGGGTCCGGGAGGCCCTATGATCGCCCCAACACGTCCGCCACGGACGCCTTTGCGCGTACGGCGGTTCGGTGTACCTCCCCTTCCCCTGGCCGGGCACGGCCTGCTCCGCCCTGCCCGCGAACCGTTAAAGGTGGCATGCATGGTCTCTCGCGTACGCGTCTGGCTCAACCGCACGTACGCGGAGAACGTGTTCTTCATGGATCAGCTGCGGAGAAATCCCAGCGACCGGGCCGTCGAGATCCATGCCACGCACGGCGACCCCGACTCACCGGTTCTGGCCGCGGCGGACACCGCCGACCTCGAGCCGGAGGGCCTGTCCCCGGCCGCGTACGTGGAGTACGCCCTCGATCAGTGCATGCGCCGCGGCATCGATGTGTTCGTGCCCCGGCTGCACCAGGAGGCGATCGTCGAGCACCGCACCGAGTTCGAGGCGGCCGGCACGGCGCTGCTGGCGCCGTCCGCCGAGGCGGTCGCGGTGTTCCGGGACAAGGTGACGGCGTATCAGGCCGTGCAGGCGATCGGCATTCCGGTGCCGCCGTGGTGGCGGGTCACGAACGAGGCCGAACTGGCTGCCGCCGTCGAGGAGTTGGAGGCCGGGGGCCACAAGGCGTGTTTCAAGCCGGCTTCGGGCGCGGGCGGGGTGGGGTTCCGTGTGATCACGCGCGCCCCCTTCTCGATGGTGCATCTGAGCGGCTTCCCGGGGCCTTATGTGCCGCTGGACCTGGTCGTCCGGGCGGTGCGCGAGGCCGAGGAGCCCGTCGACTGGCTGGTGATGCCGCGCCTGGAGCAGCCGGAGGTGTCGGTCGACTGCCTGACCGGGCCCGACCACCGGATCCGCATGGCGGTGGGCCGCACCAAGAACGGTCGCCGCCGGGGCTTCACGCTGCACGAGCAGTGGCTGGAGCCGGCCAGGCGCCTGGCGGAGGGCTTCGGACTGCTCCACCTCTCCAACATCCAGTTCCGGATGTACGGCGACGAGCCGGTGCTCCTCGACGTCAACACGCGCCCGGCGGGCGGTCTGCACCAGCTGGCGCTGTGCGGCGTCAACGCCCCGTGGGCGGCGGTTCAGTTGGCCCTCGGGGAGGATCCGGGCGAGGTGGTGCCGCCGTTCCTGGGCACCGACTACACGGTGGTGTCGGGGCCGCGGCCGCTTCGCTCCGTTTCGCTGCCGCGGCAGCGGGCCGACGAGCCGGAGCAGGCGCCGGTCGCGCCCACGGTGCCGGCCGGCCCGGTCGAGGTCGGCGCGGCACAGGCCCTGCCCCTGTAGGTGGCCTCCCTTCCTCCCTCCCGCACCGGTCTGGACCAATTCCGACGCCGGCCCTTGACACCGGGATTGGTCCATACCAACTTGGTTGCGCACCTTCCGCACTGGCCCTGCACTCCCGAACCCCACTTCGCCTTCAGGGAGATCACGTGCGCACACTCCTCAGACGTTCCAGACGTGCCTTCTTCGCCCTCGTCGGCTCCGCCGCCCTGGCGCTGGGCGGGGCGGTCGCCCTCCCCGGCACCGCCCAGGCGGCCAATATCCTGTCCAATCCCGGCTTCGAGTCGGGCAGCCTCTCCCCCTGGTCGTGCACCGGCAACCTCGGCTCGGTCGTCTCCAGCCCCGTCCACGGCGGTTCCAAGGCCCTTGCCGGCGCGGCGAGTTCGAGCGACAACGCACAGTGCAGCCAGACCGTCCAGGTCCAGCCGAACACGACGTACACCCTCAGCGGCTGGGTCCGCGGCAGCTATGTCTACCTCGGTGTGAACGGCGGCGCCTCGACCTGGACGACGTCCCCGTCGGCGTACAGCCGGCTGTCCGTCTCGTTCACCACCGGCGCCTCGCAGACCAGCGCCACGATCTACGTCCACGGCTGGTACGCGCAGGGCACGTACTACGCCGACGACATCAGCCTGGACGGGCCCGGCGGCGGTGGCGGCTCCGACACCCAGGCGCCGACCACGCCCACCGGCCTGACGTCCACCGGCAAGACCTCCTCGAGCGTGTCGCTGAAGTGGAACGCCTCGACGGACAACGTCGGCGTGGCCGCGTACGACGTCTACAGCGGCTCCAGCCAGGTACTGAGCGTCTCCGGCACGTCCGCGACGGTCGGCGGACTGTCGCCCAGTACCGGCTACACCTTCACGGTGAAGGCGCGGGACGCGGCCGGGAACACCTCCGGGGCCTCCGACTCCGTGTCGGTCACGACGGACGCGGGCAGCGGCGGCGGCTCCGGCTTCAAGCAGGCCGCGCCGTACCTGTACGAGGGCTGGGGCGACCCGCCGAACCCGAGCACGGTGATGAGCGCGACCGGCATCAAGTGGTTCACGATGGCGTTCGTGCTCGACTCGGGCGGCTGCACCCCCGCCTGGGACGGCAACCGCGCACTGACCGGCGGGGTCGACCAGACCGCCATCAACCAGATCCGCTCCGCCGGCGGTGACATCGTCCCGTCCTTCGGCGGCTGGCAGGGCAGCAAGCTCGGCGCCAACTGCTCCTCCGCGAGCGCGCTCGCCGGGGCTCTGCAGAAGGTGATCGACGCCTACTCCCTGAAGGCGATCGACATGGACATCGAGAACTCGGACGAGTTCGAGAACGAGGCCGTGCAGGCGAGGATCCTGACCGCCCTGAAGACGGTCAAGGCCAACAACCCGGGCCTGAAGACCATCGTCACCTTCGGCACCTCGACGACCGGCCCGACCTACTACGGCAACCGGCTGATCGAGCAGGCCCAGTCGCTCGGCGCGAACATCGACGTCTTCACCGTCATGCCGTTCGACTTCGGCGGCGGCTCGGACATGTACGGCAACACGGTGAACGCGGCCGAGGGCCTGAAGGCCAAGCTGAAGTCCACCTTCGGCTGGGACGACGCGACGGCCTACTCCCACATCGGCATCTCCGGCATGAACGGCCTGTCCGACCAGCAGGAGAACACCACCCCGGCGATCTGGACCCAGATCCGCGACTGGGCCAACTCGCACCACATCGCCCGGCTCGCCTTCTGGGCGGTCAACCGCGACCGGCCCTGCCCGGGAGGCGGCGTGGTCAGCAACTGCTCCGGCATCAGCCAGAACACCTGGCAGTTCACGTCCATCACCGCCGGCTTCACCGGCTGAGCGTCGGCGTGGGGGTGCCCGGACCGGCACCCCCACGCCGACACGGCTATGTGAGGTATCCGAGGCCGGGGTGGACGGCGGTGTAGCCGTCGACGAGCCGCCGGGCGACGTTGACCGAGTCGACGAGCGGATGGAGTGCGAACGCCTTCACCGCCGTCGCGCGTGAGCCGGACTCCGCTGCGGACAGCACCTCGCGCTCGACCGCCTTGACCGAACAGACCAGGCCGGTGGCGTGGCCGGGCAGCGGGTCCACCGCGACGGGGTGGGCGCCGTTGGCGTCCACCAGGCAGGGCACCTCGATGACCGCCTCGGGGTCCAGCACGGACAGGGTGCCGCGGTTGCGCACATCGAGGATCAGGGTGGTGCGCTCGTCGCGGGCGATGGCCCTCATCAGGGCGAGGGCCACCTTCTCGTAGCCGCCGGACAGGTCGTCGGCGTCGCGTTCGCCCGCGCCCGCGGTCTCCCGGTTCTCGGACATGTACGTCGCCTCGCGCTCGGCCCGCGTGCGATCCCAGGTCGCGAGGGCCGCGGCGTCCGGGCGCCTCATCTCCTCGTAGAACCGGGCCTGCTGGTCGCGCAGGAAGGCGCCGCGGGTCTTCTCGGCCTCCCGGTACGCGCGAACGGTCTCGCGGTTGAAGTAGTAGTAGTGCAGGTACTCGTTCGGGACCGCGCCGAGGGACCTGAGCCAGTCGGCGCCGAACAGCCTGCCCTCCTCGAACGAGCCGAGCAGGCCGGGGTCGGCGAGCAGCCGCGGCAGTTCGTCACGGCCCGCGACGCGCAGTGCGCGCACCCAGCCGAGGTGATTGAGGCCGACATAGTCGATGAAGGCCTCGCGTGGGTCGGCGACACCGAGCACACGGGCGATACGGCGGCCGAGCGCGACCGGGGAGTCGCAGATGCCGATGACGCGGTCGCCGAGGTGGCGGGACATGGCCTCGGTGACGAGGCCCGCGGGGTTGGTGAAGTTGATGACCCAGGCGTCGGGGGCGAGCCGGGCCACGCGCCGCGCGATGTCGGCGGCGACGGGCACGGTGCGCAGACCGTACGCGATGCCGCCCGCACCGACCGTCTCCTGACCGAGGACTCCTTCCGCGAGCGCCACCCGTTCGTCGTTCGCGCGTCCCTCCAGGCCGCCGACGCGGATCGCGGAGAAGACGAAGTCGGCGCCGCGCAGCGCCTCGTCGAGGTCGGTCGTGGTGGTCACCGCTGGGGCGTCCGGCACACCCTCGGCCTGTTCGGCCAGCACCCGCCCCACCGCGGACAGCCGCCCGGCCTCCACGTCGTGCAGCACGACACGGGTGACCCGGCCCTCGGCGCGGTCCCCGAGGAGCGCGCCGTACACGAGCGGCACCCGGAACCCGCCGCCGCCCAGAATCGTCAGCCTCACGCCTGCACCTCTCCTGCCACGATCACCCCGACGCCCGCCTCCGCGAGAAAGCACCGGGTCGCCGGGGCGACCGGCGCGTACCTCGTCACCATGCCGCCACTGGTTCTGGTCATCGATACTTCCATCCGCAAACCGGCCGCAGGCCGACACGCGAGGAGATACGCGCGGACCTCGTCACACCGCTGTGGGCAACGGCCATGGCACCCTGGCCGGACCACTGTGCCGCCATTGCCCTCGGAGAGCAGCGCGTCCCACAGTCCGCCTACGGTCGCCGTCGCCCAGTCGAAGCCGCGCCCGGTAGCCGTAGCCGGTCACCCCGACGTGGGTGCGGCTGAACTGGCCGGGCCACCCGTCCCAATCCCGAGGGAATCCTCCGCGTCCGGCGCACGTGGACGTGATCCGGGGTACGGTGCGCGGGCCCGTGTCCGACCGCGACACCTGGCGGGCACCCGACACCAAGATCGTCCAGACCAGGGACGTCAGCGGCCGCGAGGGGACCTACACCCTTCGCAGCCCGCTGACCGCGGGGAGCGAGTCCTTCTACGTCCGGCTGCGCGGCAGTGACGGCAACCGTCACGGTGCCGGTTACCTCGGCGCCTCCGTCGACCCGCACGGGCCCTTCCGCACACGCCCGGTGACGGCGACCCGTGGGCCGACACATGGTTCTACGCCAACCCCGCCTTCGTGGAGGTGACGGGCTCCTGACGGTGCGTCGGCTCCCGTGAGCCCGGGGAGCCTCGGCTCCCGTGAGCCACGGGGGCCGTTCGGGCGCCTTCCCCCCTTCGGCGTCTGAACTCCCTTGCCGCGAAAGGACTTTCTCGGCTTTACCTCTTGACGGCCGGAGTGACGGAGAGCACATTGGCGACGCGGTTGAGAGCGCTCTCACGACCGCAGCGCACCGGCCCCCTGCTCTCAGCCGCATGCGCACACCCCACACTCCGTACGAATGAGGCAGCACATGAAGGACACCTCCGGCATACCCCCGAGACGCCGGCCCCTGCGCCGCGTCCTCGTCGCCGTGCTCGGCACGATGGGTGTGGCCGTGGCCGCCGCCACGGCCGTGACCCTGCCCGCGAACGCCTCCGCACCCACTCCCCCGTCCGGCTGGACCCAGGTCTTTCTCGACGACTTCGACGGCGCGGCGGGCTCCGGCGTCGACACGGCCGACTGGCAGTACGACACCGGGACGTCCTACCCCGGCGGCCCCGCCAACTGGGGCACCGGCGAGGTCGAGACGATGACGTCCGGCACCGGCAACGTCTCCCTCGACGGCAACGGCAACCTGCTCATCACCCCACGCCGCGACGCCTCCGGCAACTGGACCTCGGGCCGCATCGAGACCAGGCGCACCGACTTCCAGCCCCCGGCCGGCGGCAGGCTGCGGGTCCAGGCCCGGATCCAGATGCCCAACGTGACGGGGTCCGCCGCCAAGGGTTACTGGCCCGCGTTCTGGATGCTGGGGGCGCCGTATCGGGGCAACTACCAGAACTGGCCGAGCGTCGGCGAACTGGACATCATGGAGAACGTCCAGGGCCTCAACACCGACTGGGCGACGATGCACTGCGGCAGCAGCCCGGGCGGTCCGTGCAACGAGACGTCCGGCATCGGCAGCTCCACCTCCTGTGGCGGCACGACATGTCAGGCGGGCTTCCACACCTACGCGATGGAGTGGGACCGCTCGACAAGCCCCGAAGAGATCCGTTTCTCCCTCGACGGCGTCACTTTCCACACCGTGAAGGCGAACCAGGTGGACGGGACGACCTGGTCGAACGCCACGAACCACGGCTTCTTCGTCATCCTGAACGTGGCCATGGGCGGCGGCTTCCCGGCCGCCTTCGGCGGCGGCCCGGACAGCGGCACCGAGCCCGGCCACCCGATGGTGGTCGACTATGTACAGGTGCTCCGGTCCTCCGACGGTGGGAGCGGTACCACACCGCCGCCGTCCGGCAACCGGGACGCCTACGGCGCGATCCAGGCCGAGTCGTACGACAGCCAGTCGGGCGTGGTCCCCGAGGCCGCCACGGACACCGGCGGCGGCCAGGACATCGGCTCGCTGGCGAACGGCGACTGGGCCCTGTACAAGGGCGTGAACTTCGGCTCCACGGCGGCCACCCAGTTCCGCGGCCGGGTCGCGAGCGGCGCGGCGAACGGAGTGAGCGGGCTGGTCGAGGTACGCCTCGACAGCCGTACGAACGCACCGGTCGGCAGCTTCGCGGTGGCCGACACGGGCGGCTGGCAGAGCTGGCGGACCGTGCCGGCGAACATCAGCGCGGTCACCGGCACGCACGACGTGTATCTCACCTTCACCAGCGGCCAGCCGAACGACTTCGTGAACGTGAACTGGTTCGACTTCGGTCACTGAGCACGCCGGCCGAAGGCACCGACGGACGGGCCGCGCGCCTGCCCGTCGAGGGGGCGGGCCGTGCGCTCGCCCCCTTCGTCATCTCAGCTCCGCCCGGAACGCCGCCGGTGGCGTGTCCGTGTGCTGATGGAAGAACTTGGAGAAGTTCGCCGCGTCGGGGAAACCGACGGCGGCACCCACGCGGCCGATGGGCAGGTCCGTGTGCGCGAGCAGACGCTTGGCCTCCAGGACCACCCGCTTGTCGATGAAGCCCTTGGGCGTCTCGCCGGTGGCGGCGCGGACGGCGCGCACCAGGGTGCGGCGGGAGTAGCCGAGGGCGTCGGCGTACGCACTGACGCTGTGGTTGGTGGCGAAGCCCTGCTCGACGGCGTCCCGGAACCGGGTGAAGGTGGTGTCGGCGTGATCGCGCGCCACCTCGGCCGAACTGGCCGCGAGGTGCCCGAGACGCAGCAGGAACGCGGTCAGGGAGTGGCGCAGCACCGCCGTGTGCAGGCTCAGGGGCAGGGTGGTGGTGTCCTCGTACTCGCGTTGAAGCTGGACCAGGGAGGCGCGGAGCCCGGCGAGCCCGTCCGCGTCGGGGTGCAGCAGCGGCGGCAGATCGTAGCGGTACAGGCCCGTGGCCTCCACCGTGGCGCGCGGCAGAAAACCGGGCTGCATGGTCAGCACGGTGCCGCGGTACTCGCTCGACCGGGAGAAGCGGTGGACCTGACCGGGGCGTATCCACAGAACGTCACCGGCGCGCGCCCGGTACTCGGCGAAGTCCACCATGTGCGACACGGGGCCGCCGTTGAAGAACATCACCACGTGGAAGTCGATGCGGTGGACGCGGTCCAGCGGCGCGTCCTCGTGCCAGGTGCGGCCGGGGCCCATGGGGCCCACCTGGATGCCGACGCCACAGACGCTCAGGTCGACGGGGAACTGGTACGTCCTGATCCCGTCACCTTCTTGCGTGGCTCTGTCCGCCATGTCCTTCTCGTGCCGCCTCGGTGCCGCTGCCGGTGTCCCACTTTCACCGAAGGCTGACACAGGAGCACCTTTCCCAGCAAAAGTCAGACTTTTAGGTTTGACGACGGCCCGCCAGTGATCATGTATCCAGTGAGGACTTCTTGAAGATGAGTGCGCAAAGCGCAGACGGCTTCGAATGGACCGACCTCGACCGGCGAGCCGTCGACACGGCCCGGATTCTGGCCGCAGACGCCGTACAGAAGGTCGGCAACGGCCACCCGGGCACCGCGATGAGCCTGGCACCCGCCGCGTACACGATCTTTCAAAAGGTGATGCGACATGACCCCGCGGACCCCGAGTGGACCGGCCGTGACCGCTTCGTCCTCTCCCCCGGGCACACCTCGCTGACCCTCTACACCCGGCTCTTCCTCGCCGGCTACGAGCTGGAGCTGGACGACCTGAAGGCGTTCCGCACGCACGGTTCCAAGACACCGGGTCACCCGGAGTACGGCCACACGGCCGGTGTCGAGACCACCACGGGCCCCCTGGGCCAGGGCGTCGCCAACGCGGTGGGCATGGCGATGGCCGCTCGCTACGAGCGCGGACTGTTCGACCCGGACGCCCCCGGGGGCACCTCCCCCTTCGACCACACGATCTGGGCGATCGTCTCCGACGGCGACCTGGAGGAGGGCATCTCCGCGGAGGCGTCCTCGCTCGCGGGCCACCAGAAGCTCGGCAACCTGGTGTTCCTCTACGACGACAACCACATCTCCATCGAGGGCGACACCGCGACGGCCTTCTCCGAGGACGTGCTGAGGCGGTACGAGGCCTACGGCTGGCACGTGCAGCGCATCGAACCGGCGGAGAACGGCGATGTCGACGTCCACGCGCTGTACGCAGCGCTCAAGGCGGCGCAGGCCGAGACCGAGCGCCCCTCGATCATCGCGATGCGCACGATCATCGCCTGGCCCGCCCCGAAGGCGCGGAACACCGAGGCCGCGCACGGTTCGGCACTGGGCGAGGACGAGGTCGCGGCCACCAAGCGGGTCCTCGGCTTCGACCCGGAGAAGACCTTCGAGGTGGCCGACGAGGTCCTCGCCCACGCCCGACGGGCCCTCGACCGCGGCGCCGAGGCGCACGCGGCCTGGGACAAGCGGATCGCCGAGTGGCGCGGCGCCCAGCCGGAGCGCGCGAAGCTGTTCGACCGTTTCGTGGCGGGTCAGCTGCCTCAGGGCTGGGAGGACGCACTGCCGGTGTTCGAGGAGGGCAAGGCGGTGGCCACCCGCGCCGCCTCCGGCAAGGTGCTCCAGGCCCTCGGCGCGATCATCCCCGAACTGTGGGGCGGCTCCGCCGACCTGGCCGGCTCCAACAACACCACCATCGACAAGAACAGCTCCTTCCTCCCGGCGGACAACCCGCTGCCGGAGGCGAACCCGTACGGGCGCACCATCCACTTCGGTATCCGCGAGCACTCCATGGCCGCGGAGATGAACGGCATCGCCCTGCACGGCAACACCCGCGTCTACGGCGGCACCTTCCTGGTGTTCTCCGACTACATGCGCAACGCGGTGCGTCTGTCGGCCCTGATGCAGCTCCCCGTCACCTATGTGTGGACCCATGACTCCATCGGCCTGGGCGAGGACGGCCCGACCCACCAGCCCGTCGAGCACCTGGCCGGCCTGCGCGCCATCCCGGGCCTGAACATGGTCCGCCCGGCCGACGCCAACGAGACCGCGATCGCCTGGGCGGAGATCCTCCGGCGCCACTCCACCGCCCCGGCCCCACACGGTCTCGCCCTCACGCGACAGGGAGTGCCGACGTACGCCCCGAACCCCGAGGCGGCCAAGGGCGGTTACATCCTGCGGGAGTCCTCCACCGGCACCCCGGACGTGATCCTGATCGCCACCGGTTCCGAGGTGCAGCCCGCCGTCGAGGCACGGGAACGGCTGGAGGCCGAAGGCGTGGGTACCCGGGTGGTGTCGATGCCGTCCGTGGAGTGGTTCGAGGAGCAGGACCAGGGGTACCGCGAGCATGTCCTTCCGCCGTCCGTGAAGGCGCGCGTGGCGGTCGAGGCGGGCATCGCGCTGACCTGGTACCGGTACGTCGGTGAGAGTGGACGCATCGTCTCCCTGGAGCACTTCGGCGCCTCCGCCGACGCCAAGACACTGTTCGCCGAGTACGGCTTCACGGCCGGGAACGTGGCCGCCGCCGCGCGGGAATCCCTCGCCGCAGCCCGCGGTTGATCCGATCGCACGAAAGAAGATGATCACAGTGACCGAAGCAACCGCAGCCGCGGGACCTTTGAGGCGCCTGTCCGACGCGGGCGTGTCGATCTGGCTGGACGACCTGTCCCGCAAGCGGATCGCCTCCGGCAACCTCGCCGAACTCCTCGCCACGAAACACGTGGTGGGCGTCACCACCAACCCGTCCATCTTCCAGGCCGCCATCGGCTCGGGCGAGGGGTACGAGGAGCAGCTGGCCGACCTGGCCGAGCGCGGCGTGACGGTCGAGGAGGCCGTCCGCATGATGACCACCGCCGACGTCCGCGCCGCCGCGGACATACTGCGGCCCGTGTACGAGGCGACGGACGGCCGGGACGGCCGGGTCTCCATCGAGGTCGACCCGCGCCTCGCCCACCGCACCCGGGCGACCGTCGCGGAGGCCAGGCAGCTCGCCTGGCTCGTCGACCGCCCCAATGTGATGATCAAGATCCCGGCGACCGAGGCCGGCCTGCCCGCCATCACCGAGGTCATCGGGCAGGGCATCAGTGTCAATGTCACGCTCATCTTCTCCCTGGAGCGCTACCGGCAGGTCATGGACGCCTACCTGGCCGGCCTGGAGAAGGCCAGGGCCGCCGGGCTCGACCTGTCCGCCATCCACTCCGTGGCCTCTTTCTTCGTCTCGCGCGTCGACAGCGAGATCGACAAGCGCCTGACGAAGGTGGGCACGGACGAGGCGCTCGCGCTCAGGGGCAGGGCGGCGCTCGCGAACGCACGGCTCGCCTACGAGGCGTACGAGGAGATCTTCGCCGGTGAGCGCTGGCGCGCCCTCGCCAAGGACGGGGCCACCAGGCAGCGCCCGTTGTGGGCCTCCACCGGAGTGAAGGACCCGGCGTACAAGGACACGCTGTACGTCGACGAACTGGTCGCGCCGGGCACGGTGAACACCATGCCGGAGGCGACCCTCGACGCCACCGCCGACCATGGCGACATCCAGGGCGACACGGTGACCGGCGGCTACGCCCGGGCCCGCGCCGACCTCGCCGCCGTGGAGCGGCTCGGGATCTCGTACGACGAGATCGTCAAGCAACTCGAGGACGAGGGCGTCGCCAAGTTCGAGGTGGCCTGGCAGGACCTGCTGGACGCCGTCACGGCTTCGCTGAAGAGCAAGGGGGTTGACGCGGAATGAGCAAGGAACGTCCCGAGACGAAGGGATCCGGGGCCGAGGAGAGGGCCGAGGGAACCACGGTGACGCAGACGGAGGCTCCGGGGGCCGGGGAGACCAGGGCCGCCGAGGCCCAGGCCTCCGACGCGGCCTCGAAGGTCGGCGCCGCGCCCGCCAAGGCCGGCCGGCCGGTCCCGGACTCCGCCTGGTGCAACCCCCTTCGTGACCCCCGCGACCGCAGGCTCCCCCGCATCGCCGGTCCCTCCGGTCTGGTCATCTTCGGCGTCACCGGTGACCTGTCCCGCAAGAAGCTGATGCCGGCCGTCTACGACCTCGCCAACCGCGGTCTGCTGCCGCCGGGTTTCTCGCTGGTCGGGTTCGCCCGGCGTGACTGGGCCGACCAGGACTTCGCCGAGGTCGTGCACGACGCCGTGCGCGAGCACGCCCGTACCGAGTTCCGCGAGGAGGTGTGGCAGCAGCTCGCCGAGGGGATGCGGTTCATCCCGGGTGACTTCGACGACGACACCGCCTTCAAGCAACTGCGGGCCGCCGTCGACGAGTTGGACGCCTCCCGGGGCACAGGCGGCAACTATGCGTTCTATCTCTCCGTGCCGCCGAAGTTCTTCCCGAAGGTGGTCCGGCAGCTGAAGAAGCACGGCCTCGCCGACGCGCCCGAGGGCTCCTGGCGGCGCGCCGTCATCGAGAAGCCGTTCGGGCACGACCTGGCGAGCGCCTGCGAGCTCAACGCGATCGTGCACGACGTGTTCGAGCCCGACCAGGTCTTCCGCATCGACCACTACCTGGGCAAGGAGACCGTCCAGAACATCCTGGCGCTGCGCTTCGCCAACCAGATGTACGAGCCGATCTGGAACAGGTCGTACGTCGACCACGTCCAGATCACGATGGCGGAGGACATCGGCATCGGCGGCCGGGCCGGCTACTACGACGGTATCGGCGCCGCCCGTGACGTCATCCAGAACCACCTGCTCCAGCTGATGGCGCTCACCGCCATGGAGGAGCCCATCGCCTTCGACGCCGAGGCGCTGCTCACCGAGAAGCTGAAGGTCCTCAAGTCGGTGAAGCTGCCGGAGGACCTCGGCCGGCACACCGTGCGCGGGCAGTACACGGCCGGCTGGCAGGGCGGCGAGAAGGTCGTCGGGTACCTCCAGGAGGAGGGCATCGACCCGCAGTCGAAGACCGACACCTACGCCGCGGTCAAGCTGGAGGTCGACAACCGCCGCTGGGCGGGCGTCCCCTTCTATCTGCGCACCGGCAAGCGGCTGGGACGCCGGGTCACCGAGATCGCGGTCGTCTTCCAGCGCGCCCCGCACTCCCCGTTCGACACCACCGCCACCGAGGAACTCGGGCAGAACGCGATCGTCATCCGCGTCCAGCCCGACGAGGGCATGACCGTGCGCTTCGGTTCCAAGGTGCCGGGTACGTCGATGGAGATCCGGGACGTCTCCATGGACTTCGCCTACGGCGAGTCGTTCACGGAGTCCAGCCCGGAGGCGTACGAACGGCTGATCCTGGACGTACTGCTCGGTGACGCCAACCTGTTCCCCCGTACCGAGGAGGTGGAGGAGTCCTGGAAGATCCTCGACCCGATCGAGGAGTACTGGGCCGCGCACGGCAAGCCCGCCCAGTACCCGGCGGGTACCTGGGGTCCCCGAGAAGCCGACGAGATGCTCGCACGAGACGGACGGAGCTGGCGCAGGCCATGAGGATCGATCTGACCGACACCACGTCAAGCAAGATCAACAAGGCGCTGGTGCAGGGCCGCCGGGCCATCGGCACCCCCGCCGTGGGCATGGTCCTGACCATGGTCATCGTGACCGACGAGGAGAACGCCTACGACTCGGTCAAGGCCGCCGAGGACGCGTCGCGGGAGCACCCCTCCCGCACCCTGGTCGTCATCAAGCGGCACGCCCGCACCCCCCGGGACCGCACCGCCTCCCGGCTCGACGCCGAGATCCGGGTGGGCGCGGACGCGGGCACCGGCGAGACGGTCGTACTGCGGCTGTACGGCGAGGTGTCCGACCACGCCGACTCGGTGGCCCTGCCGCTGCTCCTGCCGGACGCACCGGTAGTCGTGTGGTGGCCGGTGGACGCGCCGGACAACCCGTCCAAGGACCCTCTGGGCGCCCTCGCCCAGCGCCGGATCACCGACATGTACGCCGTCGAGCACCCGCTCGACGCCCTGAAGGCCCGGGTCTCCGCCTACGCCCCGGGCGACACCGATTTGGCGTGGACACGACTAACGCCGTGGCGGTCCATGCTGGCCGCGGCGCTCGACCAGGCCCGTACGAAGGTGACCTACGCGGCCATCGAGAGCGAGGCCGAGAACCCAAGCGCCGAACTGCTGGCCCGCTGGCTGGGCGTCCGGCTCCAGGTGCCGGTGGAGCGGATCGTCACCGGCGGACCGGTCATCACTGCGGTGCGGCTGGGCACCGAGAAGGGCGAGATCGTCATCGACCGCCCCGAGGGCCCGCTGGCCACCCTGACCCTGCCGGGCCAGCCCCCGCGCACCCTCGCGCTGAAGGTGCGCCCCACCTCCGAACTGATCGCCGAGGAACTGCGCCGCCTCGACGCGGACGAGATGTACGCCATCGCCCTGCGCGGCCAGGGCACCAAGGAGAACGCCGGCCATGTCTGACAGCCCCAGGCTCACCCGACGCCCCCAGTGGACGGCCCTGGAGGACCACCGTGCGGGCCCGCTGCTCCACCCCGACCTGCGCGAGTTCTTCGACCGGGACCCCGGGCGGGCCGAGCGCTACACCGTGCGCGTCGGCGACCTGCTCGTCGACTACTCCAAGCACCTGATCAC
This sequence comes from Streptomyces sp. NPDC046931, assembly GCF_040644655.1. NCBI lineage: Bacteria > Bacillati > Actinomycetota > Actinomycetes > Kitasatosporales > Streptomycetaceae > Streptomyces > Streptomyces sp. NPDC046931. The sequence continues at coordinate 103,786 of NZ_JBEYWX010000020.1, forward strand.
CGACGAGACCCTCGCCCTGCTCCAGGAACTGGCCGCCGCCACCGATGTGTTCGGTCTCAGGGACGCCATGTTCCGCGGCGAGAAGATCAACGTCACCGAGGGCCGGGCCGTCCTGCACACCGCGCTGCGCGCCCCGCGGGACGCCGTGATCGAGGTCGACGGCGAGAACGTGGTGCCCAAGGTCCACGCGGTCCTCGACAAGATGACCGACTTCGCCGACCGGGTCCGCTCGGGCCAGTGGACCGGCCACACCGGCAAGCGCATCAAGAACGTCGTCAACATCGGCATCGGCGGCTCGGACCTCGGTCCCGCGATGGCGTACGAGGCGCTGCGCCCCTACACCGCACGGGAGTTGACGTTCCGGTTCGTCTCCAATGTGGACGGCGCGGATCTGCACGAGGCGGTACGGGACCTGGACCCGGCGGAGACGCTGTTCATCGTCGCGTCGAAGACGTTCACCACGATCGAGACGATCACGAACGCGACCTCGGCCCGCTCCTGGCTGCTCACGGCCATGGACGGCGACGAGAAGGCGGTCGCCCGGCACTTCGTGGCGCTGTCGACGAACGCCGGCAAGGTCACCGAGTTCGGCATCGACCCGGACAACATGTTCGAGTTCTGGGACTGGGTCGGCGGCCGTTACTCCTACGACTCGGCGATCGGCCTCTCCCTGGTGATCGCCATCGGCCCGGAGCGGTTCCGGGAGATGCTGGCGGGCTTCCGCCTCGTCGACGAGCACTTCCGAAACGCCCCCGCCGAGGCCAACGCCCCGCTGCTGCTGGGTCTGCTGGGCATCTGGTACGACGACTTCTTCGACGCCCAGACCCACGCGGTGCTGCCCTACAGCCACTACCTGTCCAAGTTCACCGCCTATCTCCAGCAGCTGGACATGGAGTCCAACGGCAAGTCGGTGGACCGCGAGGGGCATCCGGTGGAGTGGCAGACCGGGCCGGTGGTGTGGGGCACCCCCGGCACGAACGGCCAGCACGCCTACTACCAGCTCATCCACCAGGGCACCAAGCTCATTCCGGCGGACTTCATCGGTTTCGCCCGGCCCGTGGACGAACTGAGCCGGGAACTCAAGGGCCAGCACGACCTGCTGATGGCCAACTTCTTCGCCCAGACCCAGGCGCTCGCCTTCGGCAAGACCAGCGAGGAGGTACGGGCGGAGGGGGTGCCCGAGGAGCAGGTGCCGCACCGCACCTTCAAGGGCAACCGCCCCACCACCACGATCCTCGCCACCGAGCCGACCCCCTCGGTCCTCGGCCAGCTCATCGCCCTCTACGAGCACAAGGTGTTCGTCCAGGGCGCCGTCTGGAACATCGACTCCTTCGACCAGTGGGGTGTCGAGCTGGGCAAGGTCCTCGCCAAGCGTGTCGAACCCGCCCTGACCGAGGGCGCCGAGGTGCCGAGCCTCGACCCCTCCACCGCCGCCCTGGTGGCCGCCTACCGCACGCTCAGGAAGAAGTGAGACTGACATGACACAGATGCAGCTGGGCCTCATCGGCCTCGGCAAGATGGGCGGCAACATGCGCGAGCGGATCCGCCGCGCGGGCCATACCGTCGTCGGCTACGACCGCAACCCCGAGCTCTCGGACGTCAAGGACCTGGCCGAACTGGTCGAGACCCTTCAGGCCCCGCGCGTGGTCTGGGTGATGGTCCCGGCCGGCGGCCCCACCCAGTCCGTCATCGACGAGCTGAAGGACCTGCTGTCCCCCGGTGACGTCGTGGTCGACGGCGGCAACTCCCGCTGGACGGACGACGAGAAGCACGCCACCGAGCTCGGCATCAAGGGCATCGGCTTCGTCGACGCGGGCGTCTCCGGCGGTGTGTGGGGCCTGGAGAACGGCTACGCGCTGATGGTCGGCGGCGACAAGGAGCATGTCGAACGCCTTCAGCCGGTCTTCGACGCGCTCAAGCCCGAAGGCCCGTACGGATACGTCCACGCCGGCCGGGTCGGGGCCGGGCACTTCTCGAAGATGGTCCACAACGGCATCGAGTACGCGATGATGCAGGCCTACGCCGAGGGCTGGGAGCTGCTGGAGAAGGTCAAGTCGGTGGACCACGTCCGCGAGGTCTTCCGCTCCTGGCAGGAGGGCACGGTCATCCGCTCCTGGCTGCTGGACCTCGCGGTCAACGCCCTCGACGAGGACGAGCACCTGGAGAAGCTGCGCGGCTACGCCGAGGACTCCGGCGAGGGCCGCTGGACCGTGGAGGCCGCCATCGACCACGCGGTGCCGCTGCCGGCGATCACGGCGTCGCTGTTCGCGCGGTTCAGCTCGCGGCAGGACGACTCACCGCAGATGAAGATGATCGCGGCGCTGCGGAACCAGTTCGGCGGCCACGCCGTCGAGTCGACGAAGGAGTAACGAGCCGTGGGCGACCTCCTGCTGGTCCGCCACGGCGAAACCGAGTGGAGCCGCTCGGGACAGCACACCAGCTGGACCGACCTCCCGCTCACCCAGCGGGGCGAGGAACAGGCCAAGTCCCTCGCCCCGCTGCTCGCCGGACGCACCTTCACTCTGGCCCTCACCAGCACGCTCGGCCGGGCGAGACGCACGGCGGAACTCGCCGGGCTGTCCGGCGCCGTTCCGGAGGCCGGTCTCCAGGAGTGGGACTACGGCGGCTACGAGGGCATCACCACGGCCGAGATCCACCGCTCCCGGCCCGACTGGTGCCTGTGGACCGACGGGGTGCCGCCCGGACCGGACGGCCATCCGGGTGAGTCGCCCGACGACGTGGCGGCGCGCGCCGACCGGGTGCTGGCCCGTATCGCCCCCGCCCTCGCCGAGGGCGATGTGATACTTGTGGCCCACGGTCACTTCCTGCGCGTCCTGGCCGCCCGGCACCTGGGCCTGTCGGCCGCCGAGGGGCGGCTGCTGCGACTGGAGACGGCGTCGGTCGGCCGGCTCTCCACCGAGCACGGCCGGCCCGTGATCGCGGAATGGAACGCCACCGGAACTTCCGCGGCCTCCCGTCAGTTTCCTTCCACGTTGCTGTAATAGCGCGAGGCCCCGGCCCGTCCACCGGGACGGGCCGGCCTCGATGACGTAGGGAGTTCCCATGGCCCTGTGGGACCGCATCAAGGAATCCGCCTCGACGATGCAGACCCAGCTCGTGGCGAAGAAGAACGATCTCAAGAGCGGCGCGTTCCGCGACGCGAGCATGGCCATGTGCGCGCTCGTGGCCGCGGCGGACGGAACCGTGGACCCCTCGGAGCGCCAGCGGGTGGCCCAGCTCATCGCCACCAACGAGGTGTTGCAGAACTTCCCGGCCGACGACCTGCGGCGCCGCTTCGAGGACAATCTGAACAAGCTGACCGCGGACTTCGCCTTCGGCAAGGTCAGCGTGCTTCAGGAGATCGGCAAGGCGAAGAAGAAGCCCGCCGAGGCCCGCGCAGTGATCCAGATCGGCATCGTCATCGGGGGCGCCGACGGGAACTTCGACAAGGACGAGCAGGCGGTGGTCCGGGAGGCGTGCTTCGCGCTCGACCTGCCGCCGCACGAGTTCGACCTCTAGGCCCCTCCGGCCTCTCCCCGGCCCGGGTCACCCGCACCGCGGCACTCGCCGCGTCCGCACGCGGGGTGGCCCGGGCCTTGTCGTCGACGAGGACCAGTCACTTCTCGGCCAACCTCGCCCCGAGCCTCGTGGTGTTGCTGGGAGCGGAGGAGAAGGCGAGGTCCGCCCGGCTTCCGAACTGGCATCCGGCCACCACCGTGACAAGCACATACACCGCTGTTCGCCGCAATGTTCGTAGACGCGAAGAGACCGCGCACATCGGCGGGAACCACAGCTGTGGGCACACCCCGCAGGGCCGATAACGTGCTGGCTCCCTGGGCAGGTCTCCGCACGAAGGAAACGACCGATGGCCGAAGGCGGGCAGCAGCACGATCAGCGGTACGAGCGATACCAAGGCGGCAGTCCCGAGGCGGAACGGCTGGTGTTCGAGCGCCTGGCCAAGGAGCTGATGGCGGTCCAGATACGCAACGGCCGAGCCTTCGGCGGCGGGGTGGCGCGCGCCTTCCACGCCAAGGCGCCGCTCGCGGTGGAGAACGGCCGGCTGCGCTTCCATGACGACCTGCCCGCCGATCTGCGGGTCGGGTTCGCCCGGCCGGGGGCCGAGTATCCGGCGATCGTGCGGCTGTCCAACGCGAGCGGTATCCGGCAGGGTGACGGGACGCCCGACCTGCGCGGGGCGGCCGTGCGGGTGCGGGTGGCGGAGCGGGAGAGCCACGATCTGCTCGCGACCAGCCACCCGGTCTCGCACGCCCGCGACGCACGGGAGTTCGTGGCGTTCGCCAAGGCGATGGCGGGGGCCCGCACCCCGCTGCAAAAGGCGTTCGGGCTGTTCGTGAAGCTGCCGCTCGCGGTGGGCCTCGGCACCGCGAACCGTATGCGCCGCACCGTCCGCGCCGCCACTCGGCGCACGGTCACCTCCCTGGCCACCGAGACCTACTTCAGCCGGGGGGCGGTCCTGTGGGGCGCCGCCGGGCCGGTGCGCTATCTGCTGCGGCCGGCGCCGGGCACCGCGCCCGCGCTTGCGCCCGACCGCAAGGACCCCGAGTTCCTGCACCGTGAGATCGCGCAGCGGCTGGCGAGGACGGACGTCGTCTTCGAGCTGTGCGTCCAGCGGTTCGTGGACGAGCGGCGCACACCGGTCGAGGACGCCTCGGTGGAGTGGACGCACGCGCCGGCCGTAGCCGTCGCACGGCTGACCGTTCCCCGTCAGGACGTGGACGAGGCCCGGGCCCGGGCCGCCGCCGACCGCGTCGACGCGCTCTCCTTCAACCCCTGGTACACCACGGACGAGTTCCGCCCGCTCGGCAACATCAACCGTGCCCGCAAGGCCGCCTACCGGGCGAGCAGCGCCCACCGGCAGGGGATCGCTTTCGTGACCCCGGAGCCGCTGCGCAACCGGCTCCTGGCACCGCCGGCCAGCGCGGCCTTCGGGTTGCTGAACCGCTATGTGCCCTGGCACCGGCTGCCGTTGCCGCTGAGCCTGCTGAACCTGGTGTTCCTGCGCAGGACGCTGCGCCGGCGCAACCTGATCGACACCGAACCCGGCGAGGCCCCGCCGAAGGCCCAGCCGGTGCCGGGGCCGCCTCCCGAGCGGCTGCGCACGGAGCGGTCGTACGACGGCAGCTACGGCGATCTGTCCGCCCCCCGCATGGGAGCGGTGGGCGCCGCCTTCGGCCGCAATCTGAAGCCCGACTACCGGCCCGAACTCTTCGACACCCCGAATCCGGTCGCGGTCAGCCGCGCGCTGCTGCACCGGGACCGGTTCCTGCCGGCGACCTCGCTGAACGTCCTCGCGGCCGCCTGGATCCAGTTCCAGGTGCACGACTGGGTCAACCACCGCCGCCACGCGCCCGGCGGCCGGTCCGTCGAGGTGCCGCTGCCGCCGGGCAGCGCGCCCTGGCACAACACCCCCGGCGGGCCCGCCGAGCAGGTGATGCGGTTCGCCGACAACGTGGGCCTCGAGGTTCCCGGGGGCGGTCCCCCGGTCCTGTTCGGCAACACCGTCTCGCACTGGTGGGACGGTTCCGAGGTGTACGGCGGGGACGAGCGGACCGCCCGTCTGCTGCGCGAGCCCGACGGCGGGGCCGGGCTGCGTCTGGAGGACGGCCACCTCCCGGTCGGTCCCCAGGGCATCCCGCTCACCGGCTTCCAGGACAACTGGTGGATGGGTCTGAGCGCGATGCACACGCTGTTCGCGCGGGAGCACAACGCCGTCTGCGAGGCACTGCGCGCCCAGTACCCGTCGATGGGCGAGGAGCGTGTCCACCAGACCGCGCGGCTGGTGGTCTCGGCGCTGATCGCCAAGATCCACACGGTGGAGTGGACACCGGCGATCCTCGCCACGGAGGCCATCGACCTCGCGCTGAGGACCAACTGGCAGGGCCCGCCCAGGAACTGGCTCGACCAGCTCGGCCTGTGGCTGTTCGAGGCGCACTCCCTCAAGGGCATCCCGCGGACGCTGCCGGACCACCACACCGCGCCGTACTCGCTGACCGAGGACTTCGTCACCGTCTATCGCATGCACCCGCTGATCCCCGACGACTTCGAGCTGTGCGAGCACCACTTCGGGCAGCGGCTGGAGACGGTCGCCTTCGCGGACATCCAGGGCGGCGCGGCCGAGCCGCGGATCCGCAAGACGGGCCTGGCGAACACGCTGTACTCGTTCGGGATCGCCCACCCGGGCGCCATCACCCTGCACAACTTCCCGCGCGCGCTCCGGCACTTCGAGCGCGACGGCGAGATCATCGACCTTTCAGTGGTCGACCTGGTGCGCACCCGGCGCCGCGGGGTGCCACGCTACAACGACTTCCGCGCGGGTCTGCACAAGCGGCGCATCCGCTCCTTCGAGGAACTCACCGACAGCGCCGAGACGTTGACACGGCTGAAGGAGGTGTACCGCTCGGTCGACGAGATCGACACGGTGGTGGGCCTGTTCGCGGAGAACCCGCCGACCGGCTTCGGGTTCAGCGACACCGCGTTTCGCGTCTTCGTCCTGATGGCCAGCCGCCGGTTGCAGTCGGACCGCTTCCTGACCGTCGACTACCGGCCCGAGGTGTACACCCCGCTGGGCATCGACTGGGTGGAGAAGGGCGGTATGAAGTCCGTGATCCTGCGGCACTGCCCGGAGCTCGCGGCGCTGCTGCCGCGAGAGGCGAGCGCGTTCGCGCCCTGGCGGACGGTTCGGCCGACGGCGGACGGAGGCTCGGATGGCTGACGACGCCCGCGGTCTGCGGGACCTCTTCACCCGGCCGCTGCTGGAGACGGTCTGGCACCGCCGTACCCATCGCGTCGGCCGGGGCGCCACGGTGTCCGCCGGGTCCATGACCTACCGCTCGCCGCACGCCCCGCAACCTCTGTCGGAGCTGGAGGAGGCGGTGCTGATCGCGATGACCGGCTCCACCGGGCTGACCATGCCCGACCGGCCCTTCGAGGACCCGCGGAACGGGACGCCGATCATGGCCAAGCCCAATCTCAGGATGACGGGGCGGACGGCGGGCAGCCCGGACAACGCGCAGGGCACCCACTTCTTCATGATCAACGACACGGGTACCTACTTCCTGCGCCCGCTGCCCCCGGCGCCGCAGGAGCCGTTCGACGCCGGGACGCTGGTGGCCCGGGCGCGCCGGGCCAAGGTGCGGGTGCTCGACCACCGCCTCGACGTCGCAGAGGGAATGCGCGACTTCCCGGCGTACCTGGACTCCAACCGGTTCCTGTCCAACCTGCCGGGCAGCACCGTCTTCTTCCCGGTGGTCGATCTGTCGCACCAGTACATCAACGCCCTGATGTATCTGCTCACCCAGCCGGACGGGGCCCGGCCCACACTGGTCGACGACAGGAACTTCTACCGCCCGGCCGGGGTGCGGAAGTGGATCTCGAACGGGTTCCTGGACAAGGACCTGAAGCTGCCGCTGGGCGCGCTCGGCCCGATGCGCACCCAGATCGAGGCGGACCTGCTGCTCCAGAACCTGATGCTGACGGCCGAGGCGATGGGCCTAGGCGCCTGGATCCACGCCTCCCTCAATCCGCAGATCGCCCTGGGCGACCCGAAGTTCTCGCGGACATACGGCAGAATGCTCGGCTTCACGTTCGTGACCCCGCGCTGGCGCCTCGCCGACATCTGGCGCTGGCACGTCCCGCTGCCGCGGTACGCGACGCTGCGCGCGCACCCGGTCGGCCTGACCTCGCCCGACGGCGAGCCGCTGATCGCGGCCGCCTGCCCGCCGGCGTACGCCTCCATGGCGGACGCCGTGGACGCGGTGGTCAGGTCGAAGTTCGGCCCGGACGGCACCTACACCGACAAGGACGTCTTCACCCGCATCTACAAGGACGACTACGGCCAGCGCTATCTGGCCGAGGCCCGTGAGTACGACGAGCGGGTCGTCGACTGCGCCAGGGACATCTGTGCGTACGTCCTCACGACACACGGCCGTTTCCCCGCGCACACCGACGCCCTTCACGTCCCGGGCATCTGGCTCCAGGCCCATCACGTGGAGGGCGAGTACTACGAGCGGTACTTCCGGCACGGCCTGACGGAGGCACACCGGCGGCACGCCGAGCTGTGGGACGGGAACGGGACGGGGTGACCGACCGGCGCGAACCATGGTGGTCTAGACCTTGAAACCGGCCCGCCCTGCCGTCACCATGGCCGATCATGACCGTGTCCGTCCCCGCGCCCGCCCACCGCTGCCCGGGCCGGCCGGCACCGCCTTCGGCGTGCGCCCCCCGCTGCTGGTCGCCACGGTGGTCGGCCTGGGCTGCGCCGCCCCCTCATCGCCGTACCCCCGATCCGCCGACTGCGCCCGTCCCCCGGCACGAGTCCCCGCCCCCGCGCGCTCGCCGCACCCAGCGATGGGCTGGATATGCGGGCCGAAAACGGTAGTTGACACTCCGTCGGGGGCAGGCCAGAGTCCCGGCTGATGGAGATCAACGACCTGACGCCCGCCGAGCTGCGCATATGGCGGGCCTTTCCCCGTGGGGAGTCCGTGGACTTCCGTACGCACGAGAACGACGATCCGGCGACGGGAGCCGACTGGGGCCCGGAGCGGACGGTGCGCGCCTCGGTGCTGAAGGCGCTGCTGATCAGCGCCCCTCAGGAAGAGGGCGAGGTCGCCGCCCTCAGGGTCACCGGCGCCCGTGTCACGGAGTCGCTGAACCTCGCCTACGGCGTGGTCGACCACGCCGTCCGGCTGATTCACTGTCACTTCGACGAGTCACCCGACCTGCACGGCTCCCGGCTGCGCCAGCTCAGTCTGCGCGGCTCCGTGCTCCCCTCCCTCGTCTGCGGCAGCTCCAGGATCGACGGCCCCCTCAGACTGAGCGGCTGCCGAGTGCGGGGCGCCGTACGCCTGGGCGGCACCCAGATCGCGGGCGCACTCTTCCTGGACGGCGCCGAACTCATCGCGCCGGACGCGGCGGAACCCGTGCTCAAGCTCAACCGGGCCGCGATCGGCGACGACCTGTGGGCGCCCGGCCTGCGGGTGCACGGCGAGACCCGGCTCACCGGCGCGACGGTGGCCGGCGCGGTCAACCTCGAGGGCACCGAGTTCACCAACCCCGGCGGCACGGCCCTGAACGCGGAGTCGCTGGACGCGAACGCCGATGTCCGGGCCCGTCGTCTGCGGGCACGCGGCCGTGTGGAGTTCCGCGGCGCGCGCATAGCGGGCCGGCTCGACCTGTCGCGCTCACATCTGTCCGACCCCGGCGGCACGGCCCTGCGCGCGAGCAGTTGTGTGATGGGGGAACTCTGGCTGTACCGGAGCGAACCCCTCGAGGGCATCCTCAATCTGCGCCGCTCCCGCATCGACGTGCTGAGCTTCGCACCGGAGGTGCTGCCAGACGAGGTGCTGATGAACAACCTCACCTACGTCACGCTGAACGCGCACGAGCCCGCCGAGCGCCGGCTGCCCATGGTCGAGCGCGACGGGGACGGTTATGTCCCGCACGCCTACGAGCAGCTGACCGCCGCGTACCGCCGCGTCGGCGACGACCGTGCGGCACGCCGGGTCCAGCTCGCCAAGCAGCGCCGGCACCGGACCACGCTCCCCTGGTACGGGCGTGCCTGGGGGCACATGCAGGATGTCACCGTGGGCTACGGATTCCGTCCGCTGCGGGCCGCGGTCTGGCTGCTGTCGCTTCTGGCGGTCGGCTCGGTCGTGTACGCCCAGCACCACCCCCGTCCGATCAAGGTGTCGGAGGCGCCGGACTTCAACCCGGTGTTCTACACGCTCGACCTGCTGCTGCCGGTGATCTCCTTCGGACAGGAGAGCGCCTTCGCCCCGGCCGGCTGGTGCCAGGCGCTGTCGTACGCCCTCATCGTCACCGGTTGGGTCCTCGCGACGACGGTCGTCACCGGCGTCACCCGGACCGTCAGCCGCTCATAAGCCTCCCGCAGCAGTCCCGGGAGCGGCGTGGGCCTCTTGCCGAGACGTCCGGGAACGGGCGGGCTTCTACAATCGCGGGCACCCGCCAGACCACGTGCCCCTCCCCGAAGGAACCCGATGACCAGTGTCGAAGAACCGGCACGACCAGGCGGTCGCACCCGCGACGCCGCGCGCACGAAGGCCGAGATCCTCGACGTGGCGACGCGGGAGTTCGCGCGGGCGGGGTACGACGGGGCCCGGGTCGACGAGATCGCCGCCCGCACCCGCAGCACCAAGCGGATGATCTACTACTACTTCGGCGGAAAGGAGCAGCTCTTCGCGGCCGTCCTGAAGCGGGCGTACGCGGTGATCCGTCAGGCGGGACAGGAGCTGGACGTCGATCACCTGGATCCGGTCGCGGCCGTCCGCCGGCTCGCCGAGGCCACCTTCGACCACTACGAGGCTCACCCCGACGTCATCCGCCTGGTCGGCATCGAGACCATCCACGACACCGGGCACCTCGTCGCGCCGGAGGAGCTGGGCACGACCGGCTCGCCGGCCCTGGAGGTGACCGGCCGCATCCTGGCCGCGGGCCGCGCCTCCGGGCTGTTCACGGTGGACGTCGACGCCGTCGACCTGCACGCTCTGATCAGCTCGTTCTGCTTCTTCCGGGTCGCCCACCGACACACCTTCGGGGCGCTGTCCGGCCGTGACCTGGCGGCCGCGGACCAGCGCGCGCACTACCGCAGGATGCTCGGCGACATGGTGATCGCGTATCTGACGGCGGACCGCACCGACGACTGAGACCCTTCGTTCAGAAGCGGTCACTTACGGTCAACGCCCCGCGCCGGTCATGTCGTTCAGCATGATGAGGGGAGTGAACGCTCGACGAATCGTCCTCATGGTGAGCTGCGCGGCCGTGGCCGGGCTGGGTGTACTGCTCACGGTGCTGCGCTGGGGCCGGGCCGACCGCCTGGCGACGGTGGTGTCCTGTCTGTCGGCCGTCGCCGCGGTGGGCGTGGGAATCTGGGCCGCGCTCCCGGCGCGACCGACCCCGACCGGCGCGGACCCGGCGGGAGCCACGGACCCCACGGGAGCCACGGACCCCACGGGAGCCACGGACCCGGCGGGAGCCACGGACCCGGAACGGCGCTTGGTTATCCGGGCGTCCGACACGGGACATGCCGTCGCCGGGCCCGGAGGCCGGGCCAACTCCGGCGTGGTGGCGCCGAAGGACGACGGCGCCCCTGCAAGCGGCGAGATCACCGCGGAGCGGACCGGGGACGCACACGCGTCGCGGGACTCGGACGCCAACACCGGTATCCGCTGGGACTGAGGGGCGGGCATGAGCTTCCTCGGGAGATTCCGCCGGCGCCGTGCGGAGGTACGGGACAGCGGCCCGGCGATCGCCGTGGACGGCTCGTTCGCCAATTCCGGGCTCATCCTCGGCGGGGTGCACCTGGATCCGGCATCGGCGCTGTCCAGAGCACGGCAGGAACTTGCGGACCTGGTGACCCGGCAGTGGCGGCAGGAGGCCGTCGACCGTCTGCAACTCGACGATCCCGACGCGATCGCCGTGCCCTGGCACACCGTGACCGACCGCACGCTGATGGCCGGCGCACGGAACCTGACGCCGTCCTCGCTGAAGCTCCGGTTCACCGGGCAGAACCTCGAGCCGCTGGTCACCGAGTTCCTGCGCATGACGCGCCGCCGACTGGTGATCATCGGAGAGGCGGGCTCCGGCAAGACCACGCTGGCGGTGCAACTCGTACGGGAGCTGCTGGAGCGCCGTGCCGAAGACGGTTCCGACGACGCCGACGACGCCATTCCGGTCCTGCTGTCGGTGGCCGAATGGAACCCCGCGACGTTCGAGCGGCTGAACGACTGGGTCGCCCACCGGCTGGCGCACGACTACCCCACGCTGGCCCCGAAGGCCCAGCGGCCCGCGATCTGCCGGAAACTCGTCGACCAGCGTCATGTCCTGCCCGTGCTGGACGGACTCGACGAACTCCCCCCGCTCGCCCGCACCGCCGCCGTGAAGGCGCTCAACAGGTCCTGTGCCGAGGACGCCCGGCTGATCCTCACCTGCCGCACGGCCGAGTACGAGCAGGCCGTACGGAAACCGGGGAAGCCCTTCACCTCCGCCCTGGTCATCGAGCCCGACCGCCTCTCCCCCGAGGCCGCGGCGGACTACCTGGACCACTGTCTGCGCGTCGACCGGGAACCCTCCTGGGAGCCGGTCCTCGACGCGCTGCGCACCACCCGCCCGCTCGACGTACCGGCCGCGGTGCTCGCGGAGGTCGCCGCGTCACCGCTCGGCCTCTGGCTTCTCCGTACCGCCTACGAGGACGCCGATCCGGCCGTGCTCCTCGCACCGGACGGCTTCCGGGACGCGGACGAGCTGCGCGGCCATCTCTTCGACGCACTGATCCCCGCCGTCGTCGAGCGTCGCGGCCCCCGTGACGAACCCTTCGACCGCACGGCGCCGAGCCGCCGCCACGACCCCCGGGACATCACACGCTGGCTGGGCTACCTGGCGTCCCTGACCCCGGACAAGCCGGACCTCCCCTGGTGGGGACTGGCCAGGACCACAGGCGCCCTCAGCCCCGCCGTCTGCGCCGCCTTCGGCGTCGTCGTGGCCGTGCTCTCCGGCCTGGCGCTCGCGACTGCCTCCTGGCTCTTCTTCCCCTCCGGGAGCTACCTGGGCAGCGTGATGTTCGGGGCCCCCAGCGGCTGCGCGGCCTGGTTGGGGGCACGCCACTGGGCGGACAGCGTCCCCGGCTACGCCAGGCGGCGTGTGCGCGGGCGCTTCCGGGGACTGGTCCACGCTCTGCTGCACCATGCCACCCTCGCTCTCGGGCTCGGCTTCCCGCTCGGATCCCTGCTGTACCTGATGGGTATGCGGCCCGCCGACCGGCTCATCGCCCTGGTGGTCGCGGCCGCCCTGGCCCACGCCTTCACCACCGGCTTCATGGAGTGGATCGAGAGCCCCTCGGCCGAGGACGGCCCGCTGACCCCGCCCGACCATCTTGCGGCCGACCGGCGGCTGGAGGTGCTGCGGGCGGGCGTGTTCGGACTCACCTACGGCCTCACGATCGCGGTGGGAGTGGGACTGTTCCTCGGGATCGGGATCGGCTTCCTGTCGGGCGCCATCGGGGGTCTCGGTATCGCGCTCACCACCGGGATGCTCGCGGGGCCCCACCACGCCTGGCTGGCGTTCTCGGCCGCCACGTACCGGCTGTCCCGGCAAGGTCGCCTGCCGTACCCGCTCATGCCGTTCCTGGACGATGCTCACCGCCTGGGTCTGCTGCGGGCGGTGGGTCCCGTCTACCAGTTCCGCCACCAGGCACTCCGCGACCACCTCAACAGGGCGAGCGGGACCGGCCCGTCCCCGCATCCGCAGGAACGTGTGGTCACCGGCCGTGCGCCCGCGGGTGGAGCGGCTGGTAGAGGCTGATGTGCCCTCCGCCGGGCAGCCGGAAGGCGGTGACCCTGCCCCAGCGGGCCTCGGTGGCCGGCTGTGTGAACTCGACTCCCTTCGCGGCGAGTTCGGCCATGGTGGTATCGAGGCCGTCGCACATCAGCATCAGCTCGTGCGAGGGCTCGCCCTCGGCCGGATGGAAGGCCAGTTCGGCGGGCGGTGCCTCGAAGACGAGCCAGCCGTGGCCCGCGTCGACGTGCGGCCAGCCGAGCACGTCCCGGAAGAAGCCGCGGTCCGCCTCGGCGTCGCGGGAGTACATCACGATGTGCGCGCCATTGATCACGGGCGGAGGCTAACGGCATGGCGGGGTCCTTCCGGCGCGGCACGCCGCACCTATGCGTTGGACCAGCCGCGACGGCAGAGCACCAGCCGGTAGCCGTCGGGGTCCTCGATCGTGACGCCCCACTCGTTCCAGTACGGGTTCGGGGAGAGCACCCGCCTGCCGCCGTGCTTCTCCAGCCGGGCGACCAGCTCGTCGGGGACCGGCTCGTCGAGGTAGACCACGAGGAGGTCCTCCTCGGTGGGACGGGGTTCGACCGGCCGGCCGGCCTCGTGGACGAGTTCCAGGTGCCATCCGGCCCCTGGCAGACCGAGCATGAGCAGGTCGTGCTCACCCGGCTGCGGGCCTCCCTCGATCCGGCACACCACCGACAGCCCGAGCCCTCCGGTCCAGAACCGCTCGGCCGCGGCCAGGTCCCGGGACGGACGGGCGATCCGGATGTGGCTGCGTGCGTCGACGGGCATGACGTTCTCCTCACGGGGACGCGAAGGGCTGGGCGGGTCCCTTCGGCAGCCTAGGACCGCGATGATCGCCGGACCATCGGCCGTGCGTCCTCCGTCGCGGGGCGTAGGACCACGTCAGCCGCCCGACGCCTGCCGTGCGACGCTCGCGTCGAGCAGGGGTCCCAGTTCCCGCACCACGGCCGTCAGGGCACGTACGTCCCGTTCGGACCGGGCGATCAGGAGGGCGCCCTCCAGCGCGCTGATCATAAGGGTGGCGAGCGACTCGGCCCGTTCCGCCGGGACGCCCATGCCGGTCAGGGCGTCGGCCACCGGGCGCGTCCAGCGCGCGAACGCGGCCGCGGCCGCAGCCCGGGTGGAGTCGCGTCCCTCCGCGCAGTCCACGGTCGCCGCGGCGACCGGGCAGCCCCCGGCGAACCCGGCCGACCCGTACTCGTCCGTCCACTGCCGCACCATCGCGGCGAACAGCCCGCTCGGCGTCGGCTCGGGCAGCTGCGCGAGAAAGCGTCCGACGCGCCCCGCCGCGTACCGGCCCGCCCAGTCCACCGCCTCGTTGACGAGCTGTTCCTTGCCGCCGGGGAAGTAGTGCTGGAGCGAGCCGCGCGGAGCCCCCGCGTGGGCGGCGACCTCGCGCATGCCGGTCGCCGTGACGCCGTCGCGCCGGATCAACTGGGCCGCGCTGAAGACCATCCGCTCCCGCGGCCCGCGCTCGGACGCCGCCATCGTCGACCTCCCGGCTGGACATCTCGTCGGCCGCCACCCTATGACCGGCGTCATAGAACTGGCTACTATGACCGCTGTCATAGACCCCGGGGTCCGGAGCGGAAGGCGGTCCATCGTGCACATCGGCTTCATCGGTCTCGGAGTCATGGGGCAGCCCATGGCGCTCCGCCTGGCCCGGTCCGGCACCCCCCTCGTGGTCTGGAACCGCACCCCGGCACGCGCCGAGCCGCTGCGCGCGGCCGGTGCGGCCGTGGCGGCGGACCCAGCCGAGGTGTTCGCGCGGGCGGAGGTCGTGATCCTCATGCTCGCCGACGACCTGGCGATCGACTCCACCCTGGGCCGCGGCACCCCGGACTTCGCCGCGCGCGTCGCCGGACGCGTCGTCGTCCATATGGGCACGACCTCGCCCGGATACTCGCGGAACCTGGAGGCCGAGGTCCGCGCCGCGGGCGGGCGCTATGTGGAGGCTCCCGTCTCCGGATCCCGGGTGCCGGCGGAGAACGGGCAGCTGGTGGCGATGATGGCCGGCGACGAAGCGGCGATGGACGTCGTACGGCCGCTGCTCGCGCCGATGTGCCGCGAGACGTTCGTCTGCGGCGCCGCACCGAACGCCCTGGTGATGAAGCTGTCGGTCAACCTGTTTCTGATCACCCTGGTGACCGGTCTCTCGGAGGCGTACCACTTCGCCGACCGGCACGGTCTGGACCGACGGCTCTTCCTGGACGTCCTGGACGCGGGCCCCATGGCGAGCGGGGTCTCCCGGATGAAGGCGCCCAAGCTGCTCGCACGCGACTTCGCCGTGCAGGCGGCGGCCCATGACGTCCTCAAGAACAACCGGCTGGTCGCCGAGGCCGCCCGTGCGGCGGGACTCGCCTCGCCGCTCCTGGACGCCTGCCACGCCCTCTTCGAGGAGACCGTGACGCAGGGGTACGGGTCCGAGGACATGGTGGCCGTCCTACGGGCGATCGAGGCCCGTACCGAGAACGGTCCCTCCGCGTCCCCGCCCCTGGGCGTCCTGGACCGGCCGGGGGTCTAACCAGGCGGGTGACGGTTGACCGGGCCGCGGCGAACGCCCGGGCCGTGCGCGCCTGGGAGAAGGTCGGGTTCTGCATCGTGTCAGATAGCAGTGAGACCCTTTTGACGGAGTACCGGCCCGCGTCGTGACGGTGGCGGAGTGCGGTGGGTGGAACGATTTCGTCGTGACAGGTGTGATTACGGCGCCGGAGCCGTCTTGGATAGCCCTGTTCAGCGGGCTGAGCCCGCGTAGCTCCCGCAAGCGGATCACCGCGCTGCGACGAGACGGCGTGGAACCAGTGCGCCAAGGCGGCCCCGGAGTCTGCCGCTGGAGGACGGCGTGCTGCTGGTCACCACAACTTGGCGTACGAACCTGACGCTTCGCCGGCTCGCCCCGTGATCGGACTCCGGGCAGTCATCGGCTGAGGGTGGCCCGCCTCCCCGCAAGCCGGTGCGGGGAGGCGGGCCACCATGTGCTGTGCTGTCAGCGCTGCCGGGTCAGACGCAGACGCTGCCGGCGCATACCGAGACCTTGGCAGGCAGCACCGTGATTCCGAAGTTCTTCAGATAGGTGGACACGACCGCCGTTTGCAGATTTCCGATCTGGACGGTGACGGGCAGATTCACGTCGTTGTCCGAGACGTTGACCAACGCGTTCTGCAGTGTGTTCAGCTGCGCGTTGTTGAGGACATTGACGTCGTGGACGTTCACGGTGGTGCCGTTCAGGACGTTGTTGACCGTGATCAGGCCGGAGCAGTTCACCGTGTGGTTGGGTCCGCCGCCCTGGTTGGAGCAGCTGTACGGGTGCGAGGTGGCCGAGGTGGCCGAGGCGGAGGGAGCGATTGCCCCACCCGTCAACACCGCGGCGACAGCGGTGACAGCGGCCATGCGAGCCAGCTTCGACATCGATGCATCCCTTTCCACGTGACGAGCCCTACCGGCCCTACGCCGGTGGACAGAACGCCTCCGGATGTACACCCGGCTGCGTCCCTGAAGAGGTTGCCAGACACAGCCAGGCCGACTCTCGGACAATCACCCCATTCACTCGTGTGGGCGATGACGAGAAAACGCTGTGACTGATGCTTCGAAGTCTCGTTCCCCTGAACCGCATCCAGTCCGCGATGACGTGCGACGCAAACTCGTCCACCTCGTGAGCCCCTCGTTGAATGAACGACTGATTACTTGAACAGGCACCCAGGCAAGCGGGCAGGCCGAACTGGGCTCATTCCACGGCTTCGCCGACCGCCGGGAACCGGTTCTCGTCAGGGATGGGCAATGCATTCCTTGCAGTCGGCGCAGCCCTTGTGCTGAGCGGCCTGGAGGCCGGAGCCCACGTTCATCCGTGCCCGTGAGGAGTTGTGCGCCCAACTGCTCCATGAGGGCACTGGCCACTCCAACGACGAGTGACTGCGTTCGGGTCTTCTGTCGATCCTCTCCGACTCAGGTGTCGCCGCTGTCTGGCTGCACCGGCTGGGATGCTGCCGCCCCCCCCGTCCGCCATGGGTCGGCCGGTGGAACCGAGGCACCGAGTCGCGGCATACGAGGAAGACCCGCTCCGGTCCCGCACATTGCGGGGTTGGTTGTGCGGGCCGCCGCCACCGACTGCCGCCCGGTGAGGCGCTCGAAAACCAGTGGAGCAGCGCCGCTGTGCGCCACTACCGCGCCTCCCGTGCGATCCCATGGGTCTGGGGCAGACCCGCACCACCAACCCGCTCGCAGCGGCGCCGATATGTGTACACCGTTTGAGGAATCCAGCCCCAGTGCCCCGGCACTAGCTCCGGGGGATTCCGTAGGCCCGCTCGACGCGCAGGCGCAGAACCAGCCGGCGGTCGCGGACCATGGCGGCGCGGTAGTCGTCCCAGTCGGGGTGCTCGCCGGAGATGTCACGGTAGAGCCGCACCAGCTCCTCGACCGTCCGGTCGTAGGGGTCCTGCGCGACCGGCGACAGCTCGGCGGTGCCTTCGGCCACGGTGTACGCCCACCGGTCGGGGCTGGTCACGTGGTACGAGGCCCGGGGGTCCCGGCGCAGATTGCGGGTCTTGGCGCGGTCGTCCGTGAGCGAGACCCGGATGATGCGCTCCACGGGGTCGTAGGCGTGGCTGACGTTCGACAGCTGTGGCCGGCCGTCGCGCTTGAGGGCGACCAGCACCCCGCCGTGGCCCTCGGAGAGCAGTGCGAGCAGCGCGTTCTGCGTGGCGTCCTGAGTCATACCCGGGTCAACTCCCCCGACCGAGCGGCGCATTCCCCGGTGAAGTGATCCGGATCGCAGCGGCACGGCGATCGGCCCGGATCCCTGCGCACCGTGACATGTTGGAGCCGGAAACCCGGGAAGGCACCGGGACAGACCGGAGGAGAACGATGGGACAGCTGCGTCAGGAGGTGGAGCCGGTCGAGGTCGGCCTGGATCCGAAGGCGCTGGCCCGCCTCGACCGGCACTTCGCGGCCCAGGTCGACGACGGCAGGCTGCCCGGTTATCTGGTGGCCCTCTCCCGGCACGGCCGCACGGCGCACCTGACCACCTACGGGCACCGCGATGTGAGGGAACGGCTGCCGGTCGAGACGGACACGCTGTGGCGGATGTACTCGATGACCAAGCCGGTCACCTCGGTCGCCGCGCTGATCCTGCTGGAAGAGGGCCGCTTCGGGCTCGACACGCCCGTCGCGGACTTCCTGCCCGCCTTCGCCGAGCCGCGGGTGTACGTCGACGGCTCCGGCCCGGATCTGAGGACCCGCCCCGCCGAGCGGCCCCTCCTGGTCCGCCATCTGCTCACCCACACGGCGGGGCTGACGTTCGGCTTCTACCATGCGCACCCCGTCGACGCCCTGTACCGGGAGGCAGGCATCGAGTCGTCCGTGGTGCCCGGCACGGACCTCGCCCGGACATGTGAGGTCTATGCCCGGCTGCCCCTTCAGTTCGAGCCGGGCAGCCAGTGGAACTACTCGGTGGCGACCAATGTGCTCGGCCGGCTCGTGGAGGTGGTCTCGGGCCGGGACCTGGACGACTTCCTCGCCGAGCGGATCTTCGCCCCGCTGGGTATGACGGACGCGGGCCTGTGGCTCACCGAGGAGCAGGCGCCACGGCTCGCGGAGCTGTACGGCGAGACGGAGGACGGTGGTATCACCCCGGTCCCGGGCCTGCCCGTGCACGGCCGGCCACGGCTGCTCTCCGGCAGCGGCGGTATGGTCGCGACGGCATACGACTACCACCGCTTCATGGAGTTCCTGCGCCGCCGCGGCGAACTGGACGGCACTCGTCTGCTGACCGCCGGCACGGTCGCCGCCATGGTCTCCAACCAGCTCCCCGGCGACGCGGACCTGCGTTCCTACGGCAGCCCGGTGCATCGCGTGCCCGGCAAGGCGGGCCTCGGATTCGGGCTCGGCGTCTCCGTCGTCACCGATCCCGCGCTCACCCGTTCGCCCGCGGCGCGGGGAGCGTTCGGCTGGAGCGGGGTGGCGACCACGACGTTCTGGGTCGACCCGGAGCACGATTTGACGGTCCAGTTCCTGACCCAGCTGCGCCCGACGGGCTCGCACACCGTCTACCCGGAGCTGAAGCGCCTCGTCCACGAGGCGCTGATCGGCTGACGGCCTCCGAACGCCCGGGAAGGGGACGGAAAGACGCCCGGGAAGGGACGGCACCCTGCCCCCCTCCCCCGGCGCTCACTCTCCGGTGCGCAGTCTGAACTCCAGCCCCTCCCCGGCCAGTTCGGCGAGCCACTCCTCGGACCGCCGGGCCGTCTCGGCCGCCCGGTTGAGCCCCGCGGGCAGAGCGCCGGCCAGGAGGTGGCGGACGCCCAGGGCCAGGGGGCGGGAGACGCACCGGGCCATCGCGCTCTCCTGCTTCGTGCCCTCCACGTCCAGGAGGTAGCGACCCGACCAAGCCTTGCCCGAGCCGGCCCGTACATCGAGGGACACGGCCAGGACCACCCGGTCGCGGTCCTCGTCCGTCGTGGGGTACGCGGCCGCGAGTTCGGCGGCCAGGGCCGCGATGCGCGTGTCGTCGCCCGCCTTCAGCTCCTCGAAGACCCGGTCCCAGGCTCGCAGCCACCCCTCGAGGCGGAGGGTGCCCCGGACGAAGGTCCCCGGCTTCCAGGCGGGCGGCAGGCCGTACTGGGCGACGAAGGGCACGCTGTCGCGGTTCGGGTAGACCTCGAAGGTCTCGCCGTCGATGGCGTGCGGGCGGGTCGCCTCCCACGGCCGGGCCGCCGTCGTCTCCTCGCCGTCCTCGATGTAACGCGCAGGTGAGCGCAGCGCGTTGAGGACGCCGAGGGGAGCCCAGCTGAAGCGGTAGCGGAAGTCGTTCGGGACCGCGGGAACACCGCCGCAGTACGAGGTCAGGCTCACCTCCGCGGGCGTCGCGGCGCCGATCTCCTCCTGGGCCCGGGCGATCAGGGCGTGCGCGAAGAGGTGGTCGATGCCGGGGTCGAGGCCCGCCTCGGTCAGGACCACGAGACCCGCCGCGGCGGCCGGCGGCACCAGATCGAGGACCGCGTCCGACACATAGCTGGAGCAGGCGAAGTGGGCCCGCCGCTCGACGCAGACGCCGAGCAGGGCCGCGTGTTCGGGCGCCGGGAGCATGGAGACGACCACGTCGCCCGGCGCCAGCTCCGCCGCCAGCGCGGACCGGGTGAGCGCGCGGGGTTCGGCGCGTCCCGCCAGGCCCAGCCCGGCCAGGGCCTGCGCGGCGCGCTCCTCGGTCCGGTGCCACAGCCGGACCCGTGCGGCGGCGTCGCAGACCGCCGCGAAGCCGCTGCCCGTGGACAGCCCCGCGCCGATCCAGTGGACCGTGCCACTCGCCGGAACCGGCGCCTTCGTGGGCTCAGACATCGCTCGGCTCCCCTTCCCCCGCCGGGAGTTCCCGGACCGCCGCATCGAAACGCTCCCGGCAGCGCCCCCAGGCGCCGCCCACCTCGAAGTCGAGCAGCAGCGGTGTCAGCGCCGCCGAGAAGTCCGTACTGGCCTCCAAGGGCAGCAGGGACGGCAGGTTGTCGATCGCGATGAGGTCGAGGGCGGGCTCCTCGCGCAGCCTGCGGACCGGGTGGTCCCAGTCGGTCGGGGTGTCGTAGACGGGCAGGAGGTTCAGCGGCGAGCCCACATCGGCCGTCACGTCGCAGACGGTGCGCAGCCGTCGGCCGGGGTCGTCGAGGTCCTTGTCCGTCAGGAACGGCGGTACCGGGGTCGTGGTGAGCACGGTGTTGACCATCAGCTCGTGGTCCAGCAGGGCCAAGCGGTCCAGATCGCGGGTCTCGGCCAGGTCCCAGCACGTGGGGTCGACCCCGGCCACGCCGAGCGCGGCCCGCGCGCCGCGCCCGCTGCGTCCCAGCGCGCCGATCACCAGGGCCCGCGCCGCGCCCGCGACCGCCCGCAGCCGCTCGTCCAGCTCCTCCTTCGAGGTGGGCCCCAGCGGGGCGGTCAGCCGGTCGCGGTGGTGCAGCAGGGCGAGGGCGGCGCCCACGTAGCCGGCCCAGTAGCCGAACGCGACGAGGCGGCGCCCGGTGTCGTCCACCAGGTACTCCAGGTCGAGCAGTGTTCCGCCGCCCGCGCGGAAGCGGCGCAGCAGGTCCGCGGCGCCGGGCTGGCCCTTGTAGGCGTGCCCGAAGAAGACATGAGGATGAATCAGTGACGGTGGCTGGTCGGGGAGTTCCTTGAGGCCGAGGATCACCGCGTCCCGCGGTGCCGTCACCCAGGAGCCGGGCTCGGCGAGGCGGCAGCCCACCGCCTCGTACTCCCCGGCGGGGAAGACCCGCTGCGGTGAGTGCTCGACCGTGACGGTCATCCCGCCCTCGACGAGCCGTCGGGCGTCGGACGGCACGAGGGGTGTGCGCCGCTCGGTGGTACGGGTCTCGTGACGGAGCCACAGATGGAGTGCGGTCATACGCGGTTGACCTCCGGGCGCGGGGCGTCGGCGGCGAAGCGATCGACGCTCAGGGGGCTGACGTCGACGAAGGGTACGCGGCCCAGGTAGAGATCCCTCAGGATTTCGCCGACGGCCGGCCCCTGGAGGAAGCCATGGCCGGAGAACCCGGTGGCGTACAGGAAGCGGGAGGGTGAGGCCGCCTCACCGATCAGCGCGTTGTGGTCGGGGGTGACCTCGTACAGGCCCGCCCAGCCGCCGGTCCGGCGCAGGTCGAGAAGAGCGGGCGCCCGGTGTTCCATCGCCGCGCACAGCCGGGGGATCCAGCGGTCGTGGGTCTCGGTGGCGAAACCGGGCCGCTCGTCGGGGTCGGACATACCGACGAGGAGCCCCGGACCTTCGGTGTGGAAGTAGAAGCTGGTGGTGAAGTCGATGGTCATGGGCAGTTGGGGCGGCAGGTCCGGTACGGCCTCGGTGACGGCGATCTGGCGGCGCAGCGGCTCCACCGGCAGGTCGACGCCCACCATGGCTCCGACGGCGCGCGCCCAGGCGCCCGCGGCGCAGATCACGGTGTCGGTCTCGATACGGCCGCGCTCGGTGACGACGGCGGTGATCGTGTCGCCGCGCAGCTCGATGCCGGTGGCCTCGCAGTGCCGCAGGATTTTCGCGCCGTGCCGGCGGGCCGCCGCGGCGTAGCCGTGCACCACCGACTCGGGGGTGCAGTGCCCGTCCTCGGGGGAGTACGCGGCGGCCAGCAGCCCGTCCGTGGTGATGAGCGGCGACAGCCGCCGCGCCTGAGCCGGGTCGATCATGCGGCTCGGCACACCGAGGGAGTTCTGGAGCCGCACCCCGGCCTCGAAGGAGGCGACCTCCTCGGGGGTGGAGAGCAGAAACAGATAGCCGACCCGGTGCAGCCCGATGTCCTGCCCGGGCTCCTCGGTGAAGCGCCCGAACGCCTCCAGGCTGCGCGCCCCGAGCCGGATGTTGAGTTCGTCGGAGAACTGGGCTCGCACACCGCCGGCGGCCCGTGAGGTGGAGCCGGCGGCGAGTTCGTCGCGCTCGACCAGGACGACGTCGGCGACGCCCGCGCGGGCCAGGTGGTAGGCGGCGCTGGTCCCCATCACCCCGCCGCCGATGACGACGACGCTCGCGCGCGAGGCCGGGTGCGGGGTCATGGGCGGGGCTCCCTTCCGCGGGCGGCGTCGATCACGGCCCAGGCCGCCGCCGCGTCCTGGACGCCGAGCCCGACACTGAGGTGCAGGACGATGTCGTCGGTGCTCGTCCGCGCTTCCCGGCGGCCGGTGACCACACCGCCCAGCGGAATCAGGTCCTCGGCGGCGAGCAGCCCGTCCCGCAGCGCGGCCACGACCGGCCCCGCGTGGTCCCGCGCCGTCGCCGGGTCGTCCACCACCACGGCCGTGGCCCGTCGTACCGTCTCCGGGCCGACCTCGCAGCGCGTGGGCTCGAAGGACCCGACGCTGACGACCGTGCATCCGGGGGTGAGCCAGGCGGCGTGCAGGACGGGAGTGCGGCTGAGCGTGCAGACGGCGACCATGGGCAGCCCGGTCACGGCCTCCCGCGCCGTGGCGACCGCCTTGACGGGGATCCCGAGTTCGTCGGTGAGGGTGCGGGCGGCCCGCTCGCGCCGGTCCGGCGTGGGGCTCCAGACGCGCACGGAGCGCAGCGGGCGTACCCGGGCGACGGCCCGGGCGTGCGCGAGTGCCTGGGTGCCGGCGCCGAGCAGGCCGAGATCGGCGCTGTCGGCGGTGGCGAGGACGTCGAAGGCCACGGCGCCGGAGGCGGCGGTGCGCAGTGCGGTCACGGCGGTGCCGTCCAGGACCGCGACCAGCTGTCCCGTCACCGGGTCGAGGGCATTGATCACCGCGTGGACGGTCGGCAGTCCGGCGGCCGCGTTGCCCGGGTTCACGCTGCCGAACTTGGCGACGGGCCCGGTGTCCGCGGACAGACGGGCGACGTAGGAGAAGACGACGCTGTCGTCGAAGCGGCTCGGGTGCATGATCTTGCCGGGGAGTTCGGCGGTTCCCTCGCCGAGCGCGGTGAAGGCGGCGCGCTGGGAGCGGATCGCCCGGTCGGTGTCCAGCAGTTCCAGGATCTGCTCGCCGGTCAGGCGCAGGACGTCGTCGGTCATTCCTTGATTGTTTCCGGGATCCGCGCCGACGGCATCAGGGCGTCCGGGTCCACGTCACCCCGAGGTGCGGCAGGGTGGCGCCGGCGGGTGCGTGCGCGGCGGCCGGCGCCGGGCGGCCGCCGCGCACCCGCTCACGAGGAGTGCACCACCGCGTCCAGGTGCGGCAGATAGTGGTCGAGCCGTTCCCGCTTGGTGCGCAGATACGTGATGTTGTTCTCGCAGGGCGGTATCAGCAGCGACACCTGCTCGTCGATCTTGATGCCGTGCCGGAGGAGCGCGTCCCGCTTACGCGGGTTGTTGGAGAGCAGCCGCACGGACCGGACGCCGAGGTCGTGCAGGATCTCCGCCGCGACCCGGTAGTCGCGCGCGTCCACCGGCAGCCCGAGGGCGAGGTTCGCCTCCACCGTGTCCAGGCCCTCCGACTGGAGCTTCATCGCGCGCAGCTTGGCGAGCAGTCCGATGCCGCGGCCCTCGTGGCCGCGCAGATAGACGAGGATGCCGCGGCCCTCGGCCACGATCTCCCGGAGCGCGGTGGAGAGTTGGGGCCCGCACTCGCAGTGCGTGGAGCCGAAGGCGTCCCCCGTCAGGCACTCGGAATGGAGGCGGACGAGCATGCCCTCTTCCTCGATGTCGCCGTACACCAGGGCGACTTGTTCGTCGCCGCGGTCGTGGTCGAGGTAGCCGATGGCCTGGAAATCACCGTACTTGGTGGGCAAGGGGGCATTCACGACTCGGGTGACCCCGGTGGTGGGGCCATTCACCGCTCGGGGCACTTCCGAGAGGTGGGCATTCCCGCCGGGCACCCCGTCGATGTCTGTCATGATCTGTTCCTATCTGTAAGTGCAGGCGGTACGAGACGAAAGGCCGTGGAACCATGAGCGGTTCGGGAAATACGGATACTTCTGGGACGCGGCAGGCGGCTGACGCGGTTGCGCCCGCACATGTGCCGGGGCGCGGCGCGGCTGTGCTGCCGTCGGACACCTCCCAGGACGTACGGTCCCGGGCGGAGGGTCTCCCTCGTCAGGTCGCCGTCCTTCCGGTGGGCAGCTTCGAACAGCACGGCCCCTACCTTCCGCTGGCCACCGACACGCTGGTGGCCTGTGCGATCGCGCGCGAGGTCGCCGCGGCGTATCCGGTTCACCTCCTTCCTCCGGTGACGATCTCCTGTTCGCACGAGCACGCGGACTGGCCGGGAACGGTGAGCATTTCCTCCGTCACTCTCCACGCGGTGGTACGGGACATCGCGGCATCCCTGCGCCGTTCGGGCGTCGAGGCCCTGGTGCTGGTCAACGGTCACGGCGGGAATTACGTCCTCGGCAACGTCGTCCAGGAATCCGCGGACAGCGGTGTGCGGATGGCACTTTTCCCGGCCCCGGAGGACTGGGAGGCGGCCCGGGATCGGGCCGGTGTGCGGACGTCGCTGCTCAGCGACATGCATGCCGGGGAAATCGAGACCTCCATTCTTCTGCACTGCCATCCCGAATTGGTCAGGCCCGGTTACGAGACCACGGATTTCATCGCCGACGACCGCAGGCATCTCCTCACCCTCGGCATGTCGGCCTATACGGAGTCCGGTGTCATCGGGCGCCCTTCGCTGGCTTCCGCGGAGAAGGGGAAGCGGCTGCTCGCGACGCTCGCCGACTCCTTCGCGGCGTACTTCAGCCTCGTCGCCTCGGAGGTGCCCGCCGGCGGCCTGCCGGGAGCCGCGGCTCCCGAGGCGCCGCGGCGGGTATGACGCCGCTTCAGCAGCGGGGCGCGCGGCCCGGGAGGTGAGCGCGGGTAGGGAGCGTACGGTACCGGGGCACGGAGCGTGTGTGGGGTACGCTCCGGGCCCCGAGCTCGGGATCCCTTCGATGCCTCGGAGGGTCCTTTCGGCGCCTGGGAGGGTGCTTCCGGCGCCTCGGAGAGGCCCTGCGCGTCGTCCCCGGCCGGCTGCGCGCCCGCCGTCGTCGCACGCGGACCCCGAAGTCCCGCGTACCACCTGGCGAGGAGTACGACGATGCCGGGCAGGCTCGCGACGAAGCTGAGGACGCCGTACACCACCGCGACGCCCAGCCCCGTGTCCGCGCCGAGCCCGGCCGCGCCGAACGCCCAGGCGGTGACGCCCTCGCGGGGGCCCCAGCCGCCGACGTTCAGCGGGAGCCCCATGGCGATGAGGGCGAGCAGCGCCAGGGGCAGGAGCGTGGCCGGGGACGCGTGCGATCCGGCGGCCCGCGCGGCCACCAGGAACATCAGCAGATGCCCGGCGAGCACGATGGCGGACGAGAGCAGGACGGCGGACAGGCTGCCGCGGGCCAGCAGGACGGTACGGGCCTCGGCGAGCGCGGCCCCGAGCGCCCGGGTCCGGCGCGACGGGCGGGGCGCCCGGCCCATCCGCATCGCCGCCACCACGGCGAGCGCGCCGAGGGCGCCCAGCATCGTCAGACCGGCGAAATGGCGGGCCTGGGCGAGCACCGGCGAGTCCATCGTGAGCAGGACCGGCACGCCGACCGCCACGAGGGCCACCTGGCCGGCGGTGCGCTCCAGGACCACGGCGCGCACGCCGCGACCGACGTCACCGGCGCTCTGCCCGTGCCGCACCGCGCGGTGCACATCGCCGAGCACGCCGCCGGGGAGCGCCGAGTTGAGGAACAGGGCGCGGTAGTAGTCGGCGACGGCGGCGCCGAACGGCAGCCCGATGTCCAGGGCACGGGCGACACGGCACCAGCGCCAGGCGCTGAACACGGTGGTCAGCACGCCGATCCCGAGCCCGGCGAGCAGGGTCGGGGCGTCGATCCGCCGCAGCCCGTCGAGGAAGACGCCGGTGCCGAGCCGCCACAGGAGCACACCGAGGATGGCGGCTCCGGCGACCGTGCCGAGGTGTGAGCGCAGGACGCGTATGAGGGAGCGGCGCCGGGTCGACGGCGCCTCGTCCGTGACCGGTCCTGCGTCCGGCGTGGCGGACGCGGGCGGAGCGGCGTTCGCGGGCAGGACCGCGGTGGCCGAGCCCGCGCGCGCCCCCTCCTCCGCCGGCCCCGCCTCCCCGGCGACCCGGGCCTGCCCGGCATTCCCCGGGGCGAGCGTCCGCACCGTCATCCCGCCCCTCCTGTCGGTTGCGGCAGGACCAGAACGTCGCTGTGATGGACCACGACCCGCAGTCGGCCCGCCGCGCAGTCCGCCAGACGGCCTTGGAGATACGTCTTGGCGGGCGCCGCGAGCTCGGGGCGCTGCTCCACGGCCGCACCGACCCAGCCGCGCAGCCATTCCCCGGTGAGTTCCGCCTGCTCGGCGCCGAGCCGCCAGGGGCTCGGACGCACCCGTACGCTCGCGCCCAGCCGCCCGAAGACCTCGCAGGCCGCACGCATCGCGTCCGGGCCGAGAAGGTCACCGCGCCGCTGGTGGGCGTTGAAGGCTTCGCCGATCTCCTCGTCCAGGGGATGCTCGGGCGTGAGTTCCACGCGTCCGACGACGGACAGCGTCAGCAGCGCCGGGCAGCCGGCGCCGACGCAGGCCGCGGCGAGCGTCTCCATCTCGTCGGCGGTGAGGACGTCGAGCAGCGCGGACGCGGTCACCAGCGACGCCCCCGCCAGGGCATCCCGGGTGAGCCGGCCGATGTCGCCGCGCTGGGTGGTCACGGTGACCCGGCTGCCGTCGGCGGCCGCCTTGGGGGCGCCCACGGTGGCGAAATGCAGCAGATACGGATCCCGGTCGTGCAGGATCCAGTGCTGGGCGCCGTCGAGGAGCGGGGCGAGCCAGCGGCCCATCGAACCGGTGCCGCAGCCCAGGTCGTGCACGACGATGTCGCCGGGGCGCCCGGACCGGTTGGCGAGCCGGATCCGCAGCGGGTCGAGCAGGTCGTGCGCCCGGGCCGCCGCGTCCGCGGGTTCACGCAACTGGAGCCACTGCGGGGCGTACCGGGGGACTTCGGGCTCCGTGCCGCCGGGCGACGGTATGCCGGGCAGGGCCGTCGGCACGGAGGCATCCGTGGGCGGCGTGTGCGCCTGGGGCCCGGTGGGAGTCGTATTCGTGCTCATGCCGCCCTCCGGGGCTCGTTACGCAGGCTTGCCAGCACAGCGGCCAGGCTGCGGGCCGTGGTCGCCCATCCGTCCAGTGCGGCCCGGCGGCCGCGCGCGGCGGCCTTGAGCCGGCGCCGTACATCCGCCTCGCCGAACCAGCCGCGCAGCTCCGCGGCCAGCGCGGCGGGGTCCTCCGGCGGTACGAGGATGCCGGGCACCCCGCCGTCGGGTGCGCGGCCGACCGCCTCCGGCAGGCCGCCGACGTCGGTGGCGAGGACCGGGATGCCGCGGGCGAGTGCCTCGGTGACGGCCATGCCGTACGTCTCCGCGTACGAGGTCAGGACCATGAGGTCGGCGGCGGCATAACTCGCGTCCAGCGCGGCGCCGGACTGGGGCCCGACCAGGTGCAGCCGGTCGGCGAGGCCGTGTTCGTCGATGAGGGCGCGCAGCCGTGCGACGTACTCGGGGTCGTGGCCGAGACCGCCGACGCAATGGCAGCTCCAGGGCAGGTCCTTGACGGCCGCGAGGGCCTCGATCAGCCGGTGCTGGCCCTTGCGCGGGGTGATCGCCGCGACGCACAGCAGCCGGGAGACGCCGTCGGTGCCGGGGGCCAGGGGCGCGATGTCGGCGCCGGGCGAGGCGGCGTGGACGCGCTCGGGGGCGAGTCCGTGGTGGGAGACGAGCCGGCGCACGGCCCAGTCGCTGGTGGCGACGACGGCGGGCACGGCCCGAAGCGTGACGCGCTCCTTGGCATCGAGTTCGGCCGCGGTCTGCGGGTCGAGGCCCGTCTCGTCACCGAGCGGCAGGTGCACCAGGACGGCGAGGCACAGGCGTTCGGCCTCGGGTGTGACGATCTCGGGGACGCCGCAGGCGACCAGGCCGTCGATGAGGACGACCGTGCCGTCGGGCAGTTCCCGCAGCGTCCGGGCGAGTTCCGCGCGGGCGGCCGCCCCGGGCCGGGGCCAGGAGCCGTCGACGGTGTGCCGGTCGACCTGCCAGCCGAAGCCGGGCAGGTCGAGGCAGATACGGCGGTCGTAGGCGTTGCCGCCGCTGGGGGTGGCCGGGTCGTCGACGCCACCCGGCATGACGAAGTGCACGGTGCGCAGGGACATGGGGATGATGTCGGCGTTGCTCAGGGCCGCGTTCTGCGCGGGCACGTAGCTCAGCCGGGGTTGGGGCGTCCGGCCGAAGGAGCCCGGGGACGCGTGGTCGATGGTGGTGTCGGTCACAGGGCACGCTCGTAACTCGCCCAGGCGATGTGGGACTCGTGGAGCGTGACGGTGATACCGGCGATGTCCCGGGCGCTCTCGCCCAGCGCCCCCTTGTGGATCCGCTCGGCGAGGCGGTCGGCGATCACCTTGGCCAGGAACTCCGTCGAGGTGTTGGTGTTCGCGAAGTCGGGCTCGTTGTCGAGGTTGCGGTAGTTGAGCTCGCTCACCACGGCGCCCAGCTCCTGTGTGGCCAGCCCGATGTCGACGACGATGTTGTCGTCGTCCAGCTCGGCGCGGCGGAAGGTGGCGTCCACGAGGAACGTCGCTCCGTGCAGGCGCTGCGCGGGTCCGAAGACCTCGCCGCGGAAGCTGTGGGCGATCATCAGGTGATCGCGGACGGTGATGCTGAACAACGGACGACCCTCCAGGTGCGGTGCGTCTGGCCCCCTGCCGGGGCATGTCGTGTAGTACGGCCGGTCCCGGCGCGTTGTTCAGCTGCCCGTTCTCCTTGTTGAGAGGTTCTCTGTGAATTCCCTCAAGGTTTCGCAGGAGTCCGGACAACTCGGACGGCAAGGCTCTGCGGGAACTCAGTCCGTGGCGTACCGGACTCGGTGGCACAACCCCTTGAGTTCGCCCCGCGTGAGGCGTGACAGCACGCCGGGGAGGTCTTCGAAGGCGGACTCGCCGGTGATGAGCGCGTCGAAGGCCGGGTCGGCGAGCAGCTCGAGGGCGAGGGCGATGCGGTCGGCGTAGGTGCGTCCGGACCGCGCGCGCGGCGAGACGGTGCCGACTTGGCTGCTGCGCAGGGTGAGGCGGCGCGAGTGGAAGGCCTCGCCGAGCGGCAGCGTGACGCGCCGGTCGCCGTACCAGCTGAGTTCGACGACGGTGCCCTCCGGGGCGAGCAGCTCCAGGGAGCTCACAAGCCCCTGTTCGGTGGCGCTGGCGTGGACGACGAGGTCGCACTCCCCGAGCGCGTCCTCGGGCGGCGCGAAGCCCACTCCGAGCGCGCGGGCCGTCTCGGCGCGGGCGGGATCGGCGTCGACGAGCTGGACGCGGACACCGGGGTGGCGCGCCAGCAGGGCGGCGACGGAGCAGCCGACCATGCCGCCGCCGACCACGGCGATCCGGTCTCCGACGAGGGGACCCGCGTCCCAGACCGCGTTGACGGCGGTTTCCACGGTGCCGGCGAGGACGGCGCGGTGGGCGGGCACGGCGTCCGGTACGACGGTGACGGCCGAGACCGGGACGACGTACCGGCTCTGGTGCGGATACAGGCAGAACACCGTGCGCCCGACCAGGTCGGCCGGGCCCAGCTCCACCTGCCCGACGCTGAGATAGCCGTATTTCACGGGGGCCGGGAAGTCGCCCTCCTGGAACGGGGCGCGCATGGCGGCGTGCTGGCTCTCCGGCACGCCGCCGCGGAAGACCAGGGTCTCGGTGCCACGGCTGACGCCCGAGTACAGCGCGCGCACCAGCACGTCGCCGTCAGCGGGCTCCGGCAGCTCGACGTCCCGCACCTCCCCGTGCCCCGGTGAGCGCAGCCAGAAGGCCCGAGCTGTGAGGTCCATGTGCGTCCTCCTGAACGATCCGCCGACTCTTCACGTACCGCAATTACGAGAAGTCGCGCACAAGGTACGCGGCGAAGATCGAATCTGTCACTTGGCCGGAAGGTGAGCGGTGGCCCTGAACCACATGTACGACGCGAGGCTGTTGCAGCAGGAGACGACCGTGGGGGCGGCCGTGCAGTTGCTGCTGCTGGCCTTGCTGGGCACGGCGATCGGCTTGGGCCCGGCCGGCTGGCTGACGGGCCTGGTGTTCGCACTCGCCACCTGGGCCGTGCTCACCCGGGCCGTGGTCCGCTCCCGGCTGCGCTCCTTCGGACCGGCCAACCGGGTCACGCTGGGCCGGGCGACCCTGGTGGGCGGTGTCACGGCGCTGGTGGCGGACTCCTTCGAGAGCTCGCCGCCGGTGACGCTGCTGGTGGGCCTGACCGCGGTGGCGCTGATACTGGACGGCGTGGACGGCAAGGTGGCCCGTCGCACGGGCACGTCGACGGCACTGGGCGCGCGGTTCGACATGGAGGTGGACGCGTTTCTGATCCTGGTGCTGAGCGTCTATGTGTCGATGTCGCTGGGCCCGTGGGTGCTGCTGATCGGAGGAATGCGGTACGTGTTCGTGGCGGCGGCCCGGGTGCTGCCGTGGCTGAACGGCGAGCTGCCGCCGAGCATGGCGCGCAAGACGGTGGCGGCGTTGCAGGGTGTCGCGCTGCTGGTGGCCGGGTCCGGGTATCTGCCGTACGCGGCGACCGCGGGGATCGTCGTGTGCGCGCTGGCGTCCCTGGTGTGGTCGTTCGGGCGGGATGTGCTGTGGCTGTGGAGCGTACGGGACCGGGGCGAGGACCTGGCGGGGGCGGCGGCTGCGGCCGGGGAGACGAGGGTGCAGCCGGTGCCCGAACTGGTGGCGGGCGGCTGATCCGGCGCCCGGGCCGGCGCCCGCCGTGGTGGCGCGCACGACCGCGCGCGAGCGGATGCGGAGTGCTGTGGGTACTCCCTCACGCCCCCGTTGTGCGAGTTCGCCCGCTATGCACCTGGGGGCAGTGTTGCGGTCGTAGTCACCGAGCCGTTCACGAGAGGAACGACCGCCATGAACCGACGCCTCGACAACCGACGCCACGGCCGCCTCGCCGCACTCGCCGCCTCGGCCCTCCTGCTGGCCGGGGGACTGCTCGCGGCCACCGTGCCCTCCGCGGCCGCCACGCCCGCGAAATACACCCATGCGGCCGCCGCCCAGCGGTTACGGCAGGCGGGCATCGGCTGGACCTCGTCGGGCGGGTGCAGCAACCGGAACAACCCCAGGTGCACCTCCTTCGAGCAGATCAACGAGTCGACCGTCGCCGGCGTGATCGCCTTCAGGCGGGCGAGCGGATGCGCGGTGACCCTCACCGGTGGCACGGAGACCGGGCACGCCGGCGGCACGTACAGCCACCGCAACGGGTACAAGGTCGACGTCAAGGTGACGTCGTGCGTGGACGCCTACGTCACCGGGAAGCTCCGCTACGCCGGGCTGCGGCCCGGCGACCACGCGAAGCAGTACAAGTCACCCGCGGGCAACGTCTACGCCCGTGAGGGTTCGCACTGGGACGTCACCTACTTCAACGGCAGCCGCTGACCCGGGCGGTGGCGGGAGCCGGCCGTCGTCGCGCGCCGCCACCGCAGGCCCGGCGGGGTCCGCAGGCCGTCCGTCACGGCACCGGACCCCGTGGCGGTCCGTTTCGGCACTCGTCCCGCCGCGGTTGGCTACGGCGTCGGCCTGCCGAGGTCGAGCCGTCCGATCCGGGCCACGTTCTCCCGGTCGTCGGCGTCCTCGCTCGCCTCGGCCGCGAACCAGGCGTCGAGGATCTCCTTGAGCAGCGCCTCGGATGTCAGCCGCAGGCTGAGTGCGAGGACGTTGGCGTCGTTCCAGCGTCGTGCGCCGTCGGCCGTGTAGGCGTCCGTGCACAGCGCCGCCCGTACCCCCGGCACCTTGTTCGCGGCGATCGACGCCCCGGTGCCGGTCCAGCAGCACACGACGGCCTGGTCCGCCGTTCCGTCGGCGACCTCGCGGGCCGCCGCCTGCGAGCACGACGCCCACCGGGCGTCGTCGCCGGGGCGCAGTGCGCCGTGGACCAGTACCTCGTGGCCACGGCCGCGCAACTCCCCGACCAGGCTGCGGGCCACGGGTTCGTCCATGTCCGAGGAAACGGAGATCCGCATGCTCCGGAGACTACCCGCTCGGCGGCGACGGCCCGCAGGTGCGGCTCAGGAGGCCGTCATGTCACGGCCCGGACGCGGCTTCGCAGGTGCATGTGCCCAGGACGGCCGACGGGGTACTCGGGCCGGGAGACGGCACAGCCCGGCGCGGCCGATCCGGCCGTGCCGGCCGGTGGGCGGAGAGGAGCGGGACGTGAGCGGCGGCGATCGGCTGCGGGAGTACCGCGGCAAACGGGACCTCGGCCGGTCCGGTGAGCCCCGGGGCGGCGACGCGTCCTCCGATGCGGAACCCCGTTTCGTGGTGCAGATCCATGACGCGAGCACCCTGCACTTCGACTTCCGGCTCCAGGTCGGCGACGTACTGCGATCCTGGTCCGTCCCCAAGGGACCCTCCACGGATCCCGGGGACAAGCGGCTCGCCATACCCACCGAGGATCACCCCCTGGAGTACGAGGAGTTCGAGGGCGTCATCCCGGCGGGCGAGTACGGCGGCGGCACCGTGATCGTCTGGGACCGGGGCACATACCGGCCGTCGAGCCACGACCGCCGCGGGCGGCCCGTCCCCTTCGCCGAGGCGCTGGAACGCGGCCACGCCACGTTCCGGCTGAACGGGGCGAAACTGAACGGCGAGTACGCCCTCACCCGCTTCCGGGGCGGCAAGGGCGGCGACGCGGACGCCTCCTGGCTCCTGGTGCGGACGGGCCACGCCCGCTCCGGCGGGCACGGCACGCCGGATCCCCGGCGCGCCCGCTCGGCGTGCAGCAACCGCACGCTCGCCCAGGTCGCCGCTGACAGCCGGACGAAGTGACCGGCCTCGGCCCGAGCCGTCACGGCCCGGAGCACTCGCCCCGGGCCGTGACGAAGGGATCTCCTGCTTGCCGGGCATCCTGTTCGTCCCGCTGGTCCCGGCGGACCGGAACGCCGTATGGAAGGCGTCACCGGACCGGAGGGGTCAGCCGCGCGCACCCTGCGCGGCGGGCTCCGGCTCCGTGCGGCCGTGCTGTTCGGACGCGCGCGGGGCACCGGTGACCCGGGCGGCGCGCCGGGCCGGTACCAGCAGCGCGGCCAGTGCCGCGGTGAGGCAGAGCAGGGCCAGCAGGCCGAAGCCGTGGGTGTAGCCGGAGGCGTAGGGCAGTCCCGAGGGCTGGAGGCGACCGGTCACCAGGACGCTGGTGACGGCGGCGCCCAGGGAGCCGCCGATCGTCCGGATGTTCGCGTTCATACCGGTCGCGGCGCCGGTCTGCTCGATCGGCACGCTGCCGACGATCAGGTTGGCCATCGACGCGAAGGCCAGTCCGATACCGAATCCGAACACACCCGCCACGAGGGCCACCTGCCACTGCCGGTCGTGCCACAGGGCGAGGAAGCCGCAGGCGACGGCGCCCAGAGCGGCACCGGTCGTGAGCAGCGTCTTGGCTCCGAGCACCGGCTCCAGGCGGCCGCTCAGCACACCCGAGAGGAACATGGCGACCAGCATCGGCAGCATGAGCAGCCCGGACGCGGTGACGGACGCACCGAAGCCGTATCCGGCGGAGGACGGCGTCTGGACGAAGCCGGGCAGGAAGGTCCAGATCGAGTACATTCCCGCGCCGAACAGCAGTGCGGCGGCGTTCGTGGTCCACACGGCGGGCAGCCTCATGACGCGCAGGTCGATCAGCGGGCCGCGGGAGCGTGCCTCGGAGAACAGCCACAGCGCGAAGAGCACCACCGCCGCTAGGAGCAGACCGATCACCCGGGCCGAGCCCCAGCCCCACTGGCCGGCCTGGCTGATCGGCAGCAGCAGGGACACCAGCCAGGCCGAAAGCAGCGCGGCGGCGGACCAGTTGACGCGGCCCTCGCTCCGGCGCGGCGACTCGGGCACATAGCGCAGGGCGATCATGGTGGTGACGGCGACGACGGCGACCGGTATCCAGAACAGCCAGCGGTAGTCGAGCGCGGAGACGATGGGGCCCGCCGCCACGATGCCCACGCCGCCTCCGGCGGCGATGACGGCGGACAGGTTGCTGATGCTGCCGCTGACCTCGTGCGGGGCGAACTCGTCGCGGATGATGCCGAAGGACAGCGGGAACAGGGCGCCGCCGGCGCCCTGGACCACCCGGGCGACGATCAGTACGCCGATGTTCGGCGCGAGCGCGGCCAGCAGACACCCGGCCAGCACGGTCAGCAGCACGGCGACGAGCGTGCGCTTCCTGCCGACGAGGTCGCCGATCCGGCCGAGGATCGGCGTGAACACCGAGGCGGACAGCAGATACGCCGTCATCACCCAGGTGGCGGTGGACTGTGAGGCGTGCAGCGCGTGCTGAACGGTCGGCAGGGCCGGTGCGATCAGGGACTGCAACATGGAGAACACGCCCGCACCGGTCGCCAGGACGGCGAAGGTGAGACGGGTGGACTTCCGTGGCATCGAAAAGCCTCTCCGGGCAGGGTGCGGCCGAGGTCGTCGGGCCGCGGTCGTACGGACTCGGTCGCGCCGCGGGGCGGCGCGGGGCACGCCGACGACCGCGGGTGCGGTCGCGAGCGGACGGGGGCCGGGCGGCCGCGGGCTGAGCGGGCCCGGCGTCGGATCGAGGGATACGAGGGCGTCGGCGACGCGTGCGGCCGCACGCGTCCAGGCCGAACGCTCCCCGACTGCTAAAGTGGAGGTACGCCTCCACTGTAACGGAGGCACTCCTCCGCTTCAACCCGGTTCCGTACAGGGAGGCCGCAGTGACGGCTCAGCCGTTCCCCGTCAGCGAGATCGTGGCGGCCCAGCGGCCGCACCGGAAAGACGCCGCCCGCAACTACGACGCCCTGATCACCGCCGCACGCGAGGCGTTCGCGGAGAACGGCGCGGAGGCGTCACTGGAGGACATCGCCCGCCGCGCCGGCGTCGGCATCGGCACGCTCTACCGCAACTTCCCGACCCGCCGGCATCTCTTCGAGAGCGTGTACGCGGGCGAGGTGAACGACCTGTGCCGGTTGGCCAGACAGGTGGCGGACCGCGAACCGTGGGAGGCGCTCACCTCCTGGCTGCGCCGGTTCGTGGACTACACCGTCACCAAGCGGGCCATCCGCGAGGCGATGGACGACGAGTCGGACATCTTCCTCGCCTGCCGGGAGTCCATGTACCAGGCGGGCGGCCCGTTGTTCGAGCGGGCTCAGAAAGCGGGCGAGGCCCGCACGGACCTGAGCTTCGACGACCTGCTCCGGATGGTCGCCGGGATCACCGCGACGAACTTCGTGGACGACGCCCAGCGGGGCCGGGTCCTGACCGTGGCCCTGGACGGAGTACGGACATCCGCGGCCTGAACCGGCCGCTCACCTCAAGGACCGGGCGCCACGGCCGCCGGCCTCACTGGTTCCAGCTCTCGTCGTAGGGGTCCTTCGGCGTCGGGACCGGCTTGGCCTCGATGACGTCGAGGAACGGGATGATGCCGCCGTTGACGGGGTCTTTGGCGCGCCGGGCGGTGTAGGTGCCGGTGACCTGGAGCCAGGAGTCGGGCTGGAGGACGGGCGGCAGCTTTCCGGACAGGCCGACCTTGACCGGCTGGGCGTCGGCGGCGCAGCAGTTGAGGGCCATGCGGACGAGATACGGGGCACCGCCGTGGTCGAGCGCCACAAACCCGGTGATCTCCACCTTGCGGTTGCCGAGGGAGTGTCCGTGGCCGTACGCCGCGCGGCCCGCGTAGTCCACCAGACTGAGCGGGACCGGGTCACCACCGGACGGCAGAGCCGGGGAGGCCAGCGGAGGCTGGAGCGCGGTTCCGGCGCGCAGGGCGCTGTACGAGCCGAGTGCGGGCGGGGCGACCAGGATCAGAGCGAACAGCGGCAGTACGAGCAGCCAGGAGATCCGCGGCTCGCGGTGGCCGTGGCCGTGATCCTGGCCGTCGCCGTGGCCGTGGCCGCCGTCGGGGCGGCCGTCGGGGCCGCCGTCGGGGTCATCGTGGCCGCTGTCGGGACCGCCGAGGACGGGGTCGTGCGGCTCTCCCCCGTCCCGAGGGCGCGGGACCGGCCGCGGCCGGCGCAGTTCGTACCAGACCGTCGCGAGCGCGGCCACGATCAGGACGGCCCCGGCGGCGAGCAGCAACGGCTGGAGCCCCGCCTTGACGTAACGCAGGTACAGGGAGGTCGTGCCGGCGTGCAGCATGGCCCCGCCGACCAGGAACAGCACGGCCGCTTGCGCCTGACGGTTCACAGCAGCACCGCCCCGGCCGGCACCGACACCAGGATCGCCAGCGCGAAGGTGGCGGGCGCGAACCGCAGGGCGAAGGAGCGTCCGAAGGTGCCCGCCTGCATCGCGAACAGCTTCAGGTCGATCATCGGTCCCACCACGAGGAACGCCAGCCGGGCGGTGAGCGAGAACTGGGACAGCGACGCGGCGACGAACGCGTCCGCCTCGGAACAGATCGACAGCAGCACCGCCAGGACCGAGAGCGCCAGGATCGCCACCACCGGGTTGCCCGCCGCCGTCCGCAGCCAGCTCGCCGGCGCCACGGCCTTGAGGGTGGCCGCGGCCATGGCGCCGACGACCAGGAAGCCGCCCGCGTGCATCACGTCGTGCCGTACGGACCCCCAGAACGCGGCTCCCTTGCTCCGCCCCTCGTAGGACGCGCGGACCGGCGGCTTCAGCCAGTCGGTGCGACCCAGCCGCTGCCATATCCAGCCCA
This sequence comes from Streptomyces sp. NPDC046931, assembly GCF_040644655.1. Classification (NCBI taxonomy): domain Bacteria; kingdom Bacillati; phylum Actinomycetota; class Actinomycetes; order Kitasatosporales; family Streptomycetaceae; genus Streptomyces; species Streptomyces sp. NPDC046931. The sequence goes on from NZ_JBEYWX010000020.1 coordinate 141,227, forward strand.
TCGCGCACGCCACCAGCAGGCTCGCCGCGAACCGGGCGAGGACCATCTCGGGGTTGCGCGGGAACGCCACGGCGGTGGCGGTCAGCACGATCGGGTTGATCGCGGGGGCGGACAGCAGGAAGGCCAGCGCCGCGGCGGGCGTGACACCCCGGCGCACCAGCGCCCCCGCGACCGGCACCGAGGCGCATTCGCAGCCGGGCAGGACCGCCCCGGCCATCCCGGCGACCGGCACGGCGAGGGCGGGCCGCTTCGGCAGGGCGCGGGCGAAGAACGAGGGCGGGACGAACACCGCGAGGGCCGCCGACAGCAGGACCCCGAGGACGAGGAAGGGCAGGGCCTGGACGACCACCGCGAGGAACACGGTCATCCAGCTCTGCATCACGGGCGCCGCCAGCACCCGCCGGATCGGGCCCTGCCCGACGACCAGCAGAAGAAGCAGCAGGACCAGTCCGTGGGAGGAGGTGAACTGCCAGCCCTGCGAAGGCTCCTCGTCGTGGCGATGCGCCCTCAGGGGGCCGAGAACCACCGGGTGATGCCGATGGTGGACTGGCTGCTGGAGACCGCCTCCCTGCGCGACTTTCT